>NZ_JBEZDY010000004.1:259806-427450 GCF_040648555.1 Actinoplanes sp. NPDC049118
CCCCGCTCCCTGGCCGCGGATCGGCGGATCGCTCATCGGACGGCCTGCAGGGACTGCCACAGCTCGGCGGGTCGCTCGGTGAAGACCTGTCTCGAGGTGTGGCGGCTGGCGATCAGGGCGCCGTGGTCCAGGAACTCCTCCAACTCGCCGGCCCGCCAGCCCAGGTAGCCGACGAACACCCGCATCGCGTCGACCGAGCCGGCCACGTCCTCGGGCGCCGCCGAGAGGGCCATCGTGCCGAGCCGGTCGCGTACCGGCGTGAAGCGCATCGGCTGGCTCGCGCCCGCGCGCAGCAGCGTCACCACGATGTAGCCGTCGCGGGCCACCGGCCCGCCGTTGAAGAGCGCCGCCGGATTGTGCAGCAGCGGCCGCCAGGCCTCCGGGAACTCCTCCGGGATCTCGCCGTCCGGCCGGGTGATGCAGACGCCGGCCGCGCCGGTCTGGTTGTGCCGCAGCACCAGGATCGCGCGCTGGCTCAGGTCCTCGTCGACGAACCAGGGCGCCGCGTAGAGCACGCTGCCCGCCAGGTTGTGCCGCGGCGCCGCCGGATTGTGCACCAGCGAGATCTCGCCGCCGGCGTCGCGGGCCCGCAACTCCGGACGTTCGAAGCCGCGGCGCAGCATCGCCCGGCGTACCGTGCGCCAGATCGTGTGGACGGTGAGCGTGGCCGGGGTCGCCTCCGGGGGAGCGGGGCGCAGGCCGTCGCGCAGGAGCCGGATCAGCTCGCCGGTGAAGGCGGTGTACGCCTCGCCGCGCGGCGCCATCGCCGGGCGGTTCGCGGGCGCGGAGACCAGCAGGCAGGTGCCCTCGGCCTCAGCCTTGTCGGCGACGAAGTCGGTGCCCGTTCCGTCGCCGCCGAGCTCGGAGCCGGCCCGGCCCGAGTAGCAGCAGTCGAGGATCACCACCCGCCGGCGCGCCCGGGTGTCGGCGACCGCGCGGCGGATCCAGTCGTACGGCACGCCGCGCTCGTACGGCACCTCCGGGTCGCAGCCGGGCAGCCCGAGGATCAGGTTGCCGTCGTCGGCGTCGACGAGACCGTGCCCGGCGAAGTAGACCAGCAGCAGCCCACCGCCCCCGGTCGCGGCGGCGGCCTTGCGGATCGCCCGGCTCACCTCGGCCGGCGACTCCGGGTCGATCAGCACGTGGCAGTTCTCCGCCGGGACACCCCATAAATCTTCGTGTTGCAGGAGATCACGCAGATCGGTCACATTGCGCCGGGCGGCCGGCAGCGTGGAGAGCCGGCGGTACTCCGACACACCGATCAGGACGACCTGGGAGGCGGCCGGGTCCGCGATGTCGCTCATGGGAGGCTTACTTCTGTTCGCGCTGCTGGAGCTCGGTCAGCGCGGCGGCCAGTGCCGGCTGGTCGGTCGTCTCGATCCGGGTGACGCTGCCGTCCGCGGCGGTGTGCGTGATCGTCACCTTGGGCGCGGGCCGGCGGGAGTCGCGCCAGGCGCTCACGGCGAGCGCGAGCTGACCGGCGGACAGGCCACTGCCGATGACCAGGGTCAGGACGTCGAGCAGGGTGCCCATCGTCTCGTTGCCGCCGGCGGGCGCGCGGGTCAGCTCGCCCTCGACCCGTACCACCTGCTCCCGGCGCAGCCAGCGGTACAGCGACTCACCGTCTCCGGTCGACTCGCACTCCACGCGCAACTGAACGGGCACAGTCTCGGCTCCCCGTCGGTGATGGTGTGATCGGACGCGACAGGATATCGAAGCATTTACCTGACGTCACGGACTCACTACGCCAAACCCGGTACCCGCGATCGAGGGCGTCGGGCGGCCGAACCCGTCAACGGCCGCCTCGTCGGGTTAGATTCTCTGATGTGGCGCGCAAAATGAAGATTCCCGCGACGAAGTATCCGGTCGAACGATTCACCCTCGACAACGGTCTGCGGGTGGTCCTCACGCCCGACCGCACCGCACCGGTCGTCGGGGTGGCGGTCGTGTACGACGTCGGCATCCGCTCCGAACCGGAGGGCCGTACCGGCTTCGCGCACCTCTTCGAGCACCTGATGTTCCAGGGCTCGGAGAACCTGGAGAAGCTCGCGCACTTCCGGCACGTGCAGGGCGCCGGCGGCAGCTTCAACGGCTCGACCCATCTGGACTACACCGACTACTTCGAGGTGCTGCCGGCCGGCGCCCTCGAGCGGGCCCTCTTCCTCGAGGCCGACCGCATGCGCGGCCCGCGCCTGACGGAGGAGAACCTGCGCAACCAGGTGGACGTGGTCAAGGAGGAGATCCGGGTCAACGTCCTCAACCGGCCGTACGGCGGGTTCCCCTGGCTCCGGCTGCCCCCGGTGATGTTCGAGACGTTCGCCAACGCGCACGACGGCTACGGCTCGTTCGGCGACCTCGACCACGCGACCGTCGCGGACGCCGAGGAGTTCTTCGACAAGTACTACGCCTGCGGCAACGCGGTGCTCACCGTCGCCGGCGACTTCGACGTGGCCGAGGCGACGGTCCTCGTGCAGCGGCACTTCGGCGACGTGCAGGCCCGGTCCAAGCCGAAGCTGCCCGACTTCGCCGAGCCCGACATCAAGGGCGAGCGCCGGGAGAGCTACGTCGACCGGCTCGCTCCGCTGCCGGCGGTGGCCAGCGGATGGCGGGTACCGGACCCGATCGGCAGCTTCGAGGACTACCTCCCGTACGTGGTGCTGGCCGAGGTGCTCACCGACGGCGACGCGTCCCGGCTGGTCGAGCGGCTGGTGCAGCGCGACCGCACGGTCACCAGCGTCGGCGGCTACATCGGATTCATGGGCGACGAGTACCAGGTCCGCAACCCGACCGCGATGCTCCTGCAGGCGCACATGCCGCCCGGCGGCGACGCCGACAAGGTGCTGCGCGCCGTCGACGAGGAGCTCGACCGGCTCGCGACCGGCGGGCTGGCGCCGGGTGAGCTCGCCCGCACCCAGGCCCGCATGGCCACCCACCTGCTGCGCGACACCGACGCCGTGCTGGGCCGGGCGCTGCCGATGGCCGTGCTCGAGGCGCAGCGCGGCCGTCCGGAGATGCTCAACGACCTGCCCCGGCTCGTCGGTGAGGTCACCGAGGCGCAGATCCTCGCCGCCGCCGCCACCCTGCGGCCGGAGCGCCGTTCCACCATCGAGGTCGTCCCAGGAGCGAACCAGTGAGCGTGAGGCCCCTACCGGAGCTGATTCCGGACAGCAAGCTCAAGCTGCCCAAGCAGGCCGAGCGCACGCTCAGCAGCGGGCTCACCGTCATCGCCATCCGCCGCCCCGCCGTGCCCCTGGTCGAGGTGCGGCTGCGCGTGCCGTTCGGCCGGGCGCCGCTGGCCCGCGCCACGCTGCTGTCGCAGGCTCTGTTCACCGGCACCGCGAGGATGTCCAGCATCGACATCGCCGCCGAGCTGCAGACCGTCGGCGGCGGGCTCTCGGCCGGGCTGGACCCGGACCGGCTGCTGGTCACCGGCAACTCCCTCGCCGCCGGCCTCGACCGGATGCTGGAGATCCTCGCGGACGTGCTCTCCGACCCGACGTACCCGGCCGAGGAGGTCGCTACCGAGCGGGACCGCCTCGTCGACCACATCCAGGTCGCGCAGACCCAGCCCGCGCACCTGGCCCGGACGGCCCTGCTGCACCGGATGTACGGCCGGCATCCGTACGCGGTGCAGACCCCCGAGGCGGAGCAGGTCAAGGGCGTACGCCCGGGACAGCTGCGGGCCCTGCACGCCGACCGGGTCCGCCCCGACGGCGCGGTGCTGGTGCTCGTCGGCGACCTCAACCCGGAGAAGGCGATCGACTCGGCCGAGAAGGCGCTCGGCGGCTGGATCGGCCCGAGCCGCGACGGCAACGTGCCGCCCACCCCGGAGCTGGAGCCCGGTCCGCTGCGGCTGGTCGACCGCCCCGGCGCGGTGCAGTCGTCGTTGCGCATGGCGCTGCCGGCGCTGACCCGGACCGATCCGGACTACGCGGCGCTGCAGCTGGCCAACATGGTCTTCGGCGGCTACTTCTCCTCGCGCTGGGTGGAGAACATCCGCGAGGACAAGGGCTACACCTACGGCCCGCACTCGGCCATCGAGCACTTCGTCGCCGGCTCCGCGCTGGTGGTGGCGGCCGAGGTGGCCACCGAGGTCACCGGCCCCGCGATGCTCGAGACCCTGTACGAACTGGGTCGCATCGCCAGCCTCCCGCCCGGCGAGGAGGAGCTGGAGCAGGCCCGCCGCTACTCCTTGGGCACCCTGCGCCTCGGCATGTCCACCCAGGCCGGCCTGGCCGGTCTCGCCAGCGTCTTCGCGAGCTTCGGCCTGCGGCTGGACCACCTGCGGGAACACTCGGCGGCGCTGGCCTCGGCGACCCGGGAACAGGTCGCGGAGGCGGCGGCCCGCTATCTGGCGCCGTCGGCCGCGGTCACGGTCGTGCTCGGCGACGCCGAGAAGATCGAGGCACCCCTGGCGGCCCTGACCGCGGTGGAACTGGCCGAGTGAGTCAGTCCGGGGAACAGCCTGACGTCGGTGAGCAGCCCGGCCTGGACGGACCGCCCCTGGCCCGGACGAGCCTGGACCGGGCCGCACACCACCGGCGCGACGAGGACTGGCTCGCGAGCGCGTGGAAGTCCGGCCTGGTGGTGATCATCGACGTCGCCAAGGGCGGACGGGCGCTGGTCACCGGCCGCGCGCAGGGTTCGCCGCGGCTGGTGCTGGTCGCGGCCGACGCGGCCCCCGAGGGCGAACGGCTGTTCCTCGGCATCGACCCGGCCGGGGTGCCGATCTTCGCGGTCGACGCACCGCTGCCCGAGGCCGGCGCCGCCGAGGCGCTGACCCTGCGGGAGATCGGTCACCGGCTCGACCCGCGCGATGCCGGGATCCTCACCACCGCGGCGGCGCTGGGCAACTGGCACGCCAGTCACCGGTTCTCGCCGCGCAATGGCGAGCCGACAACCGTCATCGAGGCGGGCTGGTCGCGGGTGGACGCCGGCGGGCAGCAGATGTGGCCCCGCACGGACCCCGCGATGATCGTGCTCGTCCACGACGGCCGGCCGGGTGAACAGGGGTGCTGCCTGCTGGGCCACAACGCCGCCTGGCCCGAGGTCGGCGGCGTGCGCCGGTTCTCCTGCCTGGCCGGATACGTCGAGCCGGGTGAGTCGGCCGAGGCCGCCGTCGTGCGCGAGGTGCGCGAGGAGGTCGGCGTCCGGCTGAGCTCCCTTCAGTACGAGGGCAGCCAGTCCTGGCCGTACCCGGGCTCGCTGATGCTCGGCTTCACCGCGGTGGCGGACCGGGACCAGGCGATCACAGTGGACCCGGAGGAGATCGACGAGGCCCGGTGGTTCAGCCGGGCCGACATCACCCGCATGATCGCCGGTGACTATGTGGAGCCGGAAAGCGGCGTACGCATGAATCTCCCTATGCGATCCTCCATCGCGTTTTATCTCGTTGAGCGATGGTTGGGTGATTTCCGCCGTTAAGGGATTCACATTTCTCTAATCAAAGAATTATTCACACCGGCTTAGCAACGATGGGAGCACACTCCAGCGTCTGGATGGGCAGACACGGAGATGAGGTATCTAGATGTCCCTGCTTGCGGAGCAGACCTGGACCCCGATGACGGCCGAGGAGCGCGCGCAGTTCGACCGCGACGGCTTCCTCGTGATACCGGCGGTTCTGACCCCGGACGAGGTGGCGATAGCGCGCACCGCGATTCTGCGGTCGAAGGAAAAGGCGGCGCGCGACGGCGGCCTCGGGCCGACCGGTGCCCTGCACCAGCTTTCCGCGGTGACCAACAACCCGGAGCTGGCATTCCTCCTTGATCACCCCAAGGCGTTCAAGTACATCTGGTCGATTCTCGGCTGGAACGTGCACGTCTACCACTCGCACGTCGACGTGCACCCGCAGATCCACGAGAAGCAGAAGGACTGGTGGCACTGGCACCAGGACGGCGGCCGGCAGAACCGTGAGCTAGAGACCGACCCCCGCCCGCGGACGTCGGTGAAGCTCGCCTACTGGCTGTCGGACGTCAGCGAGACCGGCCGGGGCAACTTCACGGTGCTGCCGGGCAGTCACCTGACGAACTGGCTGCCGGGCCCGCCGTCGCGCGGCGTTCCGTGGCCGCAGCCCGAGGGTGCCCTCCAGATCACCGCGAACCCGGGCGACCTGGTCGTCTTCGACCGTCGCCTTTGGCACGCCCGGTCGGACAACTACTCGCCGATCACTCGCGTGGGTGCCTTCTTCGGCTACACCTACCGCTGGGTGGCCGGCCGCGATGAGGTTGCGGAGCTGCCCGGTTCGGCCGAGTGGGCGTCGTTCTCGCCGGTGCAGAAGCAGCTGCTCGGCCACTGCGGCGACGGCAGCGGCGACCACGCGTGGGGACACTACCCCGAGACCACCCCGCTCTACGGCGAGCTCAAGCGCCAGGGACTCCTCGACTCGAGCGTTCCCGCGCTCATTCCGTGACGCGGGTGGGGCCGGCCGATTCCGCGACCGGCCCCCGCCCTCAGCGCCCCGGTGTCCCCTAGGCGGCGATGGCGGCCAGGTGCTGCTTGACCTGCACGATCGAGGGGTTGGTCAGCGCCGACCCGTCGTGGAAACGCAGCGTCGGCACGGTCTGGTTGCCGCCGTTGACGCCCATCACGAACTCCGCCGCGGCCGGGTCCTGCTCGATGTCGACGACCTCGTACCCGATTCCCTCCCGGTCGAGCTGGGACTTGAGCCGGTGGCAGTAGCCACACCAGGACGTCGAGTACATGGTCAACATCGGTCGGATCTCCTTCGCAGACATCACAGGGCGGTACGCCATCACGGGAAACGTCGGACGGGGGTGCCATGATTCCCGGTTGTGACAGCCGAACGTGTGCTCGCCGGTCTCGACCCCGATCAGCGTAGGGCGGTGACCGCCCCCGCGGGGCCGGTCTGCATCCTCGCCGGGGCCGGCACGGGCAAGACGCGTGCCATCACCCACCGCATCGCCTATCGAACCCTGCGAGGGGAGATCAGCCCCCGGCACGTGCTCGCCGTCACCTTCACCGCGCGGGCCGCCGCCGAGATGCGGGCCCGGCTCACCGGGCTCGGCGCCGGCCGGGTGCAGGCCCGCACGTTCCACGCCGCGGCGCTGCGCCAGGTCCGCTACTTCGCGCCGCGGCTGCTCGAGGGCCGGGCGATGCCCGAGCTGGTGGAGAGCAAGGCCCGCCTGGTCACGCTCGCGGCGAACCGGGTGGGCGTCCGCGCCGACCGCACGGCCGCCCGCGACCTGGCCGGCGAGATCGAGTGGGCGAAATCCTCCCTGATCGAGCCCGGGGAGTACGTCGTCGCCGCGGCCAAGGCGCTGCGCGAGCCGCCCTACGAGGCCGCGAAGGTCGCCGAGATCTTCGGTGCCTACGAGTCCCTGAAGCGCCGCCAGGGCGTCATCGACTTCGAGGACATGCTCCGCGCCGCCGTCTGGGGCATCGAGGAGCACCAGGACGTGGCCGAGCAGGTCCGCTCGCAGTACCGGCACTTCGTGGTCGACGAGTACCAGGACGTCAATCCGCTGCAGCAGCGGCTGCTCGAGGCCTGGCTCGGCGGCCGCGACGACATCACCGTCGTCGGCGACGCCAGCCAGACCATCTACTCGTTCACCGGCGCCACCTCCTCGTATCTGGTCGACTTCCCGCGGCAGCGCCGCGAGGCGGTGGTGGTCCGGCTGGTCCGTGACTACCGCTCGACCCCGCAGGTTGTCGGCCTCGCCAACGCGGTCATCAAGCAGGCCCGCGGCACCGAGGCCAAGCTGCGGCTCGAACTGGTCGGGCAGCGCCCACCCGGGGCCGAGCCCGACCTCAAGATCTTCCCGGACGAGCCCGCCGAGGCCGTCGCCGTCGCCCGTCGCTGCCGCGACCTGATCTCCGCGGGCACGCCGGCGAGCGAGATCGCGGTGCTGTTCCGGACGAACGCGCAGTCGGAGGCGTACGAGAAGGCGCTCGCCGAGCTCGAGGTGCCATACGTGATCCGCGGCGCCGAGCGGTTCTTCGAACGCACCGAGGTGCGACAGGCGATGATCGCGTTGCGCTCGGCCGTGCGCTCGACGCCGGGGGAGACCCCGCTGGTGCAGGCCGTCGTCGAGGCGCTCTCCGCGACCGGCTGGGCGCGCGACCGGCCGCCGCCGGGCGGTGCGCAGCGTGAGCAGTGGGAGGCGCTGGCCGCGCTGGTGGCCCTCGCCGAGGACTACGCCCGCTCGCCCGGCCTGCTGCCGCTCGGCCAGGCCGGCGCGGTCCAGCTCGACCTGTCGCTGTCGGCGTTCTGCGAGGAGCTGTCCCGCCGCGCCGAGCAGCAGCACGCCCCGACGGTCGAGGGGGTGACGCTCGCTTCCCTGCACTCGGCGAAGGGCCTGGAGTGGGACGCGGTCTTCCTCGTCGGGCTGGCCGAGGGCACCCTGCCGACGACGTACGCGAAGACCCCCGAACAGATCGAGGAGGAGCGCCGCCTGCTCTACGTCGGGGTGACCCGGGCCCGGCAGTGGCTCTGGCTCTCCTACGGCCAGTCCCGCTCGCCGGGCGGCCGCGCCCGGCGGCCGTGCCGGTTCCTGCCGCAGCTCGGCCAGCGCAGCAACGGGCTGGAGAAGGCGGGCGTCGCCGGCGCGAGTCGGAAACCCGTCAATCGACGGAACCTCGTGGTCTCCTGCCGGATCTGCGGTGGGACCCTGCTGGCGGGCGCCGACCGCAAGCTGGGCCGCTGCCCGACCTGCCCGTCCGATCTCGACGAGGAGCTCTACGAACGCCTGCTGGCGTGGCGCGCCGCCACCGCGGCCGAGCAGAAAGTCCCTGCATACGTCGTGTTCACCGACGCCACGATCGTGGCGATCGCGGAGCGCCGGCCCGGCACCCCGCCGGAGCTGCTGGCGATCGCCGGGATAGGCCCCCGCAAACTCGGCCAGTACGGTGCCGCCGTGTTCGCTCTGGTGAGCGGCGACACACCCGCGGGCGACCGCTCAGAAAACTTTGAAAACTAGTCCGTTAATTCGTTTGCCCTCCCCGGGCAGGCGGGCTTAGCCTCAGTGCACACCAGATGAGCGCGGGTTAAAACCATGTTCATCAGGTCCGAGGAAACATCCGAGCGCAAGGCGATGGAGGAGGTGGCACCGATGAAGCTCAACCACACGATCGAGCGACCGTCGACGCTGCTTGCTGCTGTCTGCGCTCCGTCCGCTTCGTGGCTCCCGGAGTCCGCCCCCGTGGCGCTCCTGGCCGTTGAGCGGGCCCCGGCTTCGCAGGCGCACCAGGTCCAGATCCAGGCCGAGCTGGTCAGGACTCTGGCGGACGTCGACGGAAGCTACGGGACCACTGGGTTCGTGGGCAGCAACGGCACCTCCAAGCGCATGACGGATGGTGCCAGCGGTGTCCCGCCTCGAGGAAGGCCGGTCTAAACAGACCAACCGGCTCACCTCGAGGCCGCGGAACCCGTAACCGGGATCCGCGGCCTTAATTTTTTTGCCGGCTCACCGGCCGGTGCACGACCTGTATCGCGATCCAGAAGATCGAGAAGAAGAGAGAGGTGACCGGGCTTTATGAGTCTGGCGCTGGCCCCACTCGACGTGAGCGTCGAGCTTGAGGCAAACCTGCCCTGTCGGAAGTTCGACCCGGACCTTTGGTTCTCGGACTCCCCGGCCCAGCTGGAGCTGGCCAAGTCGCTCTGCGGGGACTGCCCGCTGCGCGTCGAGTGCCTCGCCGGTGCGGTCGAGCGGAACGAGCCCTGGGGTGTCTGGGGCGGCGAGATCTTTGAGCGTGGCGCCGTCGTGCCGCGCAAGCGGCCCCGTGGCCGTCCCCGCAAGGTCGACGTCGCTCGCGACGCCGAGCTCCAGGTCGAGGTCGAGGAGCGGCTCGCCGCGAACGGTCTCGAGTCCCGCAACTCGGTCCGCCTCGCGGCCTGAGAAAACGACCGAACACACCCCTTAACCAGAGACGGAAGACATCGCTGTGAACACGAACGGAACTTCGAAGGTGAAACTCATCCAAGAAGCGCTTTCGCGAGCACGAATGCGTCGGCCTCAGGCCGACCATCACCCTGAGGCACACCGACCCGCCCGTCAGATCGCGATGGAGGCCCGTCACCGGGCTGCCCGTGAACTGGGTGGACGCCTCTGAACAAATGAATCCGCAGGGCCCGTCCGCGTTCTTCGCGGGCGGGCCCATTCTCGTACCGGGCGAGCATCACAGCGCGTGGTCCCCGGGTTCCGGACGTCCCCCGCAGATCGAGGGACCGATTCACCCTGGTGGGTGAGCTCTTACGCACCCGCTCGCAAGCTCGCTCACGCGACGGGTGCGAAACCGGGTAGCCACTTCTGCAGGATGGACCGGTACGGCGCCTGGGCCTCCAGCTGGCACAGCACGCCGATGGAGCCCAGCGTCACCCGGTGGATCAACAGGTACGACGGGGGGAGGTTGAGCTTGCGGCTCAGCTGGAAGGCCGGGGACTTCGGGCTGGACAGGCGGGTCGCCTCGCCGCGGATCCAGGAGCGGGTGAAGCGGAACTCGTCCACCGCCACCGGCTCGATCATCGGGCGCAGGAAGCTCAGCACCGCCTCGGCGTCGAGGTCGTCGTCGGGCTTGATGAAGCCCTCCGCGCGCAGGCCGTCCACGACCGCCTGGGCATCGCCGCCCAGCGCCAGGCGGACCAGGCGGCCGATCGGCTCCGGGTGGCCGTCGGGCAGCCGGGCCACCGCGCCGAAGTCGATCACGCCGAGGCGGCCGTCGGGCAGGATGCGGAAGTTGCCGGGGTGGGGGTCGGCGTGCAGCAGCCCGGCCCGGGCCGGCGCCGAGAAGTGCAGCGTGGCCGTCAGGCGACCGGCCTCGTCGCGTTCGGCGGGGGTGCCGTCGCTGATGACCTTGGACAGCGGGGTGCCGTCGACCCACTCGGTGACCAGCACCCGGGGTGCCGCGGCCATGACCCTCGGCACGTAGATCTCGGGGTCGTCCGCGTACGCGTCGGCGAATGCCGTCTGCGCCTCCGCCTCCATGGCGTAGTCGAGCTCCTCGGTGATCCGCGCGCGAAGCTCGTTGAGCAGCGGTTTCATGTCCATGCCCGGCTGAATGATCTTGAACATGCCGGCCAGGCGGCCCAGCTGCTTGAGGTCGGCGATCAGAGCCTCGCCAGCGCCGGGATACTGCACCTTGACCGCGACGTCCACCATCCTCGGCAGGTCGCCGTCGAGGGTCGGCGGCCGCTTCCACACCGCGCGGTGCACCTGGCCGATGCTCGCGGCGGCGGCCGGGCTGTCGTCGAACTCGGCGAACAGCTCCCGCCAGTCCGCGCCGAGCTGCTCGGCCAGCGCCTTGTGCACGCTCGCCACCGGCATCGGCGGCGCGGCCTCCTGCAGCTTGGTCAGCGCCTGCCGGTACGGCGCCGCCATCGTCTCGGGCATCGCGGCCTCGAAGACCGACAGGGCCTGCCCGAACTTCATCGCGCCGCCCTTGAGCTGGCCCAGGACGCTGAAGAGCTGCTCGGCGGTGCGCTGCTGGATCTCCGCGGAGATGACGTCCGTGGCGATGCCGGTCACCCGCTTGCCGAGCCCGAGCACCGTACGTCCCGCGAAGCCGAGGGGGAGGGCGGCGAGTTTAGCGGTGCGGGACGCCGCACGCCGCGGGATGTCGGTCACCAGATCATTGTGACCGACGTGGCGGAGTTCGACCGCCCTGGATGGGGCCGTCCGTCACCTAGTGAGCTGAAAGTCCGGTTACCGACCGTGGTCGGGCATCGATCGGCGGCCGCAAGGGCACGCGGGGTGCGGCGCCCAGGTGCGGCGGCGGAAGCGCCCCGGTTTGCTGATCTCCACCTCGGCGCCCAGGGTCTCCGGGGTGTCGCCGTCGAGGAAGGCCAGCGCCTCGGCGGCCAGGTAGGCCGTCGCGGCGAGCAGCGTCGCCGCGGCGCACGGCTCGGCCGGGCCCGGTCCGGGGATCGGCGGGGTGGGCACGTCCGGCCAGGCGGGCTCTCGCTCGCGGCGGTGCAGGGCGATGCAGCCCAGGCAGGGTGAGGTCGCGGGTGGCACCAGCGGGCCGACGAGTACCTTGCCCTCGCGGATTTCCGCGGCGAGGCAGGGTCGGCGGCGCTGGGCGCGGCTGATCGCCGGCAGGGCGGGAGGCTGGTCCGCGCCGAGACGGATCACCAGGGACGCGGCTCCCCGCCGTACCGTGCGGGTCTCGGTGCCCGGCGCCGCACGCTGGATGGCCTCCGCCGCGGCCTCGGCCCGGGGTCTGCCGATGTCGGCGGCGGTCAGCGGGCCGCCCGGCGTCTCGTGCCGGTCGACCCGGCCGGTCAGGTCCGGATGGACGTGGCCGACGCCCGCGGCGGCGAGGGCGACGGCGACGCCGGGCGCGAGGCGGGCCCGGCCGGTGACGACGACCCGGGCCGCGGCCCGGCGGCGCAGCGTCCGGGCCGGGGACGCGGTGCCGGCCGCGAGCGCCAGCGCCCCCGCCTCGCCGGTCAGGCGCTCCGGCATGGCCGGCGGGAAGAGGCTTTGCGCCGGGACCACCAGCCCGGCGGCGTGCAGGGTGTCGAGCAGGGTGCGCGCCTCGTCGGGGCGCATGCCGAAGGAGCCGGCCCGGGCGAGGGCGAGCCGCTCCGAGCGGGAGCCGTCCAGCAGGTCGAGCAGCCCGGCGGCGCTCGGCTCGGGCAGGTCGATCAGGACGGCGCGGGGCGGGTCGAGGCCGAGTTGCAGCGTGTGCGGGGCGCGCCAGATGCGCGGGAGGCCCGGCAGCAGGGTGGGACGGGGCAGCGGCGTGCGGCTCATGAAGTGACACGGTGTCATGACACGGACGCGCTGAGGATTGTCTGTCCACAGGCCCGCTCGCCCGGCAGCAGGGTTATCCACAGGAACGGCGGAGTTATCCACAGCTCGGTGGGGAGTCGGCTATTTACTCAACGTGTGCGGATGCACACGGGTTATGACACGGCCGGGTGACCGCGCGGGTTCGAGTCGACGGGGGCGACCAGCGGCCGCCCCCGTCGCGGTCGTTCGATGCGGTCAGGCCTTGGCCTTGCCCAGGATCCGGTTGACCGTCGTGCCGCAGACCGGGCACTTGCCCTTGGCCATGTTCATGCCGGTCTTCGAGACCTCGACGGTGCCCTGGAAGTCGCGCTTCTCCTTGCACTTAACGCAGTAGCCGTTGTATGTGTTGTCGGCCACGATTCCTCCTCGTCATGTTGTCGGCCGGGTCGGCCCGGTGCCTTGCTCGCGGCGACAGGCCGCGATCTGTGTTCGGCGCTGGACCGCTCCGCGACCAAGTGAACGTGGCCACCCCCGCTCGGGGCGGTCACTACCCAGGTCCGGCCATTTCCATGTCAGCGCGGCGTCGGCGGTGTCGTCGACGGCCTGAGTGTGCCGGTCGAGATGCCCCTTTTTGGGCAGATACGGATGGACACGCCGACGAAGTGCTGCAGAACGCCAGAAAAGGGACGTTCAGGCCGCCTCGTTCCCGACCTTACGCAGGTTATGCCGGGAGGCATGTTGCGGCCGTGGAAAATATTTTCGGATTTTTAGGGACGTAGCTCACATTTTGGGCGCGTGTCGTTTCTCGTACCCTTGCGGTGACCTGGCCCTGACAGATTAACGTCGCAATGTGAACCCTACTGTGGGCCGCGCGAGCCGGTAATGGCCAGGACGCGCAAGCCTGTCGTCGAAGTGCGGCGCAGCCAGCGCCGTCGTCGTACGGTGTCCGCGTATCGAGAGGGCGAGCGGGTCGTCGTCCTCATCCCCGACCGGTTCTCGCGTGCCGAGGAGACCGAGTGGGTGGCGCGGATGCTTGCCCGCCTCGCGGCCCGGGAGGAGCGCATCCGGCATACGGACAGCGAGCTGCTGGTCCGTGCCCGGCGCCTGATCTCCCGGTACTTACCCGACCACGCCGAGGACATCGTGCCGGCGAGCGTGCGCTGGGTGACGAATCAGAACGGCCGCTGGGGCTCCTGCACCCCGGAGGACGCCACGATCCGGATCTCGCACCGCATCCAGGAGATGCCGGACTGGGTGATCGACTACGTGCTGCTGCACGAGCTGGCGCACCTGGTCGTGCCGAGCCACAACGCGCAGTTCTGGGAGTTGGTCAACCGCTACCCGAGGGCGGAACGCGCCCGCGGCTACCTGGAAGGCATCTCGGCCGCGACGGGGCTGGTCCTGGCCGACGACACCCCTACCCTTCAGGGGTGACGAGACGTGTCGTAGTGGCGCTGCTGACCCCGGTGAGCTGGAGCCCGCCCGGGGTCGACCTGCTGAAGTGGCGAACCGCGCTGGCGGAGGACGTCGTCGACCTGCTCGCCATGCTCGCGCAGGCCGAGCCCGCCATCGCCGCGCGGCCCGAGGACCGGGCCCTGGCCGAGGAGATCGCCTGGCCCGGCATGCGCATCTACGACGTGCCGACGGCAACGGTGCTGCCCGTGCTGAGGGCGGCCGCGGGCGACGGCTTCGATCAGGCGGCGGTCATCGCGGCGGACGCGGCCGACGTGCCCGGCATGATCCTGGGCAAACTCCTGCGCCCCCTGACGACCAGGCCCGTCGCGGTCGCGCCGGGTGGCGGTTCGGGCCTGCTGGGGGTCGCGGCCCGCCTGCCCGCGCCGGACTGGCTGCCCGACCACGACCTGGACACGGCAACCCCGATGAGCCTGAGAAGGTCGGCCCCGAACCCCGGCGACATCCAATCGACGGCCGATTGGCGCCGCCTACGCGGCCCGGCGGACCTGGCAACCCTTGACCCGGCCCTCGAGGGCTGGGAGAACACCCGGACCATCCTCGGCGGCTGAGTCCTGAACCGTCGCGCGGCGCCTCGGTCGGGTTGGCTGGGGTCGGGGTTGGGAAGCACGGACCTGGCAGGGTGCGGGGATCCGTTCAGGAGCGCCAGCGACTGGATCCCCGCGCCCGGTCTCGGCGGGAGCGACGGTCAGATCCATGCAACCGGGCACGACATGAATTAGATCTTGAAGTTGATCCTGATGCTCTACTCGTCCTTGCCGAGGTTGTCGAGTTCCGAGATGTCCCAGTCCAGCCGCGACTCGGCGAATTTCTGCGGGTCCGCGAAATCCTCGTCCGTCGGCAGCAGGTCCGGGTGATCCCACAGCGCGTCGCGGCCCGCGACACCGCGGTGCTCGGTCACCGCCGCCCACAGGGCACCGGCCTCACGCAGCCGGCGCGGTCGCAGCTCGAGGCCGACCAGGGCCGCGAACGTCTGCTCGGCCGGGCCGCCCGCCGCGCGCCGGCGCCGGAACGCCTCGCCCAGCGCGGCCACCGACGGGAGCCGTTCGCCCGCGGCGCTGTCCACCACGTGGCCGACCCAGCCCTCGATCAGCGCGAGCGCCGTCTCGAGCCGCGCCAGCGAGGCCTTCTGCTGCGGGGTGTCCTCGGGCGTGAAGATGCCCTCGAGCGCCATCTGCTGCATCGACTCCGGGTCGGACGGATCGACGCGGCTCATCGCCTCTTCGATCGCCTCGCGGTTGACCGTGATGCCGTTCGCGTAGGTCTCCACCGCGCTCAGCACGTGCGCGCGCAGCCACGGCACGTGCTGGAACAGCCGCTGGTGTGCCGCCTCGCGCAGCGCCACGTAGAGCCGGACCTGGTCCTCCGGGAGCTCCAGGCCGTCGCCGTACGCCTTGATGTTGGCCGGGACCAGCGCGGCCGTGCCGGCCGGGCCCAGCGGCAGGCCGATGTCGCCGGCCGAGAGGACCTCCGCCGCGAGCTGGCCGAGCGCCTGGCCGAGCTGGCCGCCGAAGAGCGCGCCGCCGAGCGTCGCGACCATCGACTGCATCGGGCCGAGCTGGGCCCGGGCCTCCTCGGGCACCAGGTCACCCATGGCGCCGACCATCTGGCCCGCGATCGGGTCGCAGAGCTTCTTCCACACGTCGAGCGTGTTGTAGACCCACTCGTTCCGGTTCCAGGCCGTCGCGTCGCGGACGCCGGACGGCAGCGCGGACGCCGGGTCGAGCCACAGGTCGGCGAGGCGCAGGGCCTCGGAGACCGCGTTGTGCTCGTACATGTTCACCGCGGGGTCGCCGGTCGCGCTCAGCTGGCTGGCCGCCACCTGGCGGGCCAGGTCCCAGTTGACCGGGCCACTTCCGGGCGCGGCGAACATCTGCTGCAGCTGATTCATGAACTGCTGCATCTGCTGCGGGTCGGAGGGATCGGGCGGCTGGGCGCCCGGCAGGCTGAAGCCGAACGGGATATCAGGCACGTACCCAACCGTACGCGCGTTGGCGGCCTTAGTGACCAATGCCGGTGTCAGCTCAGAGAGAACTCAGGATCGGTTGGTACGGTCACGCGCATGAGACGTCGCGGTGTCACGGTCATTCTCGGCGCCCTGATCACCGCACTGCTGGCAGTAGGTGTCATGGTCATCCCCCTGCCGTATGTCGTGCTGAAGCCCGGTCCGACCGTCAACACGCTCGGCTCGGACAACGGCAAAGAGGTCATTCAGGTGACGAAGGCGGACACCTCGACCTCCAAGGGCCAGCTCCGGCTGACCACCGTCGGGGTGCAGCCGAGCGTCGAACTGGTCTGGGCGATCCGAGGCTGGTTCAGCGACGAGCAGGCCGTGGTCCCGCGCGAGCTGATCTACCCGCCCGACCAGAGCGAGCAGCAGGTCGAGGAGCAGAACGCCGAGGAGTTCAAGTCCTCCCAGCACAGCGCGGTGACCGTCGCGCTGCGGGAGCTGGGCTACCCGGTGCAGACCTTCGTGACCGAGGTGACGCCGAACGGTCCCTCGTCCGGGCACCTGCAGAAGGACGACCTCATCACCTCCGTCGACGGCGTCGAGGTGACCAGCCCCGGGCAGCTCACCGAGCTCATCCAGGCCAAGCCGGCCGGCACCACGCTGACGATCGGCTACACCCGGGCCGGGAAGCCCGCCACCGTCAAGATCGTCACGAAGTCCGACGGCAAGACGGCCACGCCCCGCATCGGCGTCGGCATCGACAAGAAGCAGCCGCACCCGTTCGACGTCGCGATCGACCTGGACGAGATCGGCGGACCCAGCGCCGGCCTGATGTTCACCCTCGGCATCATCGACAAGCTGCGGCCGGCGGACCTCACCGGCGGCAAGATCATCGCCGGTACGGGCACAATCGACGACGAGGGCGCCGTCGGCCCGATCGGTGGCATCCCGCAGAAGCTCGTCGGCGCCAAGGAGGCGGGAGCTCAACTCTTCCTGGTACCGGCCGATAATTGCGCCGAAGCTGTGCGCAATGCCGTGCCCGGCCTGCCCATGGCGGAGGTGGCCACCGTGGATGACGCCCTGACCGCACTGCAGACCTTCACCAGCGGCGGTACCCCCAAACCCTGCCCGGCTGCGTAACAATCGGCGCAGGCGCCCCAGACGGAACAGCGCAACACCCGTAATGTGAAATACCGGTCCGACTTTGTGGGGTTCACGTTGGTCATGCGTAACAGTCCTCTACCGAGGATGAGCCGGCGCGGTCGCGTGACCGTCGGCGTCCTCGTGGGGGTCTTCCTCCTTTTCACCTTGCTCGGCTGGGGCATCGACGCGTACACCGACTACCTGTGGTTCGACGAGGTCAACTTCACAGGTGTCTACACCGGCGTACTGGTGACCCGGCTGCTGCTCTTCCTCGTCATCGGAGTCTCGATGGCGCTGGTGATCGCAGCGAACCTCTACCTGGCCTACCGGCTCCGCCCGCTGCTGCGGCCGCACTCGGCGGAGCAGGCCACGCTCGAGCGCTACCGGATGGTCATCCAGCCGCGGCTCGGCACCTGGATCACGGTCGTCTCGGCGGTCATCGGCTTCTTCGCCGGGCTGTCCGCGCAGAGCCGCTGGAAGGACTGGGTGCTCTTCCAGAACTCCCAGCCGTTCGGCACCAAGGACCCCGAGTTCAAGGTCGATATCAGCTTCTACATCTTCGAGTACCCGCTCTGGCGCTATCTGCTCGGCGTCGGCTTCACCGCGATCGTCCTGTCGGTCATCGGCGCGCTCGCCGTGCACTACATCTTCGGCGGCGTACGCCTGCAGGGCGTCGGCGACCGGATGACCTCGGCGGCGCGGGCGCACCTGACCACGCTGGTGGCGTTCTTCGTGCTGCTCAAGGCCGTCGCCTACATCCTGGACCGGCGGGCGCTGCTGCTCGAGCAGCACGTCTCCCCGGGCCTGTACGGCGCCGGCTACACGGACGTCAACGCGCTCATGCCGGCCAAGGAGATCCTGGCCTACATCTCGATCGTGGTGGCGATCGCGATCATCGTCTTCTCCAACGCGGTGATGCGGAACCTGGTCTGGCCCGGCGTCGCGCTGGGCCTGCTCGCCATCTCCGCGGTCGCGATCGGCGGCATCTACCCGCTGGCGGTCCAGAACTTCCAGGTGCAGCCGAGCCTCGCGGACAAGGAGGCGCCGTACATCGCCCGGTCGATCGAGGCCACGAGGGCCGCGTTCGGCCTCTCGGAGACCGAGGTCCGGCCGTACGCGGCATCGTCGACGAGACCGCCGGCGACGCTCGCCTCGGACACCAGCGCCCAGAACGTCCGGTTGATAGACCCACAACTGGTCTCCGAGGCGTACACCCAGCAGCAGCAGGTCCGCGGCTTCTACGACTTCGGCCCGAAGCTGGACGTGGACCGCTACACGCTGGCGAACAACAAGCCGCAGGACTACGTGGTCGGCGTCCGTGAGATCAACGACAACGCGCTGACCACCCAGCAGCAGAACTGGCTGAACCGGCACACGGTCTTCACCCACGGCTACGGCATGGTCGCGGCCCCCGCCAACCAGGTCGTCTGCGGCGGCCTGCCGTACTTCGTCTCCGGCTTCCTCGGCGACGACCAGCAGCCCGGCTGCGCCTCGGCGACCGAGGAGATCAAGGTCGACCAGCCCCGGATCTACTTCGGCGAGCAGTCCACCGAGTACGCGATCGTCGGCCAGACCGACGAGACCAAGAAGACCGAGTTCGACCGGCCCCAGCCGAACAACAACAACGCCGAGGAGCGCTACACCTACGAGGGCGCCGGTGGCGTGCCGATCGGCTCGTTCTTCCGCCGGCTGGTCTTCGCGATCAAGAACACCGAGAGCAACTTCCTGCTCTCCGACGCGGTCAACGACAACTCCCGCCTGATGTACGTGCGTGACCCCCGCTCCCGCGTGGAGAAGGTCGCGCCGTTCCTCACCATCGACGGCGACCCGTACCCCGCCGTGGTCGACGGCCGGGTCAAGTGGATCCTCGACGGCTACACGACCGCGGCGACGTACCCGTACTCGCAGCGGATCAACCTGCAGGAGGAGACGACCGACGAGCTCACCAACCGGGGCACGGTCGCGCTCGCCCGCGACAACATCAACTACATGCGCAACTCGGTGAAGGCGACCGTCGACGCGTACGACGGCACGGTCACCCTGTACGAGTTCGACGACCAGGACCCGGTCCTCAAGGCCTGGAACCGGGCGTTCGGCGGCAAGCTGATCACGCCGAAGGCGCAGACCCCGGCGGCCCTGGCCGCGCACTTCCGGTACCCGGCCGACATGTTCAAGGTGCAGCGCAACCTGCTGGCCCGGTTCCACGTCACCGAGCCGAGCGAGTACTTCAGCGGCCAGGACTTCTGGCAGGTGCCGAACGTGCCCGACGACCCCGACAGCGAGGTCAAGCAGCCGCCGTTCTACCTGAACGTGCAGCTGCCGGGGCAGGACAGCACGCGGTTCCAGCTCACGTCGGCGGTGACCCCGAACAACCGGGACAACCTGGCGGCGCTGATCTCCGGGTCGTACGTGGACGACAAGCCCCGCCTGGAGATCCTGGAGCTACCGGACCAGACCGCCATCCAGGGCCCGGTCCAGGTCCATCAGCGGATGACCAACAACGCGACCGTACGGTCGGAGCTGACGCTGCTGTCCAACAGCAACCAGTCACAGGTGCTGTTCGGCAACCTCATCTCGCTGCCGGTCGGCGACGGCATGCTCTACGTCGAGCCCGTGTACGTGAAGAGCGGGCAACAGGACGCCGTACCGCTGCTCCAGAAGGTCCTCATGTCGTACGGCGACGGCGGCACCTACGTCGTGCTGGCGAACAACCTGAAGGAAGGCCTGGACAAGCTCGTCGAACAGGGCAAGACCAACCAGCCCACGACGAGCACCCCGCCGGGCACCGAGCAGCCGCCGCCGGGCAACGGCCAGCCGGTCCTCACGGGCCAACTGGCCCAGGCGGCGGCGGACCTGGACAAGGCCATCGCGAACGTGAAGGTGGCCCAGCAGTCGGGCGACTTCGCGAAGTACGGCGCGGCACTGCAGGCGCTGGACGTGGCGATGACCAACTTCCAGAACGCGCAGAAGGCGGCGGGCGTGGCGACCCCGCCGACGAAGGGTCCGTCGACCCAGCCGTCGACGAACCCGTCCGTGAATGCGTCGGTGCCGGCGCCGACGGCGAGCGGCTGACCTGACCGCAGACAGCGCGGCCCGCCGGGTTACCGGCGGGCCGCGAGCGTGTGTGGGGCAGGTTACGCGGGGCCGTTTTGCATGTCGGTCCAGCCGCAGGCTAGGCTGTTCTTACCGACGCGGGGTGGAGCAGCTCGGTAGCTCGCTGGGCTCATAACCCAGAGGTCGCAGGTTCAAATCCTGTCCCCGCTACGAGGGAAGAGGGCTCTGTCCGCGGGAAGCGCGGACCGGGCCCTCTTCGTTATTCCTGCTCCGGGGCCGCGCCCCGGACGCCCCACGGTGTCGTGGGCACCGTCGTGCCGTGAGCACCGTCGTGCCGATCACTTGGTTCGGGGTGAAGTCGCATCGTCCGAGGTCGCCGGGTCGGGGTGGATCTGGTGGACAGCGCGGTGTAGTGCCGTGATGAAGGCCGCCGTCGCGGGGGCGCCGGCGGATCGCCGTACGTGGCCAGGTGGATGCGTCTGCGGAAGCCGTCCAGGTGGGGTTGCCTGGATGCCGGGCGCCCGGTGGGTGCGCAGGGCCAGTTCGAGTCGTGGTGGTCGGCCAGTGTCACCGAACTCGTCGCGGCCGTGCGCCACGTGACAGATGGGCGAGCGGACTGGGCGCACACCGCGGAGCTGGTCGCTGACCAGCTCCGCGCGCACCTGCCCGGCCCGGACGTCCTGACCCCTGACCAGCGCCTCGGGGATCCCGGCGGATACGTCGACCACCTGCTGCACGCCGAGCCCGACGGCGAGTTCTCCATCCTCGGCCTGGTCTGGCGGCCCGGCCAGAGCGCCCGGGTCCACGACCACATCACCTGGTGTGTCGTGGGCGTGCTGGCGGGCGTCGAGCACGAAGAACCGTTCGACGAATCGCTCAACCCGGTCGGTGTGCGCGACAGCCACCGGGCGAGGTCAGCGGCTTCGCGCCTCCGGGAGACATGCACCGTGTCCGCAACGACGGCAGCGAAACCGCGATCAGCGTGCACATCTACGGCACCGACATCACCCGGGCCGGTTCCAGCGCCCGCCGCTACTACGACTGACCCGGGCAGGCCACCCCGCCCGCCCGGATCGGAGGCGGGCGCGGACGGATCCATTAACGCGATCGGGGGAAGTCGGTTTCGCACTCGGACGAGTTGCCCGATGGGTAGAGAAATGCGCTAGGTTCATATCAATTACCCGATGAGTGAAGGCCTTCATGCTTTCTAGACGAATGGTGGCCCTTTTCGCCGCGTGCATTTCACTCGTATCGTTCATTGCCGCGCATCATTCTGAAAAGGTGCGATCCCTGCCCGAACTGGTCGTCAACGGCTCGGCCGGCGCGGGCACCGCCGGGTGGACCGCCGCGTCCGCGGCGGGGCCGGTCCAGCTGACGAACACCGGCCAGACGATCAAGGTCAGCCGGGCCGCCGGCAGCGGCGACTGGGCCTACGCAATGGCCACCCTGCGCTCGCCCGGGACCCGGCTCAAGATCGGCCACACCTACCGCATGCAGGCGTGGGTACGCGAAACCTCCGGCACCGGCGCCCCCGTCGGCATGCTGCTCGCCAACGGTGAGTTCGCCCACCGGCCGACCGAAGTCAGCCAGTACGCCGGATACCGCGACCGCGGCTGGCACCTCATGAGCCGCACCTTCATCTGCGTGCGCCGAGCGCACACGGACACCGGGCTCTACTTCGGACTGCCCAGCGACGGGGCGTTCACCGTACAGATCAAGGGGGCGAGCCTCCGTGAGGTGGACGTGCCGCTTCCGCCGGTCGCGACGGGCGCCCCGACCAGAACGATCGCGTTCGACGGCCCCCGCGGGAGTCCTCCTGATCCGGCGGTGTGGCGACACGACACCGGTGGCCACGGCTGGGGCAACGAGGAGTTGCAGACGTACACGTCCCGCCCGTCGAACGTCCAGTTGGACGGTGCCGGCCACCTGGTGATCACCGCCCGCGCGGAACGTCTCAGGGGCACCGACGGCATCAGCCGCGAATTCACCAGCGCCAGGATCGCCGGCCGGGACCAGATCGCGATCGCGCCAGGCTCGTACATCGAATCTCCGATCAAGGCACCCGTCGGGGACGGAATCTGGCCGGCCTTCTGGACGGTCGGCAACGACATCGACGGTGTCGGCTGGCCGGCCTGCGGCGAGCTGGACATCTTCGAAGGCTGGGGGGCACGCCCGACGATCGCGCACAGCGCCATCCACCTGAGCGCCCGCACCGATCCGCACGCCCATCACCAGTACGGCTGGACCGAGCCCGGCGGAAGCACCGACCTCGGCGAGACGGTCGACGTCAGGCCACACCGGTACGGGGTGTACTTCGACGGCCGCCTGGTGCGTTTCTACATCGACCGCCGGCCGACCATGACGGTCTGGGCCGACGATGCGATCAAGGCAGGGTATGCCTGGCCGTTCGCCCGGCCTCAGCGGCTGCTGCTGAATGTCGCGGTGCCGCCCGGCGTGCACGCGGGATTTCCGAAGACGATGACCGTCGGGACCATCTCCGTGTGGGCGGGCGGGGTGCCTCCCGTAGTCCGGCCAGGATGAACAGGAACCATGCCACGCTCAGCACGACCAGCAGGGCCCTGATCCAGAACGCCCATCCGGTGGTCGGTGCGGCGGTCGCCAGGACCGCGACGAATGTCGCGCCGCCGAGCCGCACGGGCGACAGCCACGGCGCAGCGGGCAGCCGCGCCCGGTGGCCTAGGAACGCGGCCAGCAGGCCGTACGAGGCGAGAGTCGCGACGGCCGAGCCGGTGAGCCCGTAGCGCGGCACCAGTACCAGGTTGAGCAGGACGTTGGCCAGCGCCGCGACCAGCGTCGCCACCGCGATGCCGACGGTCCGGCCCTGGGTGGTCAACGCCTGCGACGCGGCGAGCTGGCTGGAGAACGGCACCGCGGTCACCACCACGATCAGCACGGTCCATGCGAGCTCGTCCATCCGGTACGAAGGTGGCGCCCACAACCGCAGAATGATCGGGGCGCCGATGGTGAGCCCTCCGATCAGCGGCACCATCAGGCGGTACAACACATCGCGGCCGGCCGCGATCACCGCGGCACGCTCGGCTTGTCCGGACACCGCGAAGAACCGCGGCATCCACATCGAGTAGAGCATCGCCAACAGCAGCATCGGCGCGGATGCGATGTTGTAGGCCACCTGGTATCGAGCGACCGCGTCGTTGCCCATCAAGCCCTGCACGATCAGGCGGTCCGCCGTGGAGAGCACGAACGTGCCCAGAACGGCCGGCACGAGCGGCAGCGCGAATCCCATCGCGTCCCGGACCATCGGCAGGTCACGCAGCCGTACCGCACGGGGCCGGGTCAGCAGCACGGCGAGCAGCAGCGCCGCGCCCTGGGCGAGCACACGGCCATAGAGGAAGTCCGCACCCGTCCGGCGGTCACCGGCGATTATCGCGAGACTCGCGGCCTCGGCCAGCACCGACTGGGTGAGGCTGACCAGCGCGAACCTGAGCAGCCGGTCCTGGCTACGCAGCAACGCGAGTGACACCGCGGTCACCGCCGAACCGGCCGCCCACGCCACGGCCAGCCGCAGCGCGACTCCCTCACCGGCAAGCCCGAGCGGCCGGGCCCACCATCCGATCGTCGCCGCGGCCGGCAGGGCTACGAGCGCCGCGATCAACATCGCCACGGTGAGGATCCGGGCCGCGTTCACCCGGCCGCCGGCCCGCTCGTACTCCCGCTGCACCGCGGTGGCCAGGAACGACCCGGCGAATACGAACAGCACCTGCATGATGGCGATGCTGGAGGCGACGACACCCATCTCGCCGGTGCCGAGTAGCCGGGTGATGACCGGCGTGAATCCCGCCGCGCAGAGTAGCTGCGCGGCCCAGAGCAGCATGTAGACCGAGTCCCGGCCGAACAGCCGGGACACCTGCTGATCGATCTGCGTGGTCATGTCACTCCGGGGCGGTAGCGGTACAGCACGCTGCCGCCGGATTGGAACACCACGGTCCAGTTCGTGGATCGCCGGAACGCGTCCCGCAGCTCGGCGAAGTGCGCGGGGCGGTCGATGCCGTATTCCCAGCCGTAGTACGACGAGGTCGGCGACCAGAGCGCATAGATCGACGCGCTGGCAGGGGTGTCGCCGGACTTGGCCAGGATGCCGCGGGTCAGCCTCCGGCACGTCTGTTCCGCCGGCTCGTCCGGGCCACCCGGGCCGAACGGCCTCAGCTCCTCGACCGCGACCGCGACGTGCGACCTGTCCGCGCCCGGTGGCGTGCTGGGCAGGTCGCCCGGGCCGATCTGGAGGAGATAGGTCGTCCGTCCGGCCACACCGTGTGCGGCGAAGTACTGGAACGCCAGGCGGTCGCCGGGCCGGATGACGTTCGTGGCGTCCAGGCCGAACGCCGCAGTGAGAAACGTGACGCAGAGGACGCTCAGCACCGCGAGCAGCGGGCGGTTCGGCCTGCGTTCGTCACCGCGGCGGAACAACTGCGAGGCGAGCAGGGCCAGCCAGGGAATGCCGAACAGAGCGGCCCGGAAGATCCCCTCCTGACCGTACGGATTGACCGCGATGATCGCGAGTCCGGCCGCCGGCGCCGCCGCCAGCGCCCACGCCTCGATGCTGCGCCAGCGCCGGAGTACCACCAGGCCGGCCACGACGGCCAGCACGAGGATACCGGCGGCAAGCGCCCACGCGCTCAACGTCACGACCGGTAGCCGGTCCAGCCCGTTCGCTGTGGCGGTCGGCGGTGGCCGGAAGTTCCTGGCGTTGCCCACTTCGCCGATGTCCAGGAAACCGGCCAGCGCACCGCGGTTCAGCAGCGCCCAGATCGCGGCCGGGCCGAGCACGGTCGCCGGGAGCCACCACGGCCGCACCTGACGGAACAGCGTGAGGATCACCAGCGTCCCACCGACCAGGTACGGGCTGAGTTGGTGCGAGACCGCCAGCGCGCAGCCGGCCATCGTCAGAGCGATCACCTTGAGCGGGGTGTGATAGTGCGACAGCGCTATCGCGAAGGAGATAAGCCCGATCACGAAACCGACCGACTGCGGGGAGAAGTAGTCAGCGCCGATCGGGTCGGCGAGTACCGCGAGCGCCACCGCGACCCACGCGGCGGTCCGCGAGGTCAGCACGGTACCGGCCAGGAACCGCAGGCCGGCCAGTTTGAACAGGCCGATCAGCGTCGGCCAGCAGATGGCGAGCCGCATCGGGTCCCGGATACCGGCGACATCGCAGACCCAGGCCATGGCCGCGAAGAAGCCCGGCCACGCGTTGTAGACCGGCACCGCGGTGTCGAGCCGGTGCAGCGTACGGATCTGCTGGATGAAGTCGACGTGCTTGGCCGCGGACTGCGACCGCGGACCGTCGTAGACCAGCGCCGGGGTGGCGGTGAGAACGAGCACGAGGATCGTCACGGCGACCGCCACCGAGGCGTCGCTGTCCGCCCGGGACACCGCGAACGACACGAGCACCAGCGCGAGCCCGACGTACCACAGCGGGCCGATGACCGACAGGAAACCCCAGAGTCCCGGGTCTACGTGCCGGTGGGTGAGCGCCGCGACGAGGCACATCGCGCCTCCGGCCAGTGCCAGTAGCAGCGAGACGCTGCCGTGCTTGCGCGCAAGCCGGGACAGCCGCGACGCCCGGGCACGCGCCGCGACGTCACGGGGCCCGGCGTCGATACCACCGCGCATCCTGCGGTCCTGCCGGGCCGTCACGCATCCGTACACGTGCAGGGGCACGCTGAGGACCACAAGTCCGACGAACACGGCCGCCGGCCGCCAGTCGCCGAGGGCCATCATCGTCAAACCGACCACGGTCGGAACGCACAACGAGGTGAGCGCCGTCATCGCGAGCCTGGTCGGCAGGCGGGTCCGCTTCGCCAGCACCCAAGGCGCGCCACCGATCCCGACGAAGACGTAGAAGGCCAGCCCGACCGTCTGCGCGTCGTGTTGTCCGGTCAGGAACCCGGCACCGCCGACCAGCAGCATCACCAGGCTCAGCCCGGAGATGACGAACCGGTGGTCCGAGGTGTCGCTGGCGAACCGAACCCCGTTGCTGGCCGCGGAGAGTCGGGTGGTGAAGTTCCAGTCCCGGCGCCCGGCCGCGGTGTACACGTGGCCGGGCGCCGGGTCCGGCGTGAACCGCAACGTACCGGCGTGGCGTATCTGAGTCGGGATCAGCCGCACGGCGGCCGTGGCCTTGCCACGGAACGTGGTCACCGAGCCGCCGATCCGGCGCGGGCGGCCGTCCGGCGGGCTCGCGCGTACAGGATCGGACCGGCCAGGTAGCCCGCGAATTCGCGGCTCAGCATGCGCTTCGGCCGGCTCGCCGGTGAGGCCATCCGCTTGACCGTGCCCCTCCGGATCATGCCGATCCGGATCAGTCCGGCGGGCACCCGCGAGATCACATCGAACCCGGTGGAGCGCTGCAACAGCAGCTTCGTCAGGTACGCGGTGAGTCCAGCGCCGTAGCCGTACATCTGATCGGACAGCGACTTGTCGTCGGCACGGTGGTGGTGCCAGACAAGCGCCGACGGCTCGTAGGCGATGCTCCCGCCACCCCTCAGGACGCGTACGAAAATGTCCAGATCCTCGCCGCCGCGGGTGGCCGTGCCGGCGCCCAGCGCCTCATCGAAGCCGCCGATCTCGATCAGCGAGTCCCGGACGAAGGCGAAGCTCGCCCCGGTGCCGAAGATCCCGGCCGAGTACGGATACAACGAGTTCGGGCGTGATTCCGGCGTGAGGTCGAAAAGCTGTGGCGCACACCGTGACGACCAGGACGACGTCCGGGCGTCGAAGTACGCCTCCGCGTCGTTGGTGATGGCCGCGGTGCAGACCAGGCCGGTGACGCACTGAACGTCGCGGTTCCGGCGGAACCCTTTCACGATGCCGTGCACCCAGTGCGGGTCGACGGACACGTCGTCGTCGGTGTAGGCGATGTACTTTCCCCGCGCCGCGGCGAGTCCCCGGTTGCGGGCATACGACAGGCCGGGCCGTTCCTCGAGCTCGTAGCGAAACCGCGGATCGCGGGCCTGCACCTCGCGGACCAGCTGGAGAGTGGAGTCGTCGCTGGGCGCGTTGTCCACGACGATGAACTCGACGTCGGGGTAATCGATCAGTCCGAGCCGGTCGAGGCACGACGCCAGCATCGCGGCCCGGTTGCGGGTGCAGACCACGACCGACACCCCGCCCGCCGCCACCGGCAGGTCCGGGCATCTGTCCGTGGCCGCCAGGACCCGGGTGGCGACCGGCGCGTCCGCCACCGAAATGCCTTCGCTCCGCAGGTGGTCGCTGATGGCGCCGTGCAACTCTCGCCATGCGACCTCGAGCGGGTCACTGGCCGCCTTCAGGGTGACGTATCCGATCGGCTCACCGTGCAGCCGGACCAGCAGACGCTGGGTGTCCTCGCCGGCGTAGGGCACGACGCCGGTCGGCCCGGTGTCACCGGACAGTTCGAACTCCGCACACCAGATCCCCATGGTCATCGTCATCTCCTCATCGCTGCTTCGGGCTGCCTGCGGCGCTGCCGTGGCACGCCGTCGAGCGCCATCCGGAGCACCGCCTTCATCTCCCGGCCGACCTCCGGCGAAGACGGCGGTACGGCATCGGCGAGCATGCCGGCCAGGTGTTCCGGGGTGATCCCGCGGAGGACCTCGACGCGCGGTAGGGCGAAACGATCGGTCGCCGTCGGCGACGCCCCGGCGCCGTTGAGCGCGAGGCAGGCGTCATATCCGGCGCGCTTGGCGTAGGCGCGTACCCGGAAGTCATGCTCTCCGTGCGGATAGGCAAGCAGGCGCGGCGGCCGCAGGCCGTTGGCCGCGAGAGTCGTCCTCGGGCGGATCAACTCGTCGCGCAGGCGGCCACCGAGCAGCGACGTGAGGTGCGCGTGGGTGTGGGTGTGCGCGGCGATCTCCCACCCCGCGTCGCTGAGCAGGCTCAACTGCTCGACGGTGAGCAGCGGCAACCGGGTCGCGCCGGACCGAACATCCCACGCGTTGTGTCCGCCCAGTTGGCCGCTTACCACGCAGACCACCGCGGGTACGCCGAGCCGGGCAAGGATCGGCGCGGCATACTCCATCAGGCTTTCGTAGCCGTCGTCGAAGGTCAGGAGCAGGCTTTGGCTGGCCAGCGGCACCCCGTCGTCGAAATGGGCGAGAAGCTGGTCGACGCCGATGAAGGTGTGGCCTCGCCGGAGCAACTCGGTCACCTGCGCCTCGAAGTCCTCCGGCGTCACCGTCCAGCGGCCGATCACCGGATCGTCGAGGTGGTCGACGGCGTGATAGGCCAAGATGCGTACGTCGGACAAGCTGTTCCGGAGAATCCCGCCGCCGGTCCGCGCACCGGCCCAATAGCCGATGTCGCGCATCCGGGCGTACGCCCATTCGGTCGGCGGATCGGTCCGGCCCGCCGCCGCTCGGCGGCTGATCGCAGTTCGCAGCCGGCGTAGCACCGGTTCGGGCAACGTGGCCGCCGCCCGGGTGAGCCGTCCCGTCGCGGTGCCGCCGTGATGCTGCCGGAACAGCACCCGACCGATGCCGGGATGCTTGCGCGACAGGGTCGCATCGTTGCGGCCGGCCTCCTGCCACTGCCGGAGATTCTGCTCGGGGGTCACGACGTACCGCTGGTACGAGATCGCCGCGCCGTTGTACTCGAGCCGGACCTGAGCCGCCCGGAGCCGGAGCAGCAGATCGGTATCCTCCCCGCCGAACGATCCGCCCGCGGTGAGATCCTCGTCGAACCCGCGCGCCGACCTGAAACAGGAGGCACGTACGGACAACTGGCCGGTGAGGAAGTCCGACACCGTAAGCCGGCCGGGTTCGCTCTCCAACCGACGGCGGCGTTGCTCGGCCCACCGCCCGACGCCACGGGTGAGCACCGTCCGTGGCAGCTCCGGGTGCAGCGGGATGTCACCGACGACGGCGTCCGCGCCGCCGGCCAGCGAGCGCTCGTGTTCTACCAGGATGTTCTCGTCCACGATCATGTCATCGTCGAGGAAGAGCAGATAGCGGCCCTTGGCGGCGAGCGTCCCGCGGTTGCGCGCTGCGGCCGCGCCGCTGTTGATCTGCCGGATCGGATGAAAGGGCAGCGGCAACGTCAGCGCGGTGAGGGCTTCGAAGGTGCCGTCCTCGGACCCGTCGTCCACCACGATCAGTTCGCAGGGCCATGGTCTGCGGGTCGCGACGATCGACTCGATGCTCCGCATCAGGACCTCGCACCGGTTGAAGGTCGGCACGACGATGCTGAACACGATGGGTCGGCTCAACGTGCCACCGCCCGCATCCGCCCGGCCACCAATCCGGTGACGGTGGCGGCCAGGCCGAGCACGATGGCGCCGGAGCGCAGCAGCGCGTACGGCTGCCGGAGGCCTTCTCGGACGCCGCGGAGCACACCGGCGGGCAGCACGGCACGCACATACCGCCGCTCGGTGGCGAATGCGGCCCGGTGTCCGCTCAGTTGCGCTACCGCGTACTTGGAACGGCCCTCGTGATAGCAGCGGCGCACAAAGTAGCCGACCGTCTGCCGGGCGACCGGCACGAAGTGGTCCACGTACGCATCCGGTTCCAGCACCACCCGGTCACCCGGGCGAGCACGCGCCGCCCGGATGCAGAACTCCGTCTCCTCACAGCCGACCGGCAGCGTGCCGACCCGTCCCATTGCCTCGGAGAAGCCGCCGGCCTTGGCGAACACCGCGCGGCGCACGGCCATCGACGCACCGATCGGATTTCGTACCTCGCTGCGCCGGGTCGGCTGACCGCGGTAGCTGCAGCCGACCACCCAACCGAACTCCACCGGGAACCACGCCGGCGCTGTGCCGCCCTCCCAACGCGGCGTCACGGTGGTGCCGGCGACCGCGACGTCCGGCTCGCCGAACACCTCCCGCAGCCCATCGAGCCAACCGGCCCGCGGCTCGGCATCGTCGTCCAGGAAGACCACGACATCGCCGGTGGCGGCCCGGACACCGGTGTTGCGCGCTGCCGACAGGCCGCGCGGTCCCTGGCTGCGCAGCACGCGTGCGTCGGTCAACGCCCCCGCCGCCCGGCGGAAGAGGTCGTCGTTGTGGTCGACCACCACCACGAGTTCGTCACCGGCGGCGAGCTGACGGCGGACCGCGGCGCACGCGGCCCGCATCTCCGCCCAGCGCTGGTTGGTGTAGCAGCAGATCACCACGGTCATCGAGGGCGCCGCCGCCGGCTTCCGGGACGCCGTCCCACGGCGTGCGGTCGTGGTCACGACGCTCTCCGCATCGCGGCTGGTTTCGGGGTGGTGGCTTGCGGGGTGCCGGCTTGCGAGGTGGCGGCTTGTGGGGTCCCGGAGGACGGCCGTCGGGCCTGCGGAACCTCCACCGTGGCGAATGCCGAGGTGGCCGGAGCCGGCCGCGCACGCCGGGGAAACTCCCGCATGATCGTCCGGAGTACCCGAATGCCGTCGGTCATCGCGTTGAGGTTGCTGACGCCGTGAATGCGTTCGTGCTCGAAGCTCGCCACCTCCGCGACACGCAGCTTGGCGCGCGCGATGCGCAGGTTGAGCAGTGTTTCGATCTCGAAGCCGTCGCCCCAGCGCTTGGCGCCGCCGGCCAGCGGCGGGCTGGTGTGGTCGAGGTCGAAGACCCAGAGGCAGTCGGCCCAGAAGGCGTTGTATCCATAGCAGAGGTCGCTGTAGCTGGTCCGGAAAAGCACGTTCACGAACCCGTTGAGGATCTTGTTGCCGCGTCGGCGCAGACGGGTGATGTCCGCGCTGCCGCCGGCGGACAGGAAACGTGAACCCTTGGCGAAGTCGGCACCGTTGCGCAACGCCTCGACGAACATCGGTATCTCGGCCGGATCGGTGGACCCGTCCGCATCGATCATGACGATGATGTCGCCGTGTGCGGCCGCGAAGCCGCACGCGAGCGCGTTGCCCTTACCGGTTCGGTTCTGCTGCACGACCCGTACATCGGGCCACAGCCTGGTCGCCACCTCCACCGTGTCGTCGGTGGAGCCACCGTCGACAAGGATCAGTTCGTCGACGTCCGGCATGCGTGCCGCCACGTGAGGGAGGTTCCTCCCCTCGTTCAGCGCCGGCACGATGACACTGACCGTCGGACACGATCGACGTGATTTCAGCACTGCCTCCCCATATTCAGTACCTTGGGTTTCGCATGATCAGTACAGAGTCTGGAAATGATCTTGACCCAAGGCGACGGTTTCACGAATGGCGCTTCACACCCGTCCGCGATGTCGTGGGCACAGATTTTCCGAAATTGGGTAAGGCGTCAACCGTGGCCAATTGCTCACCACGAGATCGATCACGCAAGAAAGAGGCAAAACACCTACGCTTATCTCAACAGCCGACCACGAAGGTGGGCGTGTCGACGCGTAGGACGCGCGTGGAACCACTGCAAAGCCGACAATGGCGTCTATTCATCTCGACAGGATCCCTCAACCCGAACGAGGTACGCCGCCACCGTCTTCCATGAGAGATTCTCGCCGATCGCCGCCGACCGGCAACTCAGGAACGGATATGGCGGCCATTAACGAGCCGGCACCGTCCACGATACGCAGATATTGTTCAATTCACAGTATGGAAACTTGGGCGACAACGGTGACGTCAGTCGATTCGCCGACCGCGCCCACATCGCGCACCGAGCAGGTAGTTGCCGTCGGAGCCGAAAACGGTGGTTATGCCACGACGCCCGGGACCGGTGAACAGTCGGCCAGGGCGATGCATCACGACATCGCAGTCGGCGCAGAGCCCGCCCTGCGGTGCGGAACGGCGGTCGGCGGGCCATCGACGGGCCCTGGCAACGCGGCGCCGATCAGATCGCGCGCGGCGGCGTGCAGGTCCGCGGCGCTCATGGGGCTGCTCGCGTTGGCGCCGGCGATGTTGTCGAACAGGATGCCGTCGATGCAGGCGACGAGCAATCTGGCCTGGCGTGCCGGGTCCGGTGCGCCGAGCCCGGCGAGCACCGCGGCGATCCGCTGGCGCAGGGCGCTTCCGGCGGCGTGGAGTTCGGTGGCGAGTTCCGGCCGGCGTACCGACTCCATGGTGAGTTCGTAGCGGGCCAGGTGCCGGCGCCGGTCGGTGGTCAACCAGTGGTGCAGGAGTCCGGCGAGGGCTTCGGACAGGGCGGCCGGCCCCGTGGCGGTGGCCATGGGCGTGAGCGCGTCCAGCTGGTCGTGGTCCTGGTCGATCAGGCGCTGGACGCAGGCGGCCAGCAGCGCCGCGCGGGAGCGGTAGTAGTACGAGGCGGACCCGGGCGGCAGGCCGGCCGCGGCGTCGACCGCGCGGTGGGTCAGGCCGCGGGAGCCCTGTTCGGCCAGCACGACGAGGGCGGCGTCGGCGACGAGCCGGTGGCGGTTGGAGACCATCGACACACTCTACCGCTGTAGAGCTTGCGGCCGGTGACTCTACAGCTGTAGCGTCCGGCTCTATGAATGTAGAGGAACGATGATCCCCGCATCCCCGTCCGCGCGCGGACGTTCCTGCGCCATCGGTGCCTGGTCGCTGTTGATCGCCGGCGTCACCCACGGCGTGGCGGTCGCCGTCGGCGCGGCCACGGCCACCCCCGCCGCCGAGCGCGCCACCCGGGAGGCGATGGCCGCCACGCACGTCGACATCGGCGGGCTCGACCGCACCCTGTGGCAGCTCTTCATGGGTTTCAGCCTGTCGATGGCGTTGTTCATCGCCGGCCTCGGAGCGCTGAACCTGCTCGCCCTGCGCCGCGCGCCGCACCTGTTCGACACGCGCGCGGCGTTGTGGCTCAACCTCGCCGTCGTGCTGCCGGCGTTCGTGCTGGCGACCCTGCTGTTCCCGCCGCCGCCGATCGCGCTCCTCGGCGTCGCCTGCGCGGGGTTCGGCTTCGCCCTCACCCGCCCAGGCCCGGCGACCGTGCCGACGGTGCCACCGGCTTGATCTGCTCGGCCCGGGTCAGGGTCATCGGGCTCGACAGCCGGATGCACCACCAACGAGCAATTTCAACCTGGTCCCGGGCCGGCGGTGTCCGGACCGTGAACCAGGGAGCGTCTCTCTCGGGTCTGCGCAGCGAATTGGCAGATCGTCCAGGCATTGACGCACTGAATCTTCACCGGAGCCAGATGCAGGGATGACCGATGCCAGAAAACCGTCGAGAACCGGATGAACGCGAAGCAGCCGCCAGGCTGCGGCAATCTCTTCCGGATTCTGCCGGGGCTCTCGGCACCGAGCCGGTTGTGACGCAGCCCAGCCAGGAACGGATCCGAGTGGACCGGTACTGCATGACGCACCGACGGCTTCTCGTCGGTCAATTCCCGTCGACGAGGCCTTCGCAACCCTTCGCGGCATATGGGCGCGACCACGGAGAACACGAAGGCCCCCGAGGCGATGTGACCCAGCCCAGAACCAATAACCGGCACCACGGTGGCACTTTTGCCGATCGAGAAGCCGGCCGTGTCACCGCAGCACCCACGGCGCCCACCACACCGTGGGGTTTCCGGGGCGCGGCCCCGGAGCAGGAATAACGAAGAGGGCCCGGTCCGCGCATCCCGCGGACAGAGCCCTCTTCCCTCGTAGCGGGGACAGGATTTGAACCTGCGACCTCTGGGTTATGAGCCCAGCGAGCTACCGAGCTGCTCCACCCCGCGTCGCTTGTGCAACGCTAGCACGCCGCAGGCCGTCAGCCCTTCTCGGGGCGCACGGAGCGCCACACGCGTTGCGCCCACTCCAGGGACTCCGGGTCGTCGTAGACGCAGACCAGGTGCAGGACCGCGCCCGGAACGGCGACGAAGCCGTGCAGGTTGTGCACGATGCGGCCGTCGCCGAGGGCCGGGCGCCAGAAGGCGTGCCGGCGGAGGTCGCCGTCCTCTTCCGTGAGTTCGCCGTCGCGGTCCCGCGGTGCGTCCTCGGTCAGCGCGGTGATCACCTCGGCGGGGGAGAGTCCGGGCGGCGGGCCCAGCGAGTCGAGGTGCACGGTGCGGCCGGGGCCGGCGAAGTAGAGCCGGTTCTCGTGCCACCTGAGTTCCAGGCCCGCCGAGCGCTCCAGCGACCAGCGCTCGGTGATGCGCTGCCGCACCGGGGTCGGCAGGGCGTAGGTGAGGCGGCTCAGCACCTCGTCGCGGTCCCACTCCTCGTGCAGGATGCGGTACAGCGGGGTGCCTTCGTCCGCCACCAGGTACGGGATCGACTCGGGGTCGCGGACTTCGGCCCGGCCCGGCGCGCCGTACAGGTCGTCCCAGGGCTTGATGCCGTTCGAGACGACGCCCTCCAGCCGCAGGTCCGCGTACGCGGGGGTCTCCCAGATCTCGTGCGCGTGCCGCAGCGCGTCCGGGCCGACGCGGAGCCAGACGGAGAACTCGATGCTGCCGCCGCCGGTCAGGCGCACGGGCATGAGGCAGCGGACGAACGCGCCGATGCCGTCGGCCTGGCGCAGGTGGTGGTTGCCCCAGGTGGCCTCCCGCTCCGGCTCGGAGAGCGTGAGCATCGGGTCCGGCCAGGCCGAGCGGACCGCCAGGTCGACCGGGGACAGGGTGCCGCCGCAGCATGGGCAGTCAGGCAGGTGATCAGACACCCGCGCACCCTACCCACAAGACGCGGCCCTCCGGCAGGAGCCGGAGGGCCGCACCTGGCGTCACGCTCAGCAGTAGGTCTGGCCCTTGCCGCTGGTCCACTTGCAGGAGTCGATCGACTTGCCGCTCGACGTACGCAGGTACGCGGTGTCGCCGCCGTTGTTCCACACGTAGCCGGTGCGGTTCCAGTAGCGGTGCCGCGAGTCGGGCTTGCCGTTGGTGCCCTTGCCGGTGTGCAGGTAGACGTACTTGCCGGCGGCGACGCGCTGGTCCGTGTTGACCGTGTAGACGTGCCCGGCCGCGTCGCGGATCGTCCAGCCCTTGAGGTTGATCGTCGCCTTGGTCTTGTTGAGCAGGCGGACGTACTCGGCGTTCAGGCTGGTGTTGCTGCCCGTGTCCTTGCCCGGTGAGTTGTAGACGATCTTCGAGAACTGCACGTCGCCGGCCTTCGGCGCCGGCGTGGTGGGCTTGGGCGCCGGCGTGGTCGGCTTGGGGGTCGGGGTGGGTGTGGTCGGCGTCGGGTTCGGGGTCGGGGTGGTCCCGCCGCCGGTGCCGCCGCCGGTGCCGTTGCCGACGTTGAGCGAGATCGAGGTGGTCTGGCCGGCCAGCAGGTTGTTGTCCGTGTCGGCGTCGATCACGGCGCGGTAGGTCTTGGTGCCCGAGCCCTGGCCGTTGAGGGTCGTCGTGAAGACGGCCGCGGGGTCGGAGGTGTAGCCGCCCGCGACGTCCGTCCAGGCGCCGCTGTCGTTGCGCTGGACGTGCACCCTGAGGCCCGGCTGGGCCGGGTCGGCCGCGACATCGACGCCGACGGTGCCGTTCGAGGCGGTCATCGTCATGGTCGGGATGATCCCCATCGCGACCGTGATGCGATTCGACTCGACGCCGTTGGCCTTCACGTAGAAGCGGAAGCCGGAGTCGACCATGCGGGTCAGCGTGTAGCTGCCCGAGCTGCTCGCCGTGGTGGTGACGTATCCGCCGGTGCCGAAGACGGGCGCGGGGTAGAAGTCGTTGAAGATGTACGCCGACTCGTACAGCTCGACCGTGGCGCCCGCGGGCGCCTTACCGGTGATGGTGATCGGTCCGAAGCCGTTGCGGCTCGCCGGCGCCGAGATGGTCGGTGCCGCGTCGGCCGCGGCCGCGGGGGCGGTCAGGCCGAGGGCGGCTACACAGCCGATCGTCGTGAATATCGCCGTAATACGTGCACGCATCAGCAGGATCTCCTCAAGGGTTGGGGTCCAGCGCAGCGTAGTAAGCATTACGGAACGTAGTCACCCGTCCGGACGGGCGCGGATCTTGACTGGTTGGTGAGCGTTCAGGCAACGCACAGTTACATTCAGTCATGCGGCGTGGTGACGGGAGGTTACTGGCATCTCGGACTCCGCACCAGAAATGCGGCCCGGTATACGGTCGTCAGGTGGTCACCCTCGAGCTGCGTGCGGACTGCGGCCGGTGCGCCGGGCTGTGCTGCGTCGCGCCCGCCTTCGCCAAGTCCGCCGACTTCGCCGTCGACAAGCCCGCCGGACGGCCCTGCCCCAACCTCGCCGAGGACTTCCGGTGCGGCATCCACGAGCGGCTGCCCGAGAAGGGCTTCCGCGGCTGCGTCGTCTTCGACTGCTTCGGCGCCGGCCAGCAGGTCACCCAGGTGACCTTCGGCGGCCGGGACTGGCGGGGCGCGCCCGGCGCCGCCGGGCAGATGTTCGCGGTTCTGCCGGTCATGCGGCAGATTCACGAACTCGCCTGGTACGTGAGCCAGGCGCTGGAACTGCCGGCGGCGCGCGGGCTGCGGCCGAGGCTGCAGGCGGCGCTGGAGGAGACCACCGCGCTCGCCGGCGGGACTCCCGAGGAACTGCTCGCCCTGGATCTCTCGGCGTACCGGAGCCGGGTCAACCCGTTGTTGCTGAAGGCGAGCGAGCTGGCCCGGGCCGGGAGCCGGCGTGCCGATCACCGCGGCGCGAACCTGATCGGGCGCCGGATGAGGGGTACCGACCTGCGGGGCGCGAGCCTGCGCGGAGCCGTGCTGATCGGCGCCGACCTGCGCGGCGCCGACCTGCGGACGGCCGACCTCACCGGTGCGGATCTCCGCGGCGCCGACCTGCGGGGCGCCGACCTGAGCGGGGCGTTGTTCCTCACCGAGTCGCAGGTCAAGGCCGCGGTCACCGACGAGACGACCCGGCGGTGAGGCCGCCGCCGTACCCCGTCCAATGTGAACGGGGAGAACTGCGCACGCACCCGCCCGGCCCTAAGATGGATCTCGGCGAAGACCGAGGCCTCTCCTGGAGCGTGTTGTCATGCAGGTGTCCGGCCTGGTCTGGTCGCTGACCGTCGTCGGGGTCGTCGCTCTGATCGCCTTCGACTTCTACTTCCATGTCCGGCGCGCGCACATCCCGTCGCTGCGGGAGGCGGCCGCCTGGTCCGCCGTCTACGTGGGCCTCGCCGTCCTGTTCGGCCTCGGCGTGCTGGTCTTCGGCGGCGTCGACATGGGCGCCGAGTACTTCGCCGGCTGGGTGACCGAGAAGGCGCTGTCGGTCGACAACCTCTTCGTCTTCCTGGTGCTGCTCAACAGCTTCAAGGTGCCGCGCGCCGACCAGCAGAAGGTGCTGCTGTTCGGCATCGTGTTCTCGCTGATCGCCCGGACCGGCTTCATCTTCCTGGGCGCCGCGCTGATCAACTCGTTCGCCTGGGTCTTCTATCTCTTCGGCCTGATCCTGCTGATCACGGCCGGTAGCCTGCTCAAGGGCGACGACGGTGACGACCGCGCCGCGGACAACGTGATCATCCGGATCGCCCGGCGGTTCCTGCGCACCTCCGACGATTACGACGGCGACAAGCTCTTCACCGTCCGGGACGGCAAGCGGGTCCTGACTCCGATGCTGCTGGTCATGGTCGCCATCGGCGGCACCGACATCCTGTTCGCGCTGGACTCGATCCCGGCCATCTTCGGCCTCACCCAGAGCGTCTACCTGGTCTTCACCGCGACCGTATTCTCGCTGCTCGGCCTGCGGCAGCTCTACTTCCTGCTCGACGGCCTGCTGGACCGCCTCATCTACCTGTCGTACGGGCTGGCCGCGATCCTGGGATTCATCGGCGTGAAGCTGATCCTGCACGCCATGCACGAGAACAACGTCCCGTTCATCAACGGCGGCGAGCACATCGAGGTGGTGGAGATCAGCACCGGCGTGTCGCTGGCCTTCATTATCGGCGTACTGATCATCACGGTGGTGGCCTCGCTGCTCAGCCCGAAGGGCCGGGCACAGACGTACGTCGCCGCGGCGCGCCGGCACGCCAAGGAGTTCCTCGACATCGAGACCGACCCGAAGTACTGCGACGAGATCTACCACCGGCTCGTCGTGGAGGAGGCGCACCTCAAGAGCCTGCCGGAGCGGTACCGGGCCCGGATCCGCCAGGAGTCCGAGCTGATGGATCTGCTGAACCGGGCGCACGTGCTGCACGAGCGGCGGGTCAGCGCCGGGTCGTGCTTCAGCGTCGCACCCTGACGGTCGCGTGGCTCAGGGGGTGCGGTTGCCCCGGGAGCCCGAGCCGATCCCGCGCTCGGGGCGGCGTGCGGCGGCCTTTCCCTTCGCCGAGTTCGCCACGAAGCGGGCCTCCGCGCGGCGCACGTTCGCGGCACGGGCCGCGAGGTCAGTGGTCGGAGTGTCGTCGGCGGCCGGCGCCGCCGGGGCAGGGGCGCCCGAGACGAGGTCGGCCACCCGGGCCGCCAGGTCGGCCGCGCGGGTCGCCAGGCCGGGCTCGGAGACCTGTGCCTCCGCCTCCGCCTCCGCGGCCCGCAGCGCCCGGGCGTCGTCGGCGGCCAGACCGGGCCGATGGCCGCGCGGCCGGGCGGTGCCGTCGCTCGCGGCGGCCGGCCGCGGGCCGTCGTCCCCGACGGGCCCGTCGCCGGGTTCGGGCGTCAGGTCGGGCTCGGCGGACCGGGCGGGGCGGGTCAGGGTGAGTGCGCCCAGCAGCGTCACCGTTTGGCCCTCGCCGCCCTGGTAGTTGTTGAACTCGGGGCCGATGAGCAGGCGCGACAGCATCCGGGCCTGCGGGGTCGACAGGCCGAGCTTCTCCGCGTTGTCCACCCGGAAGCGGGCGATCGCGTGCCGGATCAGGTTCGCCAGCCGGTCGGCGTCGGCGGCCGTCGCCAGCTCGCCACCCGCGAACACCAGCGCGGGGAAGGAGTCGTCGGACGCGGCGCACACCAGCTGGATCTGCGCGGCGGAGGCGGCCCGGCCCGGAGCCCGGGAGCCGGGCTGCACCCGCAGGTGCTGCGGCCAGAGCCAGCGCAGCTCACCGGAGGTGACCTCGACGTCGTCGGGCGACGCGGAGGAGGTGTACGCGTACGCCACGCGGTGGTCGGTGACGAGGACCTCGGTCGTCTCGGGCAGCGCCCAGCGCGGCAGGGAGGCGGCCTTGTCGAACGCGTACTCGGCGACGGCGCAGCGGCCGCGCCACAGCTTGCGCTCGCCGCCCTGCAGGGGCCCGAACACGTCGGTCCGGGGCAACGGTGATCCGGAAACAGACAGGAAATGCCGGTCCAGCATCCCTCGATTAGACCGGGCCGGTGTCCACACAGACAAGTCGTGCGGCGCTGAATTTGTCGCGCGCCGAAACGGTCGGCACCCGAGGCCGGGGTGCACCTGAACCTTCGGCCGAATCGACCGTCCACCGGTCTAGGACCGCGAGCTGAACAGTCCCTCGGGAGGGGCCGGAGAGGGAACCGCGTCGATGTCTGTCGCCGCCGCCTGCCCCGCGGTGAATCGATCGAGATCTGTCTCGACCCGGCCGGGGAACCAGTCACCGGCGACCCGCCGGCTCAGCTGCGTCACCGGCGGCGGCGTCCGCCCGGCGAGCACGACCAGGTTGCCGAAGCGCCGGCCGCGCAGCATCGCGGCGTCCGCGATCAGGCAGGCCTGCGGTAGCACCGCCCGGATCGTCGCGACCTGGGTACGCGCATAGCGCAGCGGCGGCCCGTCGGCGACATTGGCGATCAGCCACCCGCCCGGCGCCAGCACCCGTGCCGCCTCCCGGACGAACTCCACCGACGCCAGGTGCGCGGGCGTGCGCGAGCCCGCGAAGACATCGACCACGACCAGGTCGTACCCGGCGTCTCGCATTCCGGTGACCGCCTCGCGGGCGTCGCCGACCCGGACCCGGAGCTTGGCCTTCGGGTCCCACGGCAGCGCCTTGCGCACGAGCTCGACCAGCGGCCCGTCGATCTCCACCACCCGCTGCGGCGAGCCGGGCCGGGTCGCGGCGACGTAGCGCGGCAGGGTCAGCGCGCCCCCGCCCAGGTGCAGCACCCGCAGCGGCGTTCCGGGCGGCGCGATCAGGTCGATCGCGGCGGCCATCCGCCGGATGTACTCGAACTCGAGGTAGGTCGGATCGGCCAGGTCGACATGCGACTGCGGCGCGCCGTCCAGCAGCAGCGTCCAGCCCGACGCCCGGTCCGGGTCCCCGACCAGCTCGGCCACCCCCGAGCCGACGGTCTCGACCCGCCGCTCACCCCGCCTGCGCTGTGCCACGGCAGCAGTATGTCGGTTGCCGTGCGGCGGCGGGGTCGCGGGAACCCGGCCGGGGCGACGAGCTCGGCGTTAGGTCCAGCTCGCCGGCTTCGGCGCGCTGAGCGCGGGTGCGTCCGCGGTGAGCGCGACGAACTCGATGCCGAGCAGCTCCATCCACAGCTCGCCGTCCGGGCCGACCAGGGCGGTGTCGCAGCGGGCGCCGAGGTCGTCGCGCCGGCCGTCGGCCACCACGCACAGGGCGGGGCCGGGCAGCCGCCCCCACCGGTGGATCCGGCACTCGGCCACGCCCATCGGCAGCACCGGGCGGTGTTCGTCCATCGCCCAGACCCCGCTGAGCTGCACGGCGCCGTCCAGCGCCGCGAGATCCACCGGTAGGTCGTCGTCGGCCCAGCCCATCGGCCCGGCGCCGAACACCGTGCCGACGACCCCCGCCGGGCCGATCTCGCCCAGCGAACGGATCGTCCGCAGCAGGGGCCCGTGGAACAGCGGCCGGCCGGCGTAGACCGAGCTGCCGGGGAACCGCGCCGGGTCGCCGGTCGGCCGCCACTCGCGGTCCCGGCCGGGCGCGCCGAACCGCGCCCGGAAGCACGGCTCGCCGGCGGCGTTGACCAGCGACACCTCGCGGCCGGAGGTCGTGATCGAGATCGTCTGCGGCTCCGCGGTAGCGACCGGGCGCAGCACCCGGAAGCCGGTGAGCACGGCCTCGGGCTCGCGCGCCCGGACGGCCGCGGCCATCCAGCCCAGGCCGGCGGCGGGCGGCAGGATCGCGATGTCCTGCGGCCGGTGATCGTCGATCCAGGGATACCTCGCCGCGCTCACCGCGACGGTGCCGGGCCGCACGTGCTCCGGCCGCGCCTCGGCGGTACGCCGGGAGTTCCAGGTCAGCGAGCGTACGAGGCAACCGGGGCGGAGCTCCTGCTCGGCCTCGGCGACGCGATCGAGCGCGGCACCGACCATGGGGTGATCCGTCGTACCGGAGAGCAGGACGATCGTGTCGAGCGGATCCCGCGCGGTCGCCGCGAGCACCGCCGCCAGCTCGGTGAGCTGTGCACCGGCCGCGACGTCGGACTTCGCCGCCGGGGTGAGCACCGGGCCGTGCAGGAGGCCGGTGATCGGGCCCCAGTCGGCCCGGACACGGTCGAGTGCGGCGGAGAGCGCCTCGGCGGTGTCGGCGCACACGTAGCGGATCCGGGCGCCGGCCGCCTCGCAGGCCTCGATCGTGGCGCGGATCTCGCGCACGGTCAGCACCGCGCGGGCCCGGGCCCGCATGCCGGCGAGGCCGTCCGGCCCGCCGGTGCCGGCGGCGAACCTGCGGAGGATGGCCCGCTCGTCGCGGGCGTCGGCCAGGCCGGGCGGTTCCTCGTTGAGCGGCGTGTTCCCGAGCAGGATCAGCCGGCACCGGGTCTCGCGGGCCACGTCGACCAGGGCCGCGCCGCAGTCGTGGGCCAGGAGCACGGAGTCCGCGCCGATCCGGTGCTCCGATCCGAGGAGGAGACCGGGCCAGGCCGACGGCTCGGGTCCGGCCGGGTGGCCGACGCTGCGGGTGCCGTCCGCGGCCAGGCGGACGCGCTGCGCCCCACCGCCCCGGGTGAGTTCGTCGGCGATCAGCACGGCCAGGGCGGCGGGTCCCCGGTCGCCACGCTCGCACTCCACGTACACCGGGTTGCGTTCCCCGTCGCCCGCCGTGGCCAGGCCGCTCAGGCCGCCGAGCCAGGCGCCGGCGGGCCGGACCACGGTGTCCGCGACGATCACGAAGACCCCGCGCCGGCGGCTCTCGCGTGCCAGCCGGAGGCCGGCGAGCTGGGATTCGATCGCCTCCCCGGGGGTCGCCGGGCCCGCCATGCCGTCCAGGAGGACGACGCCGCCAGGCCCCCGCCCGTCGCCGACCACGGCGGCCATGCCGCGCTCGGAGAGTTCGGCGGCGACCGCGGCGGCGAGGCCGCTGCCGCCGTCGACGACGTGCACCGGCCCGGCGTCCAGGCCGCTCAGCGGGCGCCCGCTGAGCGCGGTCTCCACCCAGGACGGTGCCGGCCGCACGAGCACATCGGCCTCGCCGGCCGGCGCCGCGGGCACCGGCCGGCCGGGCACCGCTGCGGTGATCGGCACGACGACGGCCCGGCCGCCGGGCTCCGGGACCGGGCGGGCCGGCGGTGCGGCGAGCGATCCCTGCCGGTCCGGCTGCGTCGGAACGGTCGCCGGAGCCGGAGCCGGAGCCGGCGCGGCCGGCGCCGCGCCGGCGGGTTGGGCCGCGAGGCGCCCGGTCAGGATCGTCTCGGTGACGCGCAGGTACTCCAGGTGTGCCTCGGTCATCAACCGCTGGAAGGTCGCATGCGCCTCGGCGCTGCGCCGGGCCAGTTCCAGCACCTCCCAACCCGGCGCGTCGGCCGCCGCCGGCGGCGGCGGGTTGTCGGACTGGGGGAGGTGTGGGCTGGACGGCACGGATTCTCTCCTCGATCGGCGCGGCTCCGGGCGGGAAGCGCCCGCCCGACCACCCCAATCTGGACACAGCGGACGTCGCGACGCTGCGGAAACGTGCCGGGTTCACCTCGCCCGGGCGATGCCGCCGCGCAACGCGAAGCGGCGCGGCCCCGGGTCCGCAACGGACGGACATCGCCAGGGGAGGCGCCGATCGACCACCGTAACACCGCGTCGACGCTGCGAGTGCCGAGCGTGTTTGGTTTACCAGTGCGGGTGAACGAGGCCGCCCTCATACGTGAAACCCGCCGTCCGGGCCCGCGGGGGCGGTCCACACTGAGCCGACCAGACCAACGCGGAGGTGAGTGGTGTCGGGTACTCCGACCAGCGCGCTGCCCGAGATCATCGGTGGCGGGCCGGCGTGGACCGCCGGGCCGCCGCCGGCCGATGACATGGCGGCCGTCCTCGCCGCGGCACAGCACCGGGCCGGACCGCTGCTGAAGATCCGCCGGCACGGGTCGCCGGACGCCGGGCCCGCGTACTGGCGGTGGGACTGCGAGAGCTGCGGCGAGTACGGCGGCGGGCGGCACCACGCCGACGCGATCAACCGGGCCGAGCGGCACTGCCGGGAGCACCCGGAGCACCGCTCGTCCCTGCTGCCGCCGGTGCGCTGCCGCGAACGGGACCAGCGGCTTGCCGTACACCCGATGCTCTTCGCCGTGGACGACGACCCGCCGCCCAGCCCGTTCGCGCACTGAGGCCGCCGCCGAGGCTCAGCGGGCCGCGCCCTTCCGCTCGCTCAGCACCTCGGCGATCCGGTCCATCCGCGGGTCGGCCAGGATCTGCTCCAGCCCGGCCGCCAGCGGGATACGCCAGTTCGGGTACTCGTCCGACGTGCCGGGCAGGTTCGGCTGGCGCAGCTCACCCAGCACGTCGTACAGCGACGCGGTGACGAACCGGCACGGGGTCCGGGCGAGGAACTCGTGCATCGCCACGATGATCTCCTCGGGCGCGGTGTCGGGGGTGATCAGGCCCTCCTCGGTGAGCCGGAACAGCAGCTTGGCCCGGTCCTTGTCGGCGTACTCGTGCTCCTCCTCGATCGTCCCCATCAGCTGACCCAGGCCGGCGCGGACCCGGACCTGCTCGCCGACCAGGAAGCCCGCGGCGGTCGGCAGGTCATGGGTGGAGACCGTCGCGAGGGCGTTGCGGGGATAGTCCGCCGCCGGCAGGTACTGCTCGGTCGGGTCGTTCTCGTAGTCGCGGGTGAACCACAGCACGGCCGAGCCGAGCATGTTCATCCGCTCCAGCGTCTCGGTGACCAGTGGCTGGACCGTGCCCAGGTCCTCGCCGATCACGACGGCGCCGGCCCGGTGCGCCTCGAGCGCCAGGATGCCCAGCATCGCCTCCGGGTCGTAGCTGACGTACGTGCCCTCGGCGGGGCCCAGGCCCGGCGGCACCCACCACAGCCGCCACAGCCCGGCGACGTGGTCGACCCGCAGGCCGCCGGCCCGCCGGAAGATCCGCTGGAGCATGTCCCGGTACGCGGCGTAGCCGGTCTCGATCAACCGGTCGGGCCGCCAGGCGGCGAGACCCCAGTCCTGGCCGAGCTGGTTGAACGCGTCCGGCGGCGCGCCCGTGTGCACCCCGGCGGCGAGCACGTCCTGCAGCAGCCAGCCGTCGGCGCCGTTCGGGTCGATGCCGACGGCGAGGTCGTGCACGATCCCGACCGGCATGCCCGCGTCCCGCGCGGCCCGGTTGGCGGAGTCGAGCTGATCGTCGAGCAGCCGCTGCAGCCAGACGTGGAAGGCGACCTGATCACCGGCGCGGGCCGCCAGCACCGCCGGCGAGTCCGGGCGCCGGAACTCGGCCGGCCACTCCCGCCAGTTCGGCCCGTGCAGCTCGGCGAGGGCGCAGAACGTCGCGAAGTCGGTGAGGCCGGGATCGGCGTCCAGGTCCACCTCGCCGGCCAGCGGCCAGAGCAGCCGCAGGGCGGCGCGCTTGGCCTGCCAGGCGGCGGTGTAGTCGATCAGCCCGTCGGCGGCGGGCGCCGGGCGCAGCGCGTCGATCTGCTCCCGCAGCGGCGGATCCGCCCGCCGGTACGCGGGGGTGTCGGCCACCCGCAGATAGACCGGGTTCGCGAAGCGCCGGCTCGACGGCGAGTACGGCGACGGCGGCACCGGCAGCGTCGGGGTGATGGCGTGCAGCGGGTTCAGCAGGATGAGCCCGGCGCCGCGGCTGCCCTCGACGAAGGTCCGCAGATCGCCGAGATCGCCGACGCCCCAGGACGCGGCCGAGTGCAGGGCATAGAGCTGCAGCATCCACCCCCAGACCTCCGGCGGCTCGGGCAGCTCGGTGGGCACCACGACCAGCGCCACCTCCTGGTCGGCCGTGACGAGCCGGTGCCAGCCCAGCGGCAGGTCTTCCGGCAACCGTCCGGCGGCCTCCGCCACCGAACCGTCCTCCAGGTGGATCGTCCCGGTCAGCGGCCGGGAGGCGCCCTGCCGGACGATCACCGTGCCGGGCAGCCGGTGCTGCTCGCGCGCGGCCCGGATCCCGGCCAGCTCCTCGGCGATCGCCTCCGGCGTGGTCGCGTCGACGCCGAGCAGGCCCAGCACGCCGATCACCGACTCCGCCGCCACCTCGCGCCGTTCGCGGTGCCAGTCCTCGTACCAGGTGGCCACCCCGTGCGCCTCGGCAAGAGCAGTGAGATCTGCGTCCATATTGGCCCCTTCGCTCGACTCCGCTGCTACTACCCTGCCCTGTCCGGGGGTGTTTCGGGCAAGCGGGTCTTGCGGGGGTTCGACAAGATGGACGACATGTCTTCAGCAGCGAAGTGGTGGTCCCGGCTCGGCGCGGTGGTTACGGGAGCCGTACTGACCCTGGTCGTGCCCGTGCACGCCTGGGCCGCGAGCAACGGCGTTTCGGAAGTGGCCCTCGAGGCGGCGAGGTCCCGGCGGCGCGGCGGCTTCGGCTTCTTCGGCATTCTCAGCCTCCTGTGCTGCCTGGTGGTCGTCGGCGGCATAGTCCTGGCCGTCATCCTGATTTCCCGGAACCGTAAACGTCGCTGATCGTGCCCGCCTAGGTTTGAGGGGTGAGCATCCGTGCCAAGGCGATCGCGCTGGGCACCGGGATCGCCGCGGTGTGCACGGTGCCGCTGGTCATCTCGGTCACCGCCGATGCGGCTCCCGATGTGCTGCTCTCGAAGGGACGCCCGGTCGTCGCATCGACCGCGGCCGACGCGGCCCATGACGCCGTGAAGGCCGTCGACGGCTTCGCGAACACCTGGTGGGAGGCGACGCTCGGCGCCGGAAGCCAGTGGTTGCTCATCGACCTGGGCAAGGCCCAGGAAGTCACCCGGGTGAGGCTGCACTGGGAGGGCGGGTACGCGAAGTCGTACCGGGTGCAGCTCTCCGACGACGGTGCCTCCTACCGGGACCTCTACGCCACCACGAACGGCGACGGCGGCACCGACGACCTCAGGAAGCTCGACGGCGCCGGCCGCTACCTGCGGGTGCTCGGGACCCGGCGGGGTACCCCGCAGGCCTACTCGATATACGAGGTGCAGGCCTACGGCCCTGGCCCGGCGGCGCCGGTCGTCAAGACGAACGCCGGATCCGCCACCGTGTCGCCGCTGGCCGCGGGGCTGCACGATCCGGCGAAGAAGGCGTCCGCCCTGGCGCTGGTCTCCAGCGCGGAGAACTCGACGCTGGACTGGCGCGGCGAGTACGACTACATCGAGGACCTGCACGACGGGCGCGGCTACACGGGTGGCATCGTCGGCTTCACCTCCGGCACCTCGGACATGCTGGCGCTGGTGACCGAGTACACGAAGCGGTCGCCGGGCAACAGGCTGGCGCCGTACCTGCCGGCCCTGCGCGCTGTCGACGGGTCGGACTCGCACGCCGGCCTCGACCCGGGATTCCCGGCCGCCTGGAAGGCGGCCGCCGCCGACCCCGTCTTCCAGAAGACGCAGGAGGACGAGCGGGACCGGATGTACTTCGACCCCGCGGTCGCCCTGGCCACGGCCGACGGGGTGCGGGCGCTCGGGCAGTTCGCCTACTACGACGCGGCCGTCATGCACGGCATGTCCGGCCTGCGCGGCATCCGTGCCGAGGCGCTGCACAAGGCGCAGATCCCGAAGGAACCGACCGGCGACGAGATCGACTGGCTGAACGCGTTCATGGACGCCCGGGTCGCCGAGATGCGCACCGAGCCGGCGCACCGAGACGTCTCCCGGGTCGAGACCGCGCAGCGTACCTTCCTGCGCGACTCCAACCTCGACCTGAACACCCCGCTGACCTGGCAGGTCTACGGCGACAACTTCGTGATCCGCTAACGCGGGGCGGCCGGCGTGCTCTGCCCCGGCTTCGCCGGCTCGCCCTTGCTGATCTGGATGTTGACGTAGCCGCCCTTGATGGTCCGGCCCGAGGGTTCCGTCCCGGCCGCACTCCCCTCCGGGCAGTTCGACTCGACCTCGGCACCCGGCGTCGCCGTGAAGCCGGCCCGCTCCAGCCGGGCGGTCGCGTCCGCCACGCTGAGGCAGTCGACGTCCGGAATCGAGCGCTGCTCACCCTGGGCGATCTTGTCGCCGGACGGCCTCTTGAACTGGACCCTCGGCTTGCCCTTCATGACGTCGCGCAGGGTCTTCTCGACCGCCGGGTTCACCACGTCGTGGCTTAGCCGGTACGGGTGGTTCTGGTAGTCGGGATTCACCAGGTACCCGGCGACGACCATCGAGCTGGTGCCGACGATCAGCGACGCAGTCTTGTCGTTGTCGGTGGTGCCGGTCTTGCCGAAGATCGGGTGGCCGACGACGCCGCGCGCGGATCCGGCGGTCGAGCCGCGGCAGCTGCCCAGCTGGGCCGAGTCGCCGACCGGGCAGCGGGCCGCGTCGAGGGCCGCCCGGGCCACGTCCGGCTTGGTGACCTGCCGGCAGTTCGGCTTGCCGACGTCAAGCTTCTCGCCGGTCAGCGTTGTGATCTGTTGAACGGGCGTCGGCGGGCAGTACTTGCCGTCGGCGGCCAGCGTCGCGTACGCGTTCGCCATGTCCAGCGGGGTCGACGCCGAGACGCCGAGGGTGAACGCGCCCCAGTCCTTCGCGTACTTCGTCGCCAGGTCCTTGTCCTGCGGCGCCCGGAACTGGACGCCGAAGCGCTGCGCCACGTCGACGACCTTCTCGGCGCCGACGCGCTCCTCCAGCGGTACGAAGTACGTGTTGACCGAGCTGCCGAAGCCCGTCCACATGTTGTACGGGCCCTTCTCGCTCTTCGATGCGTTCGTCGGGCAGTAGAAGCCGCCGCCGCAACCCGGCGAGTCGCGGTAGCCGGACTTGTAGCGGTACGTCGTGTTGATCGGGTAGGCCAGCGGGTAGCCGTTCTCGAGCGCGGCGACCATGGTGAACATCTTGAAGACCGAGCCGGCCTGGTAGCCGGTGATGTCGCCGCCGCCGGTGAGCAGCGGGTTGGTCGTGTTGGGGTAGCTACCGCGGATGTCCTTGGCCGCCTTGGCCGGGTCGGAGGACAGCTTGTTGTGCCCGTCGTCCAGCTTGAACCGGCGGTTGGCGGCGAGGGCGCGTACCCGGCCGGTGCCCGGCTGGATCGCGGCGAGCAGCAGCGCGTCGCGGTCCTTGACGCCGATCTGGTCCGCGATGTTCTCCCGCGCCGCCGCCTGCGCCTTGATGTCCAGCGAGCTCTGGATCCGGTAGCCGCCGCTCTTCAGCCGGCGCTCCCGGTCGTACGGGGTCGGGCCGAACTCGGGCCGGCTGAGCCACCAGCGGTAGAAGTAGTCGCAGAAGAAGCCCCAGCTGTTGGTCTTCACGGCGGCGCAGCCGTTTCCGGTGCGCTGGGTGGTCCGGCCGAGCTTGACCTTGATGGCGTCGGTCGCCGCCTGCGGCGTGATGTAGCCGAGGTCGCGCATGTTGCCGATGACCCAGTTGCGCCGGTCCAGCGCCTTGGGATAGCCGATCGTGGTGGTCGGGTCGAAGCCCGTCGGGGCCTTGACCATGCCGGCGAGCAGGGCGGCCTCGGGGACCGTGAGGTCCTTGGGCGGCTTGCGGTAGTAGACCTGGCTGGCGGCGTAGATGCCGTACGCGCCGTTGCCGAAGGGCGCCGCGTTGAGATAGCGCTCCAGGATCTGCTGCTTGGTGAGCTCCTTCTCGATCTGCATCGCGTACTTCATCTCGGCGATCTTGCGGGTCGGCGTGTCCTTGGTGGCGTCGACCACCTCCTGCGGGGAGGTCGCCGAGTAGGACAGGGACATGCGGACCAGCTGCATCGTCAGCGTGGACGCGCCCTGCTTCGAGTTGCTCTTGCCGGAGTTGTTGACCATCGCGCGGGCGGCGCCCTTGAGGTCGACGCCGTTGTGCGTGTAGAACTCGTGGTCCTCGGCCGCGACGATCGCGTTCTGCATGTTGACGGAGATGTCCTTGAGCGGGACATCGCTGCGGAACTCGTCGTAGAACACCGCGACCGGCGTCTTGTTGTCGGCGGCGAGGACCCGGGTCAGCTGCGGCGCGGTCGCCTGCTTGAGCTCGCCGGGCAGGCTCGCGAAGCCCTCGCTGCCGGCCTTGGCCGCGAGCCCGGACATGGCGACGGCGGGGAAGGCGGCCGCGGCCACGGCGATTCCGGCCAACAGGCCACAGATCAGCAGCGAGGTCACGTTCGTGACGAAGTGGTGATCGCGTCCGCGCATCAGGATGTCCGTTCGCAGGCTTCGGTGCACCGCGGGGGCGGCGACCCCGGTGGACTTTAGCGATCATGCGCAAGCGAAGGACCGGCGGCCGTCGCTGCCGCCGGTCCTCGTTCGCGTACGGCCTGGGTCAGGCCTTGGTCCACTTCTGGTTCGTGGTGCCGCCGCAGTCCCAGAGCTGTAGCTGGGCGCCGTTCGCGCTGTTCCAGTCCTTGACGTCGACGCACCTGTTGGCGGAGACGTTCACCAGGTCTCCGGAGCCCGACAGGGTGAAGCGCTGCACCGGGTTGCCGTTGCAGGTGACCAGCTGGATCGGCGTGCCGTTGGCGAGGGCGCCGCCGGCCGGGTCCATGCACTTGCCCAGGCCCCGCACGGTGCCGTCGCTCGCGAACGACCACTTCTGCGCGGCGGTGCCGTTGCAGTCCCACAGCTGGAGCCGGGCGCCGTCGGTCGCGTTGCCCGACGGGATGTCGATGCAGCGGTTGCTGAAGTTCGACCGCAGCGCGGTGCTGCCGCTGGGCGGCGGGGTGGGGCCGTCGGTCCACGCCGAGACGCGGACGTAGTCGACGAGCATCGTCTGCGGGAACACCGTGCTGGCGTCCGGGTAGCCGGGCCAGTTTCCGCCGACCGCCACGTTCAGGATCATGAAGAACGCGTGGTCGAAGACCCACTGGTCGCCGCCGAGGCTGGCCGGGGTGACCCGGAAGTACTCGCTGCCGTCCAGGAACCAGACGATCAGGTTGGGCGACCACTCCACCGAGTAGTTGTGGAAGGCGTTGCTGAGCGGGGCGCCGATGTTGCGGTTGCCGCCGATGCCCTCGCCGCCGGAGTAGCCGGGTCCGTGCACGGTGCCGTAGACCGTGTTCGGCTCCTTGCCGACGTTCTCCATGATGTCGATCTCGCCCGTGGTGGGCCAGTTGTTGCCGCCGAGCATCCAGAACGCGGGCCAGATGCCCTGACCCTTCGGGACCTTGATGCCGGCCTCGAAGCGGCCGTACCGCTGGCTGAACTTGTCGGCGGTCAGGATCCGGCCCGACGTGTACTGGCAGGTGCCGTAGTGGCACTGGTAGTTGCCCGGGTTCTCCTTGCGCGCGGTGATAGCGAGGTGGCCCTGGCCGTCCTGCGAGACGTTGCTGGTGGAGTTCGTGTAGTACTGCCGCTCGTTGTTGCCCCAGCCGCCGCCGCCGATGTCGAACTTCCACTTCGAGGCGTCGATGGGGGCGCCGGCGGCGCCGTTGAACTCGTCCTGCCAGGTGATGCCGCCGATGGCGGCCCGGGCGTTGTCGTTGCGGGAGGCGGTGACGAGGCCGCCGGTGAGGGTTGTCGCGACCACCGCCGCGGCGAGGAGTATCCGGGTTTTACGCATGGGGATGGGGCCTCCGGGGGAAGAGGTTGTTAACACTTTTAGCAGTGTTTACAGATCGACCTTCACCAGTCAAGGGAGACTGGTTCCGGAACCCCCGGGGGCCACCCCTTGTTACAACTTCTTGAACAGGCCGGGCAGCGCGGTCGGCTCCCAGCCCGGCAACGACGTGTGCGTCTCAAGCACCTGGTACTCGACACCCTTGAACTTTACGGGCTGGCCGGCCACGTAGTCGGCGAATGGCGCCCAGTTGGGGGTGGCCCGGGGTGCGGTCGTCGGCGGGGTCGTCGGCGGCGTGGTGGCCGGCGCGGACGTCGTCGGTGCGCTGGTCGGCGCCGCGGTCGTGGGTTCCGCGGTGGGCTCGGTCGTGGGCGGGGTCGTCGGCTCCGTCGGGGGCGCGGTGGTCGGCGGCGCGGAGGCGTCGGCGGCCGAGAAGCTGACCGAGTCGATGTGCATCCGCGCGGGGAAGTCGTCGCCCGTCCGGTCGTCCTCGAGGGCGAGGCTCAGGGCCAGCCGGAACGGCTCGTCGGTGCCCAGGCCATCGTCATCGAGGTCGACCCGGTCGACCTCCTCGCCGTCCACCGACAGGACCGCCTCGCCGGGCGCCCAGTCCAGCGCGTATGTGTGGTAGTCGTCGGAGAGCGGCTCCGTCAGCACGTCGAACGAGCGGACGCTCTGCCGGTCGGCCCCGATCAGCTCGAAAACAGGCCTCGGGTCGCCGCCCTCGGGCGTCTTGATCCGGGCCTCGACGTGCCCGGCGGCCCCGCGCAGCCTGTCCCTGGTGAGCAGTCGGGCCGAGGAGAATCCGCCCTCGTCCTCCCTGCGCAGGACGATCGTCAGGTTGCCGTCGCCGTCCAGCCGCGCGTTGCGGGTGCTCTCGCGGAAGTCCACCCCGTTGGCGGCCTCGTCGGTGTCCAGCGACCACTTCGCCGGGTCGACGGTGCTGCCGCGCCTGCCGTCGAATTCGTCGGCGAACGCCGTCAGCGACGGGTTCCGGTTGCGGTCCCTCCCGTCTCGGTTGCGCTCCGAGGCGTCCGCGCTGTCGTTGCGGGTCGGTAGCCAGATGGCGGTGGCCAGTCCGGCGCTCGCGACCACGAATGCGACGACTAGTCGGGGGCGCAGCCAGGTGGGCTGCTGCGGCAGGCTGTGTCGCGGCACGGGGATACCTCCGGGGGCCAAAGGTGCTGATGCGTCAGCAGAGACCTAAGAAGATCTGCGTCGAAACGTCAAGGCGCGCCGATGAAATTAAACGAAGATTCAGAATTCAAGCCGTCGGGGCGACTCGAAATGAGGGTGGCCGTACCGGGGAGTCCGTTTCTGATCGCGTTGGCGGCGATACCGGTCTTCCGGCCCGGGAGCCGTCGTGTGGGATCGTCGGCGCATGGCGGAATCGAGTGGGCTGCAGACCCCGCTCTGGCGGGCGATCGCGGTGTTCCGGATCGCCGCGCTCGTCTACGTGGCCATCCTGGTGGTCCGCAACGTCGGCGCGTACGAGCGGCCGATGCTCGCCTGGCCGGTGCTCGCGGTGGTCGCGGGCTGGACGGTCTTCACGACGTACGCCTACGCCGTGCCGGCCCGGCGCCGGCCTCCACTGCTCATCGCCGACCTGCTCATCACCATGGCAGTGATGGCCGCCAGCATCTGGGTGGTCGGCCGGGCCGCGCTGGAGGAGGGCCGCCCGACGCTCGCCGTGGCCTGGCACGTGGCCCCGGTGATCGCGTGGGCTGTCGCGGGCGGCCGGCGCTGGGGCATCGCCGCCGCGCTCGCCATGGGCGTCACCGACCTGACCGTCCGCGCGCACTACGACCAGGCCGCGCTCACCGGCACGGTGCTGATGCTGCTGGCCGCGACCGCGGTCGGATACCTGGTCGGGCTCGCCGAGGTGTCGCAGCAGCGGCTCGAGCGCGCCATCCAGCTGGAGGCGACGACCAGGGAGCGGGAGCGGCTCGCCCGCGACATCCACGACTCGGTGCTCCAGGTGCTGGCCCTGGTCAAGCGCCGCGGCGCCGGGCTGGACGGCGAGGCCGGCGAGCTGGCGCGGCTGGCCGGCGAGCAGGAGGTGGCGCTGCGCACCCTGGTCACCGGCCGCGGCGCCGAACGCCTGGACGAGCACGCCGAGGCGGACCTGATGACGTTGCTGGAGCCGTACGCGTCGGCGACGGTCTCGGTCGCGGCCCCGGCCGGAGCGGTCCGGCTGCCCGCCCGCGTCGCCGCGGAGCTCGCCGCGGCCGTCGCGGCGGCGCTGGACAACGTGGTGCGGCACTGCGAGCCCGGCACGAAGGCCTGGGTGCTGGTCGAGGACGAGCCGGCCGAGGTGACGGTCAGCGTGCGGGACGAGGGCTGCGGCATCGCGCCCGAGCGGCTCGCCGAGGCCGAGGAGCAGGGTCGCCTCGGGGTGGCCCAGTCGATCCGCGGCCGCATCGCCGATCTCGGCGGCACGGTCCGGATCACCTCGGCGCCGGGGCAGGGCACGGAGGTCGAGCTCACGCTGCCGCGCCGATAGGCTGAGCCCGTGACAGAGGCACCCAGAACCCGGGTCATGGTCGTCGACGATCACCCGATGTGGCGCGAGGGCGTGAGCCGCGACCTGACGGCCGCCGGCTACGACGTGGTGGCCACGACGGGCGAGGGCCGGCAGGCGGTCCGCATCGCGGCGGCTGCGCGCCCCGACGTCGTCGTGCTTGACCTTCAGCTGCCGGACGTCTCCGGGGTCGAAGTGATCAACGGCCTGCTCGAGGCGGTGCCCGGCGTCCGGGTGCTGATGCTCTCGGCCAGCGGCGAGCAGCAGAGCGTGCTCGACGCGGTCAAGGCGGGTGCGAGCGGCTATCTGCTCAAGTCCGCCGCACAGGCCGAGTTCCTCGACGCGGTGGGCCGCACCGCCGCGGGCGACACCGTGTTCACGCCGGGTCTGGCGGGCCTGGTGCTCGGCGAGTTCCGCCGGCTGGCAGTGGAGCCGGAGACCTCGGACGCCATGACGCCGAAGCTGACCGAGCGCGAGACCGAGGTGCTGCGCCTGGTGGCGAAGGGTCTGTCCTATCGGCAGATCGCCGAGCGGCTCGTCCTCAGCCACCGCACCGTGCAGAACCACGTCCAGAACACGCTCGGCAAGCTGCAGTTGCACAACCGGGTCGAGCTGACCCGATACGCGATCGAGCAGGGCCTGGACTAGCCGCTACGGGCCTACCGGTAATCGGGCGCGTTGGTCTCGTGCATGGCCAGCTCCTCGGCGCTGGCTCCGCCGCCCGCCGCACCGGCGTCGTAGGCGACGCTGTCGGCCTCGTCGTCGAAGCCGTAGCCCTCGTCCGTGGCGACCAGGCGCCCCACCGGCTGCGGTGCCTCCTCGTCCAGCTGGCCGTCGTCGTAGAGCGACACCGCGGAGTTCGGGTCCGAGGTCGGGCCGGCGCCCCACACGTCCGCGTCGAAGCGAAGCTGTTCGGAGTCCTCGACGGTCACGTCGTACGCGTGGTCGGCGTCTGGGGACGGGTCCTTGGCGCCGAAGTCGGGCTCCTCCTGGCGCAGGTGGTACGCGAGGGACTCGCCCTGGCGCGCCTCCGCCGGGGTGTCGCCGAAGCGGTTGGAGCCGCCCGGCCCGACGCCGGGCAGCGCAGCGGGATCGCGGCCGTCGGCCCACCGGGTGCTGTTCACGGAGTCGTACGCGTTCGATTCGTCGTCGGCGGTCTCGGGCAGGCCGGACGCCTCCGGGTCGGAGACTTCGGTCGGGTAGTCGTTGTCTCGCATGTTCCGCAATCTACCCGCGGGCGTGCCCGGCCATACCTACGCTGGAGACTTCCGTCGGCTGCTCCTGCTCGCCGTCGAGCACGGCCCAGACGACCTTCCCGTCGGCGAGCGCCAGGCTGCCCCAGCGGCGTGCCACCGAGTCGATCAGCAGCAGGCCACGGCCCCCGTACGAGGTGACCGGCACCGGGTTGCCGGAGAAGCGCGGCACGTGTGCCGAGTGGTCGCGGACGGCGACCATCACCGTGTCGCCGCGCAGCCCGAGCAGGACCGTCATCGGCGTGCGGGCGTGCGCGACCACGTTGTTGACCATCTCGGTGACCACCGTGGAGGCGGGCCCGGCCAGGTCCGGCAGGTCCCAGCGGCGACACGCCTCGGTGACCAGTTCGCGCGAGCGTCTGGCCGCGCCGACCAGCGGCTCCATCGCCAGGTCGAGGAAGTGCCCCGGTGCCGGCGGGCCGAGCGCGGCGAAGGCGTCCGCCGGGGTCGGCCAGACCGGCAGCCCGGTGCCGTGCCAGGTTTCGCCCTCCGCGACCGCGCAGATCATCAGGCTGCTGCCCGGCCAGTCGACGATCTCCTCGGCGATGCCGCTCAGCACGGCGACGGCGGCCGGATCGCGGACGCTCAGGTCGGCCACGTCGACGACGACCGCCTCCGGCTGGCCGGCCAGCAGGTCGAGCAGGATGGATCGCACGAGCGGGGCGGTGGCGGCGTCGAGCACCCCGGTCAGCCGGACGACCGGATAGGCCTGCCCGTCGTCCACCAGGTGTTCGACCTCGCTCGGCATGATCGCTCCATTGTGCATAACGCGGGTCGCCCCCGCATTCCGGCGCGTAGCTGCCCCATTGTGCGGGGTTTCGGGCTATATGCCCAATTAAGGACAGAACGACCCGTGCAGGTTGTACCCAGTAGCCGGAGTCTCATGCACCTCAGCGACCCGCGGGGTGCAATCGCGTACTGCCCTTCGGCCGGTCCGGATGCGGGTGCGCCGTCGCGTGGTGGTGCTGCGGCTCCGCGTACCGGGTCATGGCGATCACCGAACCCAGCGTGACCACGAAGCCGACCGCGGCCATCCACTCCCGGCCCGGATGGATCTGGTCGCCGAGCCACAGCAGGCCGACGATGGCCGCGGGCACGGCGCCGGCGGCGTCCATCGCGGCCACCGCGGCGGTCGTCGAGCCCCGCTGCATGGCGAGACCGAGCAGCAGCTGGCCGACGATCGAGTGGGCGATCAGCAGGTAGAGCAGCGGCTGGGTGCAGAAGCCGCCGAGCGTCGTCTCGGCGGCGAGCGGGCGGGCCGCGATGGCCGCCGCCGAGAACGCGATGCCGGCCAGGGAACCGAGCACGACGGAGCCGACGACGCCATGTAGTCGTACCGCGAAGAAGCCGAGCACCGCGATGGCCAGGAGCGTGACGGCCAGCCCGATCATCCCCGCCGTCCCCAGCGGGCGCGAAGGCGCCGGCTGGGCGGAGAGCACCAGCGCGGTGATCCCGACCAGCAGCAGGGCGAGCAGCGCGACCTCCGCCACCGGCAGGGTCCACTTCAGCAGCAGGACGCCGAGCAGGGCGGTCACACCGAGCCCGGCGGCGACACTGGCCTGCACGAGGAACAGCGGCAGGTCCCGGCGCGCGAGGAAGGCCAGCACGAAGCCCAGGACCTGGCATAACAGCCCGAGCAGGTACGTGCGGTGACAGGCGAGCCGGACCAGAAGCTGGGGGTCGAAGGTGTGATGCACGGTCGTACGCGCGGCCGCCACGGACTGCAACAGGTTGGCGACACCGTACGCGAGGATCATCGCGGCGAGAAAGAACCAGCCTGACGACATCACCCGGCGAGAATAGACCAGCTTCGGCAACCCCTCAGGACTATCGGTGCGTCAGGCCTTTCCACGGGCCAGTCGTCCGAGGATTTCCTCGTGCAGGTGACCGTTGGTAGCGATGGCGCTTCCGTCGCCCGGCGCGCGCTGCCCGCCGAGGTCGGTGAATGCGCCGCCGGCCTCGGTGACGATCGGGATCAGCGCCGCCACGTCCCAGAGCGACAGCTCGGGCTCGACCATGATGTCGAGGGCGCCCTCGGCCAGCAGCATGTAGCCGTAGAAGTCGCCGTAGGCCCGGCTGCGCCAGGCGTCGCGCATGATGCCGAGCATCGGGTCGAGCCGGCCGGTCTCCTCCCAGCTCGGCAGGCTCGCGTAGCAGAAGCTGGCGTCGCCGATCTTCCGCACCGCGGAGACGGAGATCTTGGCGGCGGCGCGCTGGTGCCGGCCGGCGAATGCGCCGTGGCCCACCGCGCCCCACCAGCGCCGGCCCAGCGCGGGCGCGGACACCAGTCCGGCGACCGGGCGCTCGCCCTCCATCAGGGCGATCAGGGTGCCCCAGACCGGCACGCCCCGGATGAAGTTCTTGGTACCGTCGATCGGGTCGATCACCCAGTGCCGGTTGCCCTGTCCCGCCGGCGGGGTCGACATGCCGAACTCCTCGCCGATCACGCCGTCGCGGGGCCGGGCGCGCGACAGCGTCCCGCGGATCGCCTTCTCGACGGCGGTGTCCGCGTCGGAGACCGGCGTCAGGTCGGGCTTGGCCTCGACGTGCAGGTCGAGCGCGCGGAACCGGGCCATGGAGATCGAGTCGGCCGTGTCGGCGAGCAGGTGGGCGAGGGCGAGATCATCGGCATACGCGGCCATGCCGGGCACGCTAGCCGATCCGGTCGGCCCCGCGGCCGAAGGGCGGCTCAACGCCGGCCGGCGTCACCCGATCTGATCGCGGGGGTCCGGCTCGCCGGCGCGCGAGCTCAGCAGCCTCCGATACGAGGCCAGGCGCCGCGCGTCGGCCTTGCCCGCCGTGATCCAGGCGTCCAGGGCGCAGTTCGCGTCGTTGGCGGCGTGCCCGCAGTTCGGCGGGCAGTCGATCGTGCCCTCGACCAGGTCCTGGAAGCCGTGCAGCAGGCTCTCCGCGCTCACGTGCGCGAGCCCGAAGCTCCGGATGCCGGGCGTGTCGATGATCCAGCCGGGGTCGCCCTTCCGGCTGACCCGGGGCAGTCGCAGCGCCACCGCGCTGGTCGAGGTGTGCCGGCCCTTGCCGATCGCGCTGACCACGCCCACCGCCCGCAGCGCGTCCGGCACCAGCCGGTTGACCAGGGTGGACTTGCCGACGCCCGAGTGGCCGACCATGACCGAGATCCGCCCGGCCAGCCGGTCGCGCAGGTCCGTCAGGTCGCTGTCGGGCTTGACCAGCACGTACGGCAGGTCCAGCTCGGTGTAGTAGTCCAGCACCGCCTCCGGGCCCGCCAGGTCGGCCTTGGTGAGGCAGAGCAGCGGCTCGATGTCCGCGTCGTAGGCCGCCACCAGGCAGCGGTCGATGAAGCCCGTCCGCGGCGGCGGGTCGGCCAGCGCGCTGACGATGACCAGCTGGTCGGCGTTGGCGACCACGACCCGCTCGAGCCGGCCCTCGGGGGTGGTGTCGTCGTCGTCCGCGGTGCGGCGCAGCACCGAGGTGCGCTCGGCGATCCGCACGATCCGGGCCAGCGCGCCCGGCGCGCCGGAGGTGTCGCCGACCAACGCGACCCGGTCGCCGACCACCACGGACTTGCGGCCCAGCTCGCGCGCCCGCATGGCGGTGATCAGCTCGTCCAGGTGCTCGGCGTCCTCGCGCACGCAGCCGTAGCGGCCGCGGTCCACGGTGATCACGAGGGCGTCGACGGCGTCCTCGTGCTTGGGCCTGGTCCGGGTGCGTGGGCGCGAGGACCGGCCGGGTCTGATCCGTACGTCGTCCTCGTCGTACTCACGCTTTCTGGCCGGCAGCTTCAGCCCCCCGTCACGAGGTGTGCCCAGAGCTCGGGGAACTCGGGCAGGGTCTTGGACGTACACGCTACGTCGGTGAGGCGCACGCCCTCGACGGCGAGGCCGATCACCGCCGCCGCGTGTGCCATGCGGTGGTCCGCGTAGGTCTCGAAGGTCGCCGGCCGCAGCGGCCCGGGAGTGATCTCCAGCCCGTCCGGGTGCTCGACGATGCCGGCGCCGACCTTGCCCAGCTCGGTGGCGAGCGCGGCGAGCCGGTCGGTCTCGTGGCCGCGGATGTGCGCCACGCCGCGCAGCGCGGTGGGCGAGTCGGCCAGGGCGGCGAGCGCCGCGATCACCGGGGTCAGCTCGCTGACCTCGGACAGGTCGGCCTCGATGCCGTGCAGCGCGCCCGTGCCGCGCACGGTCAGCCCCTCGTCGGTCTGGCTGACCTCGGCGCCGAGCGCGGTGAGCAGCTCGGACAGCCGGCCGACGGGCTGCCAGCTGTCGCGCGGCCAGCCGGCCAGCGTGACCGTGCCGCCGGTGACCATGGCCGCCGCGAAGAACGGCGCCGCGCCGGACAGGTCGGGCTCGATGTCCCAGGTGCGCCCCCGCAGCCCGCCGGGCTCGACCGCCCACACGTCGGGCACGCTCTCGTCCACCGACGCGCCGGCGGCGCGCAGCATGTGTGTCGTCATCCGCAGGTGCGGCGCGGACGGCACCGGCGGACCCTCGTGGCGCAGGATCAGCCCCTTGGCGAAGCGGGGCGCGGAGAGCAGCAGCCCGGAGACGAACTGGCTGGAGCCGGAGGCGTCGATGACCGCCTCGCCGCCCGCCACCACCCCGGTGCCGCGCACGACCAGGGGCAGCCCGCCGGTCGGCGACGCGTCGATGTCGGCGCCGAGCGCGCGCAGCGCCTCGACGATCGGCCGCAGCGGCCGGTTGCGCGCGTGCGGGTCGCCGTCGAAGGTGACCGTGCCGTCGGCCAGCGCGGCCACCGGCGGCGCGAAGCGCATGATCGTTCCGGCGAGGCCGACGTCGATGCGGGCCGGCCCGCGCAGGGTGCCCGGCTCGACCCGCCACAGCTCGTCGGAGCCGGTGTCGAGCGTGACGCCGAGCGCGCGCAGCCCCGCGGCCATCAGCGTGGTGTCGCGGGCGCGCAGCGGGCGGCGGATCGCGGACGGCCCGTCGGCGAGCGCGCTGAGCACGAGGGCCCGCGCGGTCATGGATTTCGACCCGGGGAGCCGCACCGTGGTGGCGACCGGTGAGCCGGCGACGGGAGCCGTCCAGGGGCGCGCTTGAGTAGTCACGGCCCCCATTCTGCCGGTCGGGTACGACGGCCTGCGCGGGGCAACGCGAAAGACGCGGGCGGCGTAGGGTCGCTGCCATGTGCGGGCGGTACGCGACGACGCGGAGCGAGGCCGACCTCAGCCTGCTCTTCGACGCCGTGACCGTCGCGGAGGCGCTGGGGCCGAGCTGGAACGTCGCACCGACCGACCCGGTGCCGGTGGTCCGGATGTCGCGGCGCCACGACGGCCGGGTCGTCGACACCGCGCGCTGGGGCCTGATCCCGCCCTGGGCGGACGATCCGCGGGCCGGCGCCCGGATGATCAACGCCCGCGCCGAGACCGTGGCGACGTCGCCCGCGTTCGCGCCCTCGTTCCAGCGCCGCCGCTGCCTGGTGCCGGCCGACGGCTGGTTCGAGTGGGTCCGCGACGGCGGGAAGCGCCAGGCCTACTACATGACGCCGGCCGACTCGTCGGTGCTGGCCTTCGCGGGCATCTGGACGATGTGGCGCGAGCAGACGCTCACCTGCAGCGTGCTGACCACCTCCGCGCTGGGTGGCCTCGCGGCCGTGCACGACCGGATGCCGCTGATCCTGCCGCGGGCGCGCTGGTCCGAGTGGCTGGCCGGCGGGGGTGACGGGCCCGACCTGCTGCGGCCGATGTCGCCCGCCGAGCTGGCGGCGATCGAGGTCCGCCCGGTCCGCCCGGACGTGGGAAACGTGCGCAACAACGGCCCGCACCTGCTGACGGCCCCCGAGCCGGTGACCGAGGCGCAGGCGACCCTGTTCTGACAGAAGTTGTGATCTCAATTGCCTGTCTGAATTGCCGCTTCGTGGCGAAACGCGACGCACTTTTGCCGCAAATGCAGGCACTTCTATCGGCGCACTTTGTTGCGAGATAGATAAGACCCTTGTTCTGATCTTCCTCCGTGCGATAGAAACCAGGGCCGGTGTGATGTCGGTCCGCACGGTGCGGACCGCCCGTCACGGCCCTACCGGCACCCACGGGGGAGGTGGGCTGATGACACGTGCTCGAATGCCGCGGCCGCATGAGGTAGCCATCGCAAGACGCGACCCGCGGCTGCTCAGTGCGATCGACGAACGCAGGTCCGACGAGGCCTGGCGGACCCGCGGCGCCTGCCGCACCGTCGACCCGGAGACGTTCTTTCCGGCTCCGAACGAACCCTCCGAGAGTGCCGTCGCGCTCTGCGGCGGCTGCGACGTACAGGGGCCGTGCCTGGCCTGGGCGTTGCAGGTGGGCGACTGCCACGGCGTCTGGGGCGGCACGACGCCCCGCGAGCGGCGGGCCATGCTCGTCGCCTGGCGCGAACGGGTGCAGCCCGACGGTGCGGCGGTCGACGACGGCCCGGACGAGGAAGACCGCCGCCTGCTCACGCTGGTGCCGATAAGCCGCTAGACATAGGAGTTGTGCACAGCTCCTTCATCGAAACGCCGCGCGGGCCGGCGGGGATCCGGATCACGGACCCGGCCGGCGCGCCCGTCAGTCTGCTCGTACTCGGTCACGGCGCCGGTGGCGGCGTCGACGCCCCCGACCTGACCGCGGTACACGACATCGCGGTCGCCGCGGGGGTCCGGGTGGCGCTGGTGACCCAGCCCTACCGGGTCGCCGGCCGCCGCGCTCCCGCTCCCGCCGGCCACCTCGACGAGGCCTGGACGGCGGTGGTCGGCGAGATCCGCACCCAGGGCCTTCCGCTGATCGTCGGCGGCCGCTCGAGCGGTGCCCGGGTCGCCTGCCGCACGGCATCGGCGCTCGGCGCGGCGGGCGTGCTCGCCCTGGCCTTTCCGCTGCACCCGCCGGGCAGGCCCGAGCGCAGCCGCGCCGCGGAACTGCCGGCCGACCTGCCGACCCTGGTGGTCAACGGCGACCGGGACCCCTTCGGCGTCCCGGAGCCGGGCGGACCGGTGCAGGTCGCCGTACGCCCCGGAGCGGTGCACGATCTGCGCCGTGACCTGGCCGGAACCGCCGCGATCGTGGCCTCCTGGCTGGTGGCCAACAGCTGGGCGCGCTGAGTCGGAATGCGGACAGCCCTGCCGCCGTTGCACCAGCCGGAAGGCTGTGTGTGTCGGAAGGGGTACCCCAAAGTGCGAGCCGAAACCGGATTCGTGGAGCGCGACGGTCTGCGGGCCCGCCAGATGAGTGGCCTGCTGCGCTCGCCCGAGTGGCCGGCGGCCGCCCCGGTGCCCGCCCGGTCGTCGGTGAGGGTCGGCACACCGGCGGTTTTTGAATCTACGGACGGGGCACTACCCGTATCCTCGGCGTGGCGGTCGAGGGGAGACTTGCGGGTGACGCCAGCAGAGCGGACCGAACGGACCGAACGCAGCGAGAAGGCCGAGGAGCGCCGTGCGCGCTTCGAACGGGACGCGCTGCCGTTCGTCGACCAGCTGTACGCGGCGGGCCTGCGCATGACGCGCAACCCCGCCGACGCCGAGGACCTCGTGCAGGAGACCTTCCTCAAGGCCTTCTCGGCTTTCCACCAGTTCGAGGAGGGTACGAACCTCAAGGCCTGGCTCTACCGCATCCTCACCAACACGTACATCAACTCCTACCGGCGCCGGCAGCGGCAGCCGGTGCAGGCGCCGACCGAGGAGATCTCGGACCGGCAGCTCGCGTCGTCCGAGTCGCACACCTCCGCGGGCCTGCGCTCGGCGGAGACCGAGGCGCTGGACAAGCTGCCCGACAGCGACATCAAGGACGCGCTGCAGCAGCTGCCCGAGGACTTCCGGCTGGCCGTCTACCTCGCCGATGTCGAGGGTTTCTCGTACAAGGAGATCGCCGACATCATGAACACGCCGATCGGCACGGTCATGTCCCGCCTGCACCGCGGGCGGCGCAACCTGCGCAAGATGCTCGAGCAGTACGCCGCCGACCGGGGCATCACCCGTAGCTCCGGCGCGAGCGCCGCACAGGAGGCGTGAGCGACGTGAACGACGACGAGAACAAGACCGACTGCAGCGTAGTGATCAGCGAGGTCTACCTGTACCTCGACCTGGAGTGCAGCGACGACCGGCGGCAGCTGATACACCGGCACCTCGACGACTGCTCGGACTGCCTGCGGGAGTACGGCATCGAACACGAGGTCAAGGCCCTGGTGGCGCGCTGCTGCGGCGACGAGACGGCGCCTCAGGAGCTGCGGGAGCGGCTCCGGAGCAAGCTCAGCGAGTACGTGGTCGAGGTGGAGACGCGCGAGTACCTCCCCTGAGAACCGGACGGTGACGAGGAAGGGCCGGCAGCGATCGCTGCCGGCCCTTCCTCGTCGTCCACGGCTCAGGAGTTGGGGCGCTTGCCGTGGTTCGCCGCGCTCTTCTTCCTGGCCTTCTTCTTGCGAGACTTCTTCGCCATGTCGATCTCCGTTTCGTCCTCGCGTCCAACTCGCCGATGGTAGACGGCGTCGGAACGACGCCCCGGCACGCCCCATATGCCCGCACGGCGCCACCATGATTGGATACCGTTCACCCGAGTAGCGCCGACTAGGAGGACTTCACCATGGCCGACGAGATCCGAGCCGAGATGGTGGCCAATGTGTGGAAGGTCGTCGCCGCTGCCGGTGCCGAGGTCGAGGAGGGTGACACCCTGGTGATCCTCGAGTCCATGAAGATGGAGATCCCCGTGCTCGCGGAGTCCGACGGCGTCGTGGCTCAGCTCGCGGTCAACGAGGGCGACGTGGTCCAGGAAGGCGACCTGATCGCCGTCATCGAGTAGTGCGGCCCGACAGCCAGCGCCGGAGGCGTACGCCGAGTCGGCGCTGGCGCGGCACCAGCGGCACTGCGAAGTCCTCCTCCGCACGCACGACGGCCGAGGCCCGCTCCCGGACGTCCGGCCCGAGGTCGGGGGTCGCCAGCGCCAGGTGCGCCACCGACCAGGCGATCGGGTGCTGTGCGCCCGCGATCTCGTCGAGCCGGCGCGTCACCAGCGCGGCCACGTCGGCCCGCGCGTCCGGCTCGACCCAGGCGCTCGTGACCAGGGCGAAGAGCGCCGCTTCGGTGATCTGATCGGTGCCGCCGACGGCGAGCTCGACGAGCATCCGGCGACGGGCCGACCGGGCCCAGGGCTCGTCCGTGCGGTGGTGCAGCAGCCCCAGGCAGGCCCACACCTGCGCGCAGCGCGCCCAGAGCTCCGGGTCGTGGGTGGCCAGCGCCCGGCCGACCTCGTTGTCCGGCGCCGGCGGCGGGCCGGCGATGAGCGCCAGCAGATCCTCCGGCTCGACCAGCACGAGCCCCAGCGCCGCGTCGTAGGCGGCCGGCGGGTGCGGCCACAACGGGTGCGCGATCCGGTGCAGCCGCTGCACGGCCAGCTCGCTCGGCCGCCCGGCGACGAACGGTTCCCGGGCCGGATCCGTGGTCATGGTCGGCGCGGTCGGCACCCGGCTCAGCCACGGCTGGTCGGCGCAGCAGTCGGCCAGGTCGGTGTGCTCGTGGGTGGCGTCGGGGTGGTCGCGCTGGAAGTCGGCGAGCTGGACCAGGTGCGCCAGGTCGCCGTCGGCGCGGTAGCGCAGCCGGTGCGCGGTGTGCACCGCGCAGTCGAACTCCGGGTCCTTGGCCAGCGCCCGGTCGGCCCAGGCCAGCGCGTCGTCGAGGCGGCCGTGGTCGGCCAGGGTGCCGGCGATGTCCGCGTAGACGGAGAGGTCCTCGGGGTCGTACATGACCGCGCGGCGCAGGGCGGCCAGGCACTCGGGGATGCGGTCGGCGCTGCGGTAGGCGTAGCCGAGCCAGATCTCCGACAGCTTGGACGGCCGGAGCCGGGCGCCGCGTACCGCCCACTCGACGGCAAGCTTCGCCTCGCCGAGCCGGCGTGCCAGCGCGGAACCCGCGCCGAGCAGCATGGCCTGCTCGGGGTGCGCGTCGACGGCGTGCCGTACCAGCGTCAGGTAGGGCCGTAGGGCGTCGCGCCCGGCCTCGGGCGCGGGGTCGCCGATGGCGGTGCAGAGCTGCATGACGATCTGGGCCAGCAGCCCGGGCTCCATCCGGACGCCCAGCTCGGGGGCGATGACCCAGGGCACGCCCGCCCAGTCGACGCCGGGCGTGTGCCCGCTTGCGGCGACCAGCAAAGGCAGGCCGTCCTCGGGGCGGCCCGCGGCGGCGAGCAGGTGCGCCCGGGCGACGACGGTGCCCACGAACGCGTGCTGCTCGAGCGGGAAGAGCTCCAGGCCCCCGTCGGCGCGGGCGGCGAGGCGGCTGAGCAGCTCGTGCGTCTCCGGCAGGGTCGGCGCGTGCGCGATCGCGCCAGCCAGGTGATCGGCGGCGTGGTGCATCTCACCGCGTTCGAGTGCCGCCCGGGCCTGCTCGAGGTCGCGGTCGGCGGAACGCCGGGAATCATCCATGACCACGCCTTTCCTGCGTGGCACGCCGTGTGCCACCGACGCGAGCCTAGGCGACGAATCTCGATATGTCAGGCCGCGAGTTGTGCGCACCCATGCTCGAAACGTTGCGATTCACGGCGCTAGCGTGCAAGACTGCGCATGAAATGAGCGGGAGTGCGCACGAGAGGACGGTTCAGTGACTCAGCGAGGCCAGGGCATGGCGGACGACATCGCAGAGCAGCCGGAGGGTTACGCACGGCTGCTGGAGGGGGAGCCCGCCAAGGCGATCGCGGACGTCGCGGCCCAGGTGGCCGAACGGCGCCCCCGGCACGCCGTCTTCGTCGGGCGGGGCACGTCCGATCACGCGGCTCTCTACGCCGCGTACCTGACCGAGATCCGGCTGGGCATCCCGGTGGGCCTCGCGTCGCCCAGCGCGATCACCCTCTACGGAGCGCGGCCCGACCTCGCCGGCGCCCTGGTCGTCGGCGTCAGCCAGAGCGGCGGCTCGCCGGACCTCACCGAGGTGCTCAAGGTCGCCCGCGAGAGCGGCGCGCTGACCCTCGCGGTGACCAACAACCCCGCCTCCACCCTCGCGCAGACCGCCGAGCTCGCCATCGACGTGGCCGCCGGGCACGAGCGTGCCGTCGCCGCCACCAAGACCTACACGGCCGAGTTGCTCGCGCTGCTCCTGCTCGTCGAGGGCATCCGCAACGGCGACGGCACGCTGCCCGCCGACGAGCGGGCCGCGCTGGAGAAGCTGCCGCGACTGGCCGAGGAGACGCTCGCCGACCACGGCACGGACGACCTCGCCCAGCGCTACCGCTTCGCGTCGCGCCTGGTCACCACCGGCCGGGGATACGCGTACCCGACCGCGCGGGAGACCGCGCTCAAGCTCATGGAGACCTCCTACCTGCCGGCGCTGGCCTTCTCGGGAGCGGACCTGCTGCACGGGCCGCTCGCCATGGCCGACCCCGACGTGCCCGTGCTGGCGGTCGTCGGCGCGGGGCCCGGCGGGCGGTCGATGACCGACGTGGTCACCCGCCTCGGGGAGCGTCGCGCCGACGTCGTGACGGTCGGTGCCGCCGACATCCCCGGCGCGTCCGGCCGGCTGTCCGTACCGGCCGTCGACGAGCGGTACGCCCCGTTGCTCGACATCCTGCCGCTGCAGCGGCTCGCGCTCGCCCTCGCGCTCGCCCGCGGCGAGGACCCGGACGCGCCGCGCGGCCTGAAGAAGATCACCTCGACGCTCTGATCATGGGAGTCCGCGCCGTGGGCATGGCACGCTTGTGCCGTGTCCACGCTGCGCGATCTCGCCGAAGAGCACACCGACCTCGGCCCACCCGACATCGACCACCTCACCAGGCTTGCCGGCGACTGGCAGCTGCTGTCCGACCTGTCCTTCGCCGACCTGCTGCTCTGGATCCCGATCCGGTCGGAGGGCGGGCCGCGCACGTTCCTCTGCGTGGCGCAGGTCCGCCCCAACACCTCCTCGACGGCGTACCAGGACGACCAGGTCGGCAAGATCGTCGGCGGCGCGGAGGTCGCCCACCTCGACATCGCGTACACACAGGGCCGGATCTGGCGCGAGGGCGACCCGGTCTGGTACGGCGACACCCCGGCCCGGCACGAGGCGATCCCGGTGCGGTTGCGCGGGCCGGACGAGAACATCGAGGTGATCGCGGTCATCGGCCGGGACACCAACCTGTCCACCGCGCGGACGCCCAGCCAGCTCGAGCTCAACTACCTGACCACCGCCGACGACCTGGCACAGATGGTCGCCGACGGCACCTTCCCGCCGCCGGCGCACCCGGGCGAGACCACCTCGGCGCCGCGCGTCGGTGACGGCCTGATCCGCCTCGACGCGGGCGGCAAGGTCACCTACGCGAGCCCGAACGCGCAGTCCGCGTACCGCCGGCTCGGCTTCAACGCCCACCTGGTCGGCGAGGAGCTCTCGGTGCTCTCCAGCCGGCTCGCCGCGGACCCGCTCGAGGGCACCGACGCGGCCGAGCGCATCCTCAGCGCCCTGCGCGGCGAGGCGCCGCCGCGCAAGGAGGTCGAGGCCCGGGGCGCGACGGTGCTGATGCGGGCGCTCCCGCTGATGCCGGCCGGAGTGCCGATCGGCGCGCTCGTGCTGGCCCGCGACGTCACCGAGGTCCGCCGCCGCGACCGCGCGCTGATGACCAAGGACGCGACGATCCGCGAGATCCACCACCGGGTCAAGAACAACCTCCAGACGGTCGCGGCGCTGCTGCGCCTGCAGGCCCGCCGGGTTGACGCCCCGGAGGCCCGGGTGGCCCTCGAGGAATCCGTACGCCGGGTCGCGTCGATCGCGCTGGTGCACGAGACGCTGTCGATGTCGAGCGACGAGGCGGTCGACTTCGACGGCATCGTCGACCGGGTCGCCACCGCCGCGACCGAGGTGGCCGCCACCGAGATCTCGGTGAAGATGCGCCGCGAGGGCACGTTCGGCGTGCTGCCGGCCGAGATCGCCACCTCGCTGGTGATGGTCCTCAACGAGTTGCTGATCAACGCGGTCGAGCACGGCTTCCCGGCGCCGGACGAGGACGCGCCGCCCGCCGAGCCCTCGCTGACCCCGCCGGCGCCGACCGGCGAGGTCGTGGTCTCCGCGCACCGGTTCCGCAAGCAGCTGCACGTCACGGTCGCCGACAACGGCCGGGGCCTGCCAGACGGCTTCGCCGCCGACGCCAGCGGACGGCTCGGCCTGCAGATCGTCCGGGCGCTGGCCACCGGCGAGCTGCGCGGCAGCATCGAGCTGCGCAACCGGGCCGGTGGCGGCACCGAGGCCGTCCTGGTGGTCCCGCTCGGCAAACGCTGACCGCCGCTACCCGCCGCGGGGCTCAGCCCCAGTCGGCGGAGCGGGTGACCACTCCCGGTCCCCAGTGCCGGTAGGCGGCGGTCGGCTCGTCCGGCTCCCCGACCGGCCGCGGCCGCCGCTCGAAGAGGACCAGCGTGAAGCCGTCCACCCGGACGCTCATCAGCCGGGTGAACGGCGCCAGTGCGTGCCGCTCCGCGTCCGTGAGCTGGTCGGTCTCCCCGGCCCGGCGGCCGGTCTCCAGGTTGTCCGCGCTGAGCGTCCACACCCGTGCCGTGCCGGACAGGCAGGTGTCCGGGGCCGGGCAGGTCGTCGCCCAGAGTGACGCGTTCCGGACCTGGTCCGACCACCGCAGCACGTCGTGCGGCAGGTCGTCGCCGAGGTAGTAGCGCAGGGCCGTGTCGGTGAACTGCCAGCCGCCGCGGGGCGCGTAGACGATCGCGTCGCCCGGCCGGGCGTTCGCCTCGACCATCGCGGCCGCCCGGCGGTAGTCGAAGCCCGAGTGCCCGCGGCGCATCTCCTCCTGGCTCGGCAGCCCGACCAGGCCGACGACCAGGACGACCGCGACCGCGTGCGGGGCGCGGAGGCCGGCCAGCGCGCGCCCGGCGACGGCGCAGAGCAGCGGCACGGTGAAGTAGAGGTAGCGGCCCACGAAGATCGGTGCGACGAGCTGATCCACCAGGTAGAGGGTGAGCACCGGGGCCACGGCGGCGATGAAGACCAGCGTCGCCCGGCGGTCCCGGTCGGCACGCAGCCCGAGCGCCGCCAGCGTGCAGACCGCGCCACCGACGATGCCGGAGATGAACATGTTGCCGGCGACGCCCGCGAGGTCCCCGGGTGTCGCCGCGACGAGCCAGTCCAGCTGGGTTTCGCGCTGGCCCAGGCCCAGCAGCGTGAACGGCAGCACGCCGGCGGCCGCCAGCAGCACCGCCGGCAGCCACCGCTGCAGGTGGCGCCGGTTCAGCACGGCCACGGCGAGGCCGTGCCCGAGGAGCAGCAGCAGCGCGATCTGGTGTGACCAGCCGAGCAGCAGGACGCTGACCGCGTACGCGGGCCACCACCGCGCCGGCCGGTCGAGGGCGCGCAGGAGCAGCAGGGTCGAGAGGGCCGCGAAGAGGCCGGCGAAGGCGTAGCCGCGGGCCTCCTGCGCGAAGCGCGAGGCGACGGGCATGACCGCGAACAGCAGCCCGGCGAGCAGGGCGGCCCGGGGGCCCCGCAGGCGCCGGGCCAGCAGCGCCACCACGGCGGTGGTCGCGGTGACGGCCAGCACCGACGGCATCCGCAGCGCGGTCACCGAGTCGCCGAACCAGCCGGACCAGACGTGTGCGAGCAGGTAGTAGGGCACGGTGACGCCGTCGATGTGCTGCCCGAGGGCGAAGATCTGCGGCACCGTCCGGGTCGCCGCGCTCCAGGTGGCGAGCTCGTCGCGCCACGGCTCCGGCCGCGCCATCCGGAAGCTCACGAGCAGCCCGGTCAGGACCGTCGGCACCAGCCAGCACAGCACCCGGCCGAGCCGGGGTGCGCGCGGCGTGGTGCGCGCCGGCTCGACCGCCGTCGGTGCCGGCGCGGTGGACGTGAGGGTCTGCACACGTCAAGGGTTAGCAGGTCCTCCTGTGCGCGGTGTGACGAACGCGGTGTCCGTCGCCACACTCCCGCAATCTGGACCGGGCTGGCCGAGAAGGGCATCGCGTGAGAGGCTTACCGGCATGACCGCTGCAGTTGACCGCCGCTTCGTGGCCCGGCGCCACGTGGACTACGGCCGTGTCCGCAGCGCGATGTGTCCGGCTTCCTGACGCCGCCCGACCTTCTGTTTCGGGCGCGCAAGACGCGCCGGCCTTCTCCAGACACTGATGTCGCGAGCCTTCCAAGGCGGCCGATCGCGTTCCGCGCGCTCACCACGGCTGAGATATCTGGAGGAACGCCGACATGGCGCTGGACAGCACCCCGGCCACCAAGCCCGCACCCGCACCCCGCAAGGCGCGCGGCGAAGGTCAGTGGGCGCTCGGACACCGCGAGCCGCTGAACCCGAACGAGCGGATCAAGAAGGACGACAACCCGCTCAACGTCCGGGCCCGGATCGAGAACATCTACGCCCACACCGGGTTCGCGGGCATCGACCCGCAGGACCTGCGCGGGCGTTTCCGCTGGTGGGGCCTCTACACCCAGCGCAAGGCCGGCATCGACGGCGGCCGCACGGCGGTGCTCGAGCCGCACGAGCTCGAGGACGAGTACTTCATGCTCCGCGTCCGCATCGACGGCGGCGCGCTGAACCTCGCGCAGCTGCGCACGATCGCGGAGATCTCCACCGAGTTCGGCCGGGACACCGCGGACATCACCGACCGGCAGAACATCCAGCTCCACTGGATCCGGGTCGAGGACATGCCGGAGATCTGGCGCCGGCTCGATGCGGTCGGCCTGCAGACCACCGAGGCGTGCGGCGACTGCCCGCGCATCGTCCTGGGCAGCCCCGTCGCCGGCGTCTCGACGGCGGAGGTCCTCGACCCCACCTCGGCGATCGACGAGATCCTCGAGCGCTACATCGGCGACCCGCGCTACTCCAACCTCCCGCGCAAGTTCAAGTCGTCGATCTCCTGGCTGGCGGACACGCCGTACCAGGTCAACGACATCTCCTTCCTCGGGGTCGAGCACCCGGTGCACGGGCCCGGCTTCGACCTCTGGGTCGGTGGCGGCCTGTCCACCAATCCGCGGCTGGCCGAGCGGCTCGGCGTCTGGGTGCCGCTGGAGGAGATCCCGGACGTCTGGGAGGCCGTCGTCGGCGTCTACCGCGACTACGGCTACCGCCGGCTGCGTACCCGGGCCCGGCTGAAGTTCCTGCTCGCCGACTGGGGCGTCGCCAAGTTCCGCGAGATCCTGGAGAAGGAGTACCTGGGCCGGGCGCTCCTCGACGGGCCGTCGGCCGAGCTGCCGGAGAAGCCGATCGACCACATCGGAGTGCACAAGCAGCGCGACGGACGTAACTACGTCGGCGCGGCCCCGGTCGTCGGCCGCTCCTCGGGTACGCAGCTGAGCAGCGTTGCCGACCTCGCGGCGGCACACGGCTCGGACCGGGTGCGGCTCACGCCGTACCAGAAGCTCCTGGTCCTGGATGTCGCCGACGACCAGGTGGAACCGCTGGTCGAGGGCCTGCGCGGGATCGGGCTCGAGGCCCGGCCGTCGGCCTGGCGCCGCGGCACGATGGCCTGCACGGGCATCGAGTACTGCAAGCTCGCGATCGTCGAGACCAAGGCCCGCGGCGAGGAACTGGTGGCCCGGCTCGAGGAGCAGCTGCGCGACTTCGACACCGACATCTCGATCCACATCAACGGCTGCCCCAACGCCTGCGCCCGCACCCAGGTCGCCGACATCGGCCTCAAGGGCATGTTGGTCATGAACGCGCACGGCGAGCAGGTCGAGGGCTTCCAGGTGCACCTCGGCGGCGGGCTCGGCATGGCGCAGGGCCAGACCGCCGGTTTCGGCCGCAAGCTGCGCGGTCTCAAGGCGACCGCCGAAGAGCTTCCGAGGTATGTGGAGCGTCTCGCCCGTAACTACATTGCGGGGCGCAGCGACGGCGAGTCCTTCGCCGACTGGGTGGTCCGTGCGGATGAGGAGCTGCTGAAATGAGCGACGCCAGATCGGCCCCGCTGTACTGCCCCTACTGCGGCGAAGAGGACCTGCGACCCAACGAGGCTTCACACGGCGCGTGGGAGTGCCACTCCTGCGCCCGAGTTTTCACGGTCAAGTTCAACGGACTGCTCGCCAAGGGAGTGAACCGATGACTGTGGTGACCGCCGTCGGCCTGGGACTGGTGTCCCTCGGGGCGCCCGCCGCCCCCGCCGACCCGACCCGCCGCCCGGCCGCCGAGCTCAAGGCGCTCGCGGACGCCGCCGGCGTCGCGCTCGAGGGCGCACCCGCCGAGGAGATCGCCCGCTGGGCGACCGACACGTTCGGCGACCGCTTCTGCGTCACCAGCTCGATGGCCGACGCGGTCGTCGCCCACCTGTTCTCCCGTGTCGCTCCCGGCGTCGACGTCGTCTTCCTCGACACCGGCCTGCACTTCCCGGAGACCCTCAAGGTCCGCGACACGGTCGCCCGCACGATGAACGTCAACGTCCGCTCGATCCGCCCCCGGAGGACGGTCGGCCAGCAGGACGGCGAGTTCGGGCCCCGGCTCTTCGCCCGCAGCCCGGACGAGTGCTGCTTCCTGCGCAAGGTCGAGCCGCTGGAGCGCGCGCTCGCCGACTACGACTCCTGGGCCACCGGCCTGCGCCGCGACGAGTCCCCGACCCGCGCGAACACCCCCGTGGTGGCGTTCGACGCGAAGAAGGGCAAGGTCAAGGTGAACCCCATCGCGACGTGGACCGAGGCGGACGTGGACCGCTACATCGCGCGGTGGAACGTGCCGGTCAACGAGCTCTTCAAGAAGGGGTACTCCTCGATCGGCTGCTGGCCCTGCACCCGGCGCACCAAGGCCGGCGAGGACCCACGCGCGGGCCGCTGGGCGATGTTCGAGAAGACCGAATGCGGCCTGCACGTCTAGCTGTCGTTCTGGTCGCACACGGCAGCCGCGATCCCCGCGCCGCCCAGGCCACGGAGTCGTTGGCCCGGGCGGTGGGTGCTGAGTACCCGCTGTGGGACGTCCGGGCGGCCTACCTGGACCACAGCGTGCCGCGGCCGCGGCAGGTGCTGGCCGACTTCGAGGCCCGCGGCCACGAGCGCGCGGTGCTGGTGCCGCTGCTGCTGACGGCGGCCTACCACGGCCGGGTGGACGTGCCGGGTGAGATCGCGGCGGCCCGGGCGGACGGCCTGGGCATGGACGTGGAACCGGCGGACGTCCTGGGCCCGCTCGACGGCCACGTTCCGCCGTTGCTGCTGGACGGCCTGGAGACCCGCCTGTTCGAGGCCGCCCCGGGCGGCCTGGACGCGGTCGTGCTCGCCGCGGCGGGCACCAGGGACGCGGGGGCGCGGGCGACGGTTGCCCGGGCCGCGGCGGCGCTGGGGGAGCGCCTGGGCGTGCCCTGCCGGGTCGCCTACGCCTCGGCCGCCTCGCCGCTCTCGGGCGACGCGGCGGCGGAGCTGCGTGCGCAGGGCCACAACCGGGTGGGCCTCGCGTCGTACTTCCTGGCGCCGGGGCTCCTCTATGACAACACGGTCCGGTCGGCCCGCGAGGCCGGTGTCACGGCCGTCGCCGAGCCCCTCACGGACGCGCCGGACCTGGTCCATCTCGTGGCCGGCCGGATCCGGGCCGCAGCGGCCCGCCTCGCCGCCGTTCGTCCTGTCGCCGCCCGCACCGCCTGATCAAGCCCTTCGGGGTGTGACGAGGATCCTGACGGGCGCGCGGGCCGGTGTGAGGCGGCTTCAGTCTTGACATCGGCCCGATCGTGGGGGCGCATCCCGCTGTTACAGCGTGTCATCCCGCGCCCGAACCGGCTGAGCGCTACCAGCGCGGGCCGTCGGTATCACCGTGACGACACAGAGTGACCGCGTGGCGCCGGCGGTACCGGCGGACGGTGAGCAGGCCCACTAATGGTGTCGGCGATAACGATGATTTCGAGATCATTTCGCGATGCCCGTGATCTTATTCATGCCGTGCGTCACCATTGCTCGGGGTAATCGATCCGAAACAGTGCATGATCGGACTCGGACATGAGCCCGGGCCCGGACAGCACGACGCCTCGGTGCCGAAGTGGCCCGAGGCGTGAATGCTGTGAGGGGATTGTTCAGGCGGTGGGAGCACTGACCCGAAGGCCACCGCGGCGCTTCACGGCACGCCGCTCGTCCTCGCTCATACCGCCCCAGACGCCGGCGTCCTGACCGGAATCGAGCGCCCAGGAGAGGCACGACTCGGTCACGGTGCACCGTCGGCACACGGCCTTGGCCTGCTCGACCTGCAGGAGTGCGGGGCCTGACGTCCCGATCGGGAAGAACAGCTCCGGGTCCTCGTCGCGGCAGATCGCATGGTGACGCCAGTCCATGGCGGCAACACTCCTTGTTTCGGATTGGGTAGAGAAAATGGTGCTACTTACTTTTATCTGCGTCCGCACTGGACCGACGGAGAGCGTCCGTCTGACTACCGGTGCGTGAGCAAGCTTTGTTCGTGAAGCCGTTCCGCGCCTTCTGGATTAGGAACGTGCGCGAGCGGCATCGGGTTACTTCTTATCGCTTGTGAATGCTTTCACGAACTCCCACGATGTCAAGGGTAGCGCTCGGAAATTCTCCGAGCGCGTGAGCTAACTCACGACCCCTTTGTCCGGTTCTGGGGCATGTCCCAGGACCCGCGGACGAACGCTCCCATCAATGTAGTACGGTACGCAGCCCCTTGCCGACCTTTTGCCCGTCTTTCTGTAACGGATCGTGAGGGCGGCCCGGGGAGGCCCCGCCAGATCCCTCAGCAGATCACACGCAGGGCTTCGGGGACGGACAGGAAGTGCACCTTCTGGCGCTCGCCCAGGTAGTCCCCGTCCAGCTGGAACGCCTGGGGGCGGCTGGCGATGACGGTGAACTCGGCCTGGTCGTGCAGGCGCAGCACGTGCTTGCCGTGCGGCTCCGCGTTGCGGGACACCATCTGGGTCACTGTCCGTGTCGTGCTTGTTATGTGCAGGTTACGGACGGCCAGCAGGTCGAGCCCGCGATCGAACGAGGCGTCGGGGTTGGGGTTGATCGCGCGGTCGCCGACGTATGTCCACGGTGCGGTGTTCTGGACGATGACCGTGCCCAGCCCCGTCTCCGGCTCCTCGCCGGGTCGCTCGATCGAGAGCGGCGGTGACCTGCGGTCCTCGCCGGAGAAGATAAGCCCGATCATCGAGCGGACGTAGAGCGACGGTGTCGACTTACGCCCGCGGAGCCGCGCCTGCTCGACCCGGCGCGTCACCGCGGCGTCCAGGCCAAGGCCGGCGGTGAAGGTGAAGTACCGGTCGTCCGCCCGGCCGAGCCCGATGACCCGGTGCCGTCCGGAGCGCAACCCGTCGAGGATCACACCGGTGCCCTCGACCCAGTCGCGGGGCAGCCCGAGCGCACGGGCGAAGACGTTTGTCGAGCCGCCCGGCACCACCGCCAGCGCCGGCAGCCGGAACGCCGGAGACGTGCCGCGGGCGGAGAGGCCGGCCTCCGCGGTCATCAGCCCGTTCACGGCCTCGTTGACCGTTCCGTCGCCGCCGAGGGTCGCCACCACGTCCACGCCGCTCTCGGCGGCCGCCCTGGCCAGCGCCGCCGCGTGGCCGCGCTTGCGGGTGTACTCGACCGTCAGGTCGACCTCGCTGCGCAGGGCCCGCACCAACACGTCGCGGCTGCGCTCATTCGTCGTGGTGGCTTTGGGATTGACCACCAGTAACGCTCGCATGGGCGGCACTGTACCTCTCAGGAGGGCGCTGAACTGGCCGGTATCGTACAGCGGTGACTCCCCGACAACTGGATTCCCCGGCGACGCTCGTCTGGGCGGTACGCCTGCTTTTCGCGGAGGCCGTCGCGCTCGTGGTGCTCACCGCGTACCTGCTGGTGCTGGACTTCACGGCCGACTCCAGCAGCATCGCGGTCGCGGTGGCGCTGACCGGATTCACCGCCGTCGGCGCGGTCGCCGTGCTCCTCATCGCCCGGGCGCTCGCGCGGCGCTCGTCGCACGCCCGCGGTCCCGCGATCGTCGTGCAGCTCTTCGTCATCGCCGCCGGCGGCTTCCTGCTGCAGACCGGAACGCCGTGGATCGGCGCGGCCATGATGGCCTTCGGCGTGGCGGTCGGGCTGCTCTGCGTCCTTCCGCCGACCACCCGCGCTCTCGGACTCGACTGAACGCCACTCCCCGTTCGCGTTTCAAGGCCTACTCTGAGTGGGCGGATCACGAGGGGGGTGAGGGTAGTGGCGGGATCGACGGTGCGTCCGCCGGCGTACCAGCTTCTTGCGGACGAGCTCCGTGACGAGATCACGTCGGGTCGCCTGCAGCCCGGCGAGCGCCTGCCTCCCGAGCCCGAGCTGTGCGTGCGCTCCGGCGTGAGCCGCAGCACCGTACGCGAGGCGTTACGCCTGCTCGCCAGCCAGCACCTCATCGTCACGACCCGGGGGGTCACGGGCGGTAGTTTCGTCGCGCATCCCGACGCCGACCAGCTGTCCGAGGCGCTCTCCACCGGGCTGACGCTGCTGAGCAACTCCGCCGAGGTCGGCCTCGCCGATCTGCTCGAGCTGCGCAGGGCGCTGGAGATCCCGGCCGCCGGGCTGGCCGCGATGCGGCGCACCGACGCCAACCTGGTCGAGCTGCGCAATGCGATGTTCGACCCCGACCTGGACGAGCTCGCCACGATGCTGACCGCGCACGCCGCGTTCCACGCCGCGGTGGCGTCGGCGACCGGCAATCCGCTCTTCGAGCTGGTCACCCGCCCGCTCTACCACGTCACCTACGGCGAGGAGGTCGTCGAGAGCCTGCCCGACGGCTACTGGGCGCGGGTCGACGCCGACCACCGCGAGCTGCTGACCTGCGTGAAGGGCCGGGACTCGGAGGCCGCGATGGACGTGGGCCGCCGGCACCTCGACTACATCGCGATGGCGAACGCGCGCTGAATCCGATCCGTGCGGGTCAGATCTCCGTGCGGGTCAGATCTCCGTGCGGCGGGTGAGCAGCCGGATGGTCGCGTGCCGGCCGGTCGCCTCCGCGGAGGCCGACGTCGTGAGCGCGGTCAGCACCTTCCAGGCGAACGAGGACTCGGACGGCAGCCGCGCACCGCGCACCGTCGACACCGTGACCTCGACCGTGAGGGCGTCGTCGGTGACGGCGAAGCGGCACTCGAGCTCCGCGCCGCGGGTGGCGATGGCCAGCAGCATCGCGCAGGCCTCGTCGACCGCGATCCGCAGGTCCTCGATCTCGTCGAGCGCGAAGTGCAGGCGCGCGGCGAGGCCGGCCGTGGCCGTGCGGAGCACGCCGAGGTAACCGCCGTCGGCGGGCACAGTCAGCAGCACGACGTCGTCACCGAACGCCGGCTCCGGATGCGTTGTCTGCAGCTGAGTCACCGACCCCATCCTCCCGATGGACGGAACTCTAGCCCCTGACGGGGGCGGAGCGCTCGGCGAGTCGCAGTAGCGCGGACCCGGTCAGCCGGTACGGCAGCCAGCCCTCGATCACGTTCGCCCCGATCGCAGCATAGAACTCCGCGGCCGGGTTCCAGTCCAGCATCACCCAGTCGAGGCGCCGGTAGCCGCGCGCCACGCACTCCGCCGCGAGCGCGGCGAGCAGGGCGCCACCCGCGCCGGCGCCGCGCGCCTGCGGGCGGACATAGAGGTCCTCCAGGTAGATGCCGTGGGTTCCTTCCCAGGTCGAGAAGTTGAGGTGCCACAGCGCGATGCCGTGCGGTACGTCGTCCGCGTCGACCGCGACGTGCCCGAAGAGGGCGGGCCGCGGGCCGAACAGGGCGGCCGCCAGCTGTTGCTCGGTGAGGTGACAGGAGTCGGCGGCGCGTTCGAAATCGGCGAGTTCGTGCACCATCGCGACAACGGCCGGCACATCGTCACGACGTGCCGGCCGGACCGTTGCGGGACTCACGCCTGCTTGGTCTCCCAGAAGATCTTGGAGATCTCCTCGATCTTGCCGAGCAGCTGCTCGGCGACCGCGGGATCCATCGAGCCCTTGGCGCCACCGGCGCCGGCGAGCTTGGTGGCCTCGTTGAAGAGCTGGTTCAGGTTCGGGTACTTCTCGAAGTGCGGCGCCTTGAAGTAGTCGGTCCAGAGCACCCACAGGTGGTGCTTGACCAGTTCGGCGCGCTGCTCCTTGATCAGGATGGCGCGGGTGCGGAACTCGGGGTCGGTGTTCGCCTGGTACTTCTCAGCGATGGCCTTCACCGACTCCGCCTCGATGCGTGCCTGCGCCGGGTCGTACACCCCACAGGGCAGGTCGCAGTGCGCGCTGACCATAGTGCGCGGCGTGAAAATACGCGGAAGTCGCATCAGGACCCCTTCATACGTTTGCGATGATCCGATGCTGACATTACCCCTTTCGGATCTGCCCACACTCGACGCGGGAGACATGCCATGAGTTGGCAGTTGCCGCTCTTCGCCGTACAGGTGCGAGGGCCCTCCATGGCACCCACCCTGCGGGCCGGGGACGCCCTGCTGGTGCGGCGATCGACCCGGCCCCGTCCGGGTGACGTCGTCGTCGCCCGTTTCCGGTCCCGGCCGGACCTGCTGATCGTGAAACGCGCACTACACGAGCGGGACGGTGGATGGTGGGTGCAGGGTGACAACGAGTTCGTAACGGACGACTCCCGAGCGTTCGGGGTGGCGGATGTCATCGGCTTGGTGGTGTTTCGCTACTGGCCGTGCCCCGGTCGGCTAAGTTAATCTCCAGTAACCGCAGCACACCGAAGTCTTGCGGTTGCTTTATCTCGGGCGACCCCCGCATCGCACGTCGGTCCGCGCAGACTCGCGCTTTTCGACCGGCTGGCACTCCGACGTTCCGATGCGTTGTCTGGAGCCCTCGTGTCTTTCTTCAGTTTCGAGCTCGACCCTGCCCTGGCCGCGGATCCCGTCTTTGACCTGCACAAGCGGGGCAAGATGGCCATCTCGTGCACCGTTCCGCTGTCCAGCCGCGACGACCTGTCGCTGGCATACACCCCCGGCGTCGCCCGGGTCTGCGAGGCGATCGCCGAATCCCCCGAACTCGCCGCGGACTACACCTGGGCCGGTAACACCGTCGCCGTGGTCACGGACGGCTCGGCCGTCCTGGGCCTCGGCAACATCGGCCCGAAAGCGGCGATGCCGGTCATGGAGGGCAAGGCCGTGCTGTTCAAGCAGTTCGGCGGCGTCGACGCCGTGCCGATCTGCCTCGACACCCAGGACGTCGAGGGCATCATCGCCGTGGTCAAGGCGCTCGGCCCGTCCTTCGGCGGCATCAACCTCGAGGACATCAGCGCACCCCGCTGCTTCGAGATCGAGCGCCGCCTCGACGAGGCGCTGGACATCCCGGTCTTCCACGACGACCAGCACGGCACCGCGATCGTCGTGCTCGCCGCGCTGCGTAACGCGGCCACCCTGCTCGGCCGCCGGTTCGCGGACCTGCGGGTGGTCATCAGCGGCGCCGGCGCGGCCGGGGTCGCGATCACGAACACGCTGATCACGGCCGGCATCCAGGGCGCGAACGTCATCGTCTGCGACTCGCGGGGCATCATCCACGCCGAGCGCCCCGGGCTTTCCGGCGCGAAGATCGAGCTGGCGCGGACGACCAACTACTCCGGGCGTACCGGTGGCATCAAGGAGGCGCTGATCGGCGCCGACGTGCTGATCGGGGTCTCCGGCGGGCAGATCGAGGAGAGCGCGCTGACCGGGATGGCGCCGGGCGGCATCATCTTCGCCCTGGCCAACCCGACGCCCGAGGTGCCGCCGGCCCTGGCGCACAAGTACGCTGCGATCGTCGCGACCGGGCGCAGCGACTTCCCCAACCAGATCAACAACGTGCTGGCGTTCCCGGGCATCTTCCGGGGCGCGCTGGACGCCCGCGCCACCCGGATCACCGAGGGCATGAAGGTCGCGGCGGCCGAGGCGATCGCCGAGGTCGTCGCGGACGAACTGCGCCCGGACGCGATCGTCCCCTCGGCGCTCGACCCGCGGGTCGCGCCCGCCGTTGCGGCGGCGGTCGCGCGTGCCGCCGAGCGTGACGGCGTCGCACGGTTTCGCCCCGCCCCGCCTCCGCCGGCGCCCTCCGCCGGACTGACCGTGCCCTCGCCGCTGATCCCGCCGGCCCCCGAGGTCGTGTCGGCGTCGCTGTAGCCGGGTCCTGACCCCCGTGATCCGGCGGGGCCGAGGCGCTCAATGTGCCTCGGCCCCGCCGGGTCCGGGGGTTTCGCTTTAAGCTGCCGGTATGCGTGCCGCCTATGCCAGTGCGACGAAGCCCGACGAGCCCCTTGCCGCGTTGACGGTCGGCGACCAGCCCGAGCCGTCCCCGCCCGACGGATGGGCGACGGTCGACGTGCGGGCGAGTTCGCTCAACCACCACGAGATCTGGTCGCTGCGCGGTGTCGGCCTGCCCGCCGACCGGCTGCCGATGATCCTCGGCTGCGATGCGTCCGGGGTGGACGCCGACGGCAACGAGATCGTCGTCTACCCGGTCATCGAGGACCCGCAGGACCCGCGCGGATTCTCGCTGCTCTCCGAGCGCTGGCCCGGGACGCTGGCCGAGCGGGTGGCGGTGCCGGCGGAGAACCTCGTGCCCAAGCCCGCGGGCATCTCGTTCCTGGACGCGGCGTGCCTGCCGACGGCGTGGCTGACCGCGTACCACATGCTCACGACCCGCGGCCGCGTCGCGGACGCCGAATCGGTGCTGGTGCAGGGCGCCGGCGGCGGGGTGGCGACGGCGGCGGTCATGCTCGGCGTCGCGCTCGGCAAGCGCGTGTACGCGACCAGCCGCGACGCCGCCAAGCGCGAGAAGGTCGCCGAACTCGGTGCCGTAGCGGTCGAACCCGGCGCCCGCCTCCCGGAACGGGTGGGCGTGGTGATCGAGTCGGTTGGCGCGCCGACGTTCGAGCACTCGCTGAAGTGTTCGGCGCCGGGCGCCCGCATCGTGGTCTGCGGGGCGACCGGTGGCCCGTTCCCTAAGGTCGACCTGCGCCGGGTCTTCATGATGCAGCTCGAGATCCTCGGCAGCACGATGGGCACGGCGGCGGAACTGGGCGCGCTGCTTGAGCTTTGCGTGGACCGCGGCATCCGCCCGGTGATCGACTCGACCTATGGCTTCTCGGCGGTCGGCGACGCGTTCGCCCGGCTGAACTCGGGCGAGGTCTTCGGCAAGGTGGCCGTCGACCACCTGCACTAGGGGTGTCTCGCGGATCATGATGGCCTCCGCGTGGCCCAGCCTCCGCCTGCACCATGGGTGGCTCGCGGATCTGGCGGACTCTGCCTGGCCCAGCTTCCGCCCCGCGGCCGCCTCGGCTCGGCGGCTCCGTGATCGGCGAGACCGACTCAGGGGTGTCTCAGAGGTCGCTCTCGACGTTCCGGCGGCCTTCGAGTCGCCGCTTGGCGGCGGTGTCCCCGTAGAGACTCCAGCGCCAGAAGTCGGTGGTCGCGGTGGCGACGAGGCTGAAGTCCCCGCCGTCGGTGGTGACGTGCCCGCCGTCCGGGATGGTCAGCATCGCCTTGGGCCACGGCACGGCGTCGAAGGCGGCGAGGCCGTCGGCGTACCTCACGGTCCGGTCGAGGCTGCCGTGCACGAAGAACACGGGGGCGGCCGGCCCGGAGAACGGCACCGGCAGCACCTGCCGGCCGGCCAGGACGACGGCGGCGTCGAGCCGGTCGTCCCGGTCGCCGCTGAGCATGCCGATCGTGGTGATGCCGCCGCCGGAATGCCCGGCCGCCGCGACATGCTCACCGTCGAGCCGGCCCCGCAGCGGATCGCCGGCCCGGGTGTCGAGGGCGAGCACCTCGGTGAGCACGTGCGAGGCGTCGGCGGGCTGGTTGATCAGGTCGATCACGTCGAAGTCGGCGACGCCCGCGGAGGTGTGCGGGTAGGCCGCGCCGGCGACGACGAAGCCCGCACCGGCCCAGCGGGTGAGGAGCCGGCCGTAGTCGCCCGGCCGGGCGGTGAGCCCGTGGCTGAACACGATCACCGGGAACGGACCCTCGCCGGTGGCCGGATACCAGACGGTCGTCGGTAGCGGACGGTCCTTGCCGCGGCTGAGCCGTAGCTTCCTGACCTTGACCGGGAGGTTCCCGCTCGGCGCCTTTCCCGCGGGTGCCGCCGCGGCCGGTGCGCCTGTCGCTGATGTCTTCGTGGCCGTCGGCGCCTTCGTGGCCGTCGATGCCGTGGCCGCCGCTCCGGCACTCGCCGGTGGTGAAACCGACTCGGTCGAGCAGGAGGTCAGCGCCGCAACGGCGATCAACAGCGCGACTGCCCCTTGTCTCATGCGCCCATTGTGCCCGGGTTCGCGCCCCGGCCCGGTGTGTTTTCGTGCTTGGCTGTCGTGGTTCGGCCGGGTGTGTTTTCGTGCTTGGCTGTCGTGGTTCGGCCGGGTGTGTTTTCGTGCTCGGCGATCGTGGCTCGGCCGGGCGTGATCTCGCGCTCGGCCATCGCGGCCCGGAGACGGGCGACGTCCCGCCGGTCCTTCTCGCGGCGGCGGAGGCCCGGCACCCAGACCGGCATCATCTCCTTGATCTCGATCTGCGCCCGCGGGCTGACGATCGCGCAGCTCACCTCCCCGATCCGGCCAGGCGGTCCGGAAAGAAGATCCGCCGGCCACCGGGTACCCGCATACGGGCCGGCGGGCACCGTCGGGCAACGGTCTGCGTCCTCGCCGAGCAGCGTGACCTGGACGTCGACGCCGGCCGGGGTCTCCAGATCGTGCTGCAGGCCCGCCGGGGCGTTGCCCGGCAAGTCGCGGTAGCCGAGCCCGCGCAGCGCGGCGACGATGCGGCCCGCGTCCGTGGCCCGGCAGAGGAAGTCGATGTCCCGATGCGGCCGGGTCACCCGGCCGAGGTAGAAGTCCATCGCCCAGCCGCCCCGCAACCAGAGCCCGGCACCGGCGACCCGGACGATGTCGGCGATCGCGCGCAGTTGAGGCTCCGTGCTCATCCGGTCAGGGTAGGCAGCAAGACACTCCCACGGACGGGTGAAATTTCCGGGCGAAGGGCGAACTCCCTGCTACGGGGCAGGACGGCCTGTCGCGGACCTGCCCGGCTTCGCTATTGTCCTGCGCATGCCTGACAACACCGTCGACCCGAGCGGCAACACCGAGGCGTTCCGCGCCTTCACGCAGAAGGCTCCTCAGGAGCCGCCGGCCCCGTCCAAAACCCCTCTGATCATCGGCGTGGGTGTCGCCGCGATCGTCCTGATCGCGCTGATCGCCTGGCTGGCGCTGGGCTGACCCGAGCTCCAGCCGACCTGATCCGGGCTGAGCGCGGGCCGGGCTTTACGCGGGCTTCCGCCCGCCGGCCCGCCCGCGCTACCCCTTCCGCGCTGCCCGCTTCCGCGCTGCCCGCTTCCGCGCTGCCCGCTTCCGCGCTGCCCGCGGCGTTGCCTGCTTCCGCGCTGCCCGCGGCGTTGCCTGCTTCCGCGTTGCCTGCGGGGCTGCCCGTTTCCGCGTTGCCTGTGGCGTTGCCCGCTTTCGCGTTGCCTGTGGCGTTGCCCGCTTTCGCGTTGCCTGCGGGGGTGCCCGCTTCCGCGGTGCCTGCCGCGTTGCCGCGGTGCACGGCTTCGGGCGGGCGGCTTCCGCGCCGTCCCGGGCCTCCGCGCTGTCGCGTCTGCCCGGCGTCGAGGCCGTCGCGCCGTGGGCCGCGGCGTTGGGCGGGTGCCGTGCTTTGGCTCAGCGGGAGAGCACGGCGGCGACCTGGCCGGCGATCTCGAGCTCCTCGTCCGTCGGGACCACGCACACCGTCACCGCCGCGCCCTCCGGCGAGATGATGCGGTCGCTGCGGGCGTTGCGGTCCTCGTCGATCGCTATGCCCAGGGCCGTCAGGCCCGCCAGCGAGGCCGCGCGGACCTCCGGGGACTTCTCCCCGACGCCGGCCGTGAAAGCGATCGCGTCGGCGCGGCCCAGCACCGCCAGGTACATCCCCACGTATTCCTTGATGCGCCGGCAGTAGAGGTCGAAGGCGAGCGTCGCCGCGGGGTCCCCCTGCTCCCAGCGATGCTCCACCGATCGCATGTCGTTGTCGCCGGTGAGGCCCTGCATGCCCGCGGAGCGGGTCAGCGACCGCTCGATCTCCTCGACCGGCAGGCCCGCGACCCGGTGCAGATGGAAGATCACCGTCGGGTCGATGTCGCCGCAGCGGGTGCCCATCACGAGCCCGGCCAGCGGCGACATGCCCATCGAGGTCGCTACGCTGCGGCCGCCGTCGACCGCACAGGCGCTCGCGCCGTTGCCGAGATGCAGCGTGATCACCTTGGCCGTGGCCGACGGGAGCCCGAGCAGTTCGGCGGTCTTGCGCGCCACGTAGGCGTGCGACGTGCCGTGGAAGCCGTAGCGGCGGATCTGCCACCGGTCGGCCAGCGACGCGTCGATCGCGTACGTCGTGCCCTCCGGCGGGATCGTCTGGTGGAACGCCGTGTCGAAGACCGCCACCTGCGGTACGTCCGGCAGCAGCTTTCGGGCCACCGCGATGCCGCTGAGCGCCGCGGGGTTGTGCAGCGGTGCGAGCGGGACGAGCCGCTCGACCGTCGCGACCAGGACGTCGTCGACCAGCGTCGCCTCGGCGAACTCGGCGCCGCCGTGCACGACGCGGTGCCCGACGGCGTCGAGCCCGGCGAGGTCGACAGAGGACATGACCCGCTGCAGGGCCGCTTCGTGGTCGGCCACCTCGCCGTCCTGCTCGCCGATCCGCTCGATCAGGCCCTTGGCCAGCGTCGCGGTGCCGTCGAAGAGTCGATATTTCACCGAGGAGGAGCCGCTGTTGAGCACGAGGATTTTCATGAGCTGGCCTGGATCGCCGTGATCGCCACCGTGTTGACGATGTCCTTGACCGTCGCGCCCCGGGACAGGTCGTTGACCGGCCGCCGCAGGCCCTGCATGACCGGCCCGACCGCCACGGCGTTCGCCGAACGCTGCACCGCCTTGTAGGTGTTGTTGCCCGAGCTCAGATCGGGGAAGACGAACACCGTCGCCTTGCCGGCGACCAGGCTGTCGGGCAGCTTGGTCGCCGCCACCCCGGGATCGATTGCCGCGTCGTACTGAATGGGTCCCTCCACGGGTAGGTCGGGGCGGCGCTGCCGGACCAGGGCGGTCGCGGCGGCCACCTTCTCCACGTCGGCGCCCGAGCCCGAGCTGCCGGTCGAGTAGGAGAGCATGGCCACCCGCGGCTCGATGCCGAACGCCGCCGCGGTCTGCGCGGACGACAACGCGATGTCGGCGAGCTGGGCGGCGTCCGGGTCGGGGTTGACCGCGCAGTCGCCGTAGACGAGCACGCGGTCGGCCAGCAGCATGAAGAACACGCTGGACGCGACCGAGACCTCGGGCACCGTCTTGATGATCTCGAATGCGGGCCGGATGGTCGCGGCGGTCGTGTGACTGGCCCCCGAGACCATGCCGTCGGCGAGCCCCGCGGCGACCATCAGGGTGCCGAAGTAGTTGGCGTCGCGGACCACGTCGTATGCCAGGTCGAGCGTGACGGCCTTGTGCCTGCGCAGCTCCGCGTAGCGCTCGGCGAAGGCGTCGCGCCATCCGCTGGCGGCCGGGTCGACCAGCCGGGCGGCACCGATCTCGACGCCGATCTCACGGGCCCGCCGGGTGATCTCGGCGGGGTCGCCGAGCAGGGTGAGGTCGGCGACGCCGCGCCGCAGCAGGGTCTCGGTCGCGCGCAGGATGCGCTCGTCGGTGCCCTCCGGCAGCACGAGGTGGCGGCGGTCGGCGCGTGCCCGGTCGATCAGGTCGTTCTCGAACATCAGCGGCGTCACCCTGCCGGAGCGGGTGACGTCGAGCAGCCGGGTCAGCTCGGCGGTGTCCACATGGGCCTCGAACGCGCCGAGCGCCGCCTCCACCTTGCGGGGGGTGTCGGCGCTGAGTTTCGCCTCGATCCGGCCCGCGGCGCTGATGGTGTGGTAGCTGTCCGAGCGCACGACCAGCATCGCCAGGCCGGTGTTGAGGCGCTCGATCACCCGGACGGCGCGGGGGTCGGGAAGCTCCCCGAGGGTCAGCACCAGACCGGCGAGCGTCACGTTGCCGGCGGCGTGCGCGGCGCTCGCCGCGACGAGCAGGTCGGCCCGGTCGCCGGGGGTGATCAACAGCGCGCCGTCGGTCAGGTGGTCGAGCAGGGCCGGCACGTGTGCGGCGCCGACGACGTAGTCGAGGACGTCGCGGTCGAGGGCGGCGTCGCCGCCGGTCACGATGGTCGCGTCGAGGGCGGCCGCGACCTCCGCGACGGTCGGCGCGGCGACCGCGGGAACCTCGGGGATGGCCCAGACCGGTACCGGCAGGCCGCCGGGGGGCGCCACGCCTTCGGGCACCCGGTTGGCGATCACCGCCAGGACGGTCGCGTTGAGCTCCACAAGGGAGTGGTATGCCGAGCGGACCGTCGCGTTCAGGTCCGGGCGCCGCCCCTGGCAGCCGACGACGGGAACCACCACGCTGCCGAACTCGGTCGCGAGCCGTGCGTCGAAGGCCAGCTCGCGGGGGATCTCGTCCTGCCCGTCGTCCTGCCCGTCGGAGAAGTCGCTGCCGATCACGACCACGGAGCCGCAGCGCCGCTCGACCTCGCGGTAACGCTCGACTATCCGGGAGATGAGCTCCTCCCGCTTGCCGTCGGACACCAGCGCGGCGGCCTCGGTCATGGTGACGCCGAACGACTCGGGGTAGGGCGCGACGACGGGGTAGCGGGTGGTGAGCAGGGTCAGCAGCGGGTCCGCGCCGGTGCCGGGCACCAGCGGCCGGAAGACGCCGATGCGGGCGACCTGCCGGGACAGGAGCTCGACCAGCCCGAGGGCGACGGTGCTCTTCCCGACGCCGGGACTGAGCCCGGCGACGTAGACGCTGCTTGCCACGTCCTCAACCTACCGGGCGGCCCATGATCCCACCCCGATGTCGCCGGACCCTGTGGATAGCGGCCGGCTGTCAGAGCAGCGCGCGAAGGTAGCCGTCCGGGCGTTCGAGGAAGCGGCGCCAGTGCGCGACGATCTCCAGCTCGTCCCACTTCACCCGGCGGATCCCGTGATCGCCCAGCTCCAGGATCGTCGCGTCCGGCAGCGCCGTCAGCACCGGCGAGTGCGTCGCCACGACCACCTGCGCGCCTTGCCCGCGCAACGCGTCCAGGCGGGCGAGCAGGCCGAGCGTCGAGGTGAACGACAGCGGGGCCTCCGGCTCGTCCATCAGGTAGAAGCCGTACCCCCGGAACTTGCGGTCCAGCAGCTCCAGGAAGCCCTCACCGTGGCTGCGGTCGTGCAGGTCGGTGTCCGGATTCGGGCCCGGCAGCGCCTCGAGGTAGGTGTACAGGCCGTGCGTGGTCTCCGCACGCAGGAAGTACGCGTTCGCCGCCCGGCCCGGCGTGCGGATCACCCGCAGGGCCGAGCCCAGCGGCGATTCGGTCACCCGGGTGCTGTGCCGGGCGCCGCGTGAGCCGCCCTCCGGGTTCAGGCCGTGCACGGCCGCCAGGGCCTCGACAAGCGTCGACTTCCCGGAGCCGTTCTCGCCAACCAGGAACGTCACGCCGGCCGGGATGTTGAGGCCGTGTTCCAGGACGGCCGCGATCGCCGGGATCCTCGCCCACCAGGCGTCGCGGTCGACCTCGGCGCCGAGGTCCGCCTCGACGCGGCGGATCGGCCCCGGTTCCCGGCCGGGTGCTCTGCTCAACGCCGCGGCCTACTCCTCGTCGTCCTCGTCGCCGCGGGCCAGCCACGTCGCGAAGCGCTCGATCGGCGTCTCGAACTCGGGGTGGGCGTCGACGAAGTTCCGGAGCTGCTCGCCCACCCACTCCAGCGTCACGGACTCCTCGCCGCGCCGCTCGACCAGTTCCTCGATGCCACGGTCGGTGAAGTACACGGTCTCTCCCAAAGGTGAAAGGGCGCCCCGCGGCATGTTGCGGGGCGCCCTTTTTCTAACAGACGGTCACGGGCGCGGGAGCGCCGCCTCGATCAGGGCCGACTGCTCGGCCTCGTGCAGCTTCGCCGAGCCGACGGCCGGTGCGGCCGCCGCCGGGCGCGAGATCCGGCGCAGGCGCACGCCGTCGAGGTGCTCGAGCAGGTTGAGGGCCACGAACGACCAGGCGCCCTGGTTGGCCGGCTCCTCCTGCACCCACGCGAAGTCCTCCGCGTTCGGGTACCGGTTCAGCACGGCCTTCAGCTCCTCGACCGGCAGCGGGTAGATCTGCTCCATCCGGATGATCGCCGTGTCGGTGATGCCGCGCTCCGCCCGTGCCTGGAACAGGTCGTAGTAGACCTTGCCCGAGCAGAGCAGGACCCGCTTCACCGCGCCGTCGTCCAGCGGCGTGCCGTTCACGCCGGCGTCGCCGACGATCGGCTGGAACGTTCCCGTGGTGAAGTCGGAGACCGACGACACCGCGAGCTTGTGCCGCAGCAGCGACTTCGGCGAGAAGACGATCAGCGGCTTGCGCTTGGCCGACAGGGCCTGCCGGCGCAGCAGGTGGAAGTAGTTCGCCGGGGTGGTCGGGTTGGCGACCCGCATGTTGTCCTGCGCGCAGAGCTGCAGGAACCGCTCCGGGCGGCCCGACGAGTGGTCCGGGCCCTGGCCCTCCTGGCCGTGCGGGAGCAGCAGCACGACCGAGGACTGCTGGCCCCACTTGACCTCGCCGGAGGAGATGAACTCGTCCACGATCGACTGTGCGCCGTTGACGAAGTCGCCGAACTGCGCCTCCCAGAGCACCAGCGCCTCGGGGTTCTCGACCGAGTAGCCGTACTCGAAGCCCATCGCCGCGTACTCGCTGAGCAGCGAGTCGTGGACGAAGAAGCGCGCGCTGCCGGTGGCCAGCGTGGTGAGCGGCAGGAAGGCCTCGCCGGTCCGTGAGTCCACGATCGCGGCGTGCCGCGAGGTGAACGTGCCGCGGCGCGAGTCCTGGCCGGCGAGGCGCACGGTGACGCCCTGGGCGAGCAGCGAGCCGAACGCGATCAGCTCGCCGAAGCCCCAGTCGATGCCGCCGTCGGCGGACATCTTGGCGCGCCGGTCGAGCAGTTGCTGTACCCGCTTGTGCGGCGCGAAGCCGTCGGGCAGATCCAGGTGGGCCTGGCCGACCGCCCGCACGCTGGCGGGGTCGATCGCGGTGTCGACCTGCGGCTCGGGCTCGTCCGTCCGGGTCGGCCGGGGACGCGGCGGGGAACCGGCCGAGTCCCGGGTCGCCTTGAAGACCTGCTCCAGCTGCGACTGGTAGTCGCGCAGCTGCTCCTGGGCGTCGTCCACGGTCAGGTCACCGCGGCCGATGAGCTCCTCGGTGTACAGCTTCCGGACCGAGCGCTTGGTGTCGATGATCTGGTACATCCGCGGGTTGGTCATCGACGGGTCGTCGCCCTCGTTGTGCCCGCGGCGGCGGTAGCAGACCAGGTCGATCACCACGTCCTTGTTGAACGCCTGGCGGTACTCGAACGCGAGCCGGGCCACCCGCACGACGGCCTCGGGGTCGTCGCCGTTCACGTGGAAGATCGGCGCCTGGATCATGCGCGCCACGTCGGTCGAGTAGAGCGACGAGCGGCTGTACTCGGGGGCGGTGGTGAAGCCGACCTGGTTGTTGACGACCACGTGGACCGTGCCGCCGGTGCGGTAGCCGCGCAGCTGGGAGAGGTTGAGCGTCTCCGCAACCACGCCCTGGCCCGCGAACGCGGCGTCGCCGTGCACCAGGACCGGCAGCACCGTGTAGCCGTGCAGGCCGAGGTCGAGGCGGTCCTGCTTGGCCCGCACGATGCCCTCGAGCACCGGGTCGACCGCCTCGAGGTGGGACGGGTTGGCCACCACGCTGACGGTGGTGCTGTGCTCGCCGTCCGGCGTCGTGTACTTGCCGGTCTGGCCCAGGTGGTATTTGACGTCGCCGGAGCCGTGTGCCGACTTCGGGTCCATCTGACCCTCGAACTCGTTGAAGATCTTCTCGTACGGCTTGCCGACGATGTTCGCGAGCACGTTGAGCCGGCCGCGGTGCGCCATGCCGATGACCATCTCGTCGAGGCCACCCTCGGCGGACGCCTGCAGCACCTCGTCGAGCAGCGGGATCAGCGACTCGCCGCCCTCGAGCGAGAAGCGCTTCTGCCCGACGTACTTGGTCTGCAGGAACGTCTCGAACGCCTCGGCCGCGTTCAGCCGGTTGAGGACGTGCTTCTGCTCGTCCGGGTCCGGCTTGGTGTACTTGATCTCGATCCGGTCCTGGATCCAGCGCCGCTCCTCGGGGCCCTGGATGTGCATGTACTCGATGCCGACCCGGCGGCAGTAGGTGTCGCGCAGGACGCCGAGCACGTCGCGCAGCTTCATCTTCTGCTTGCCGGCGAAGCCGCCGACCGGGAACATCCGGTCGAGGTCCCAGAGGGTCAGGCCGTGCTGGAGCACGTCCAGGTCGGGGTGCCGGCGGATCTCGAACTCGAGCGGGTCGGTGTCGGCCATCAGGTGACCGCGCACCCGGTACGCGTGGATCAGCTCGACGACCCGCGCGGCCTTGTCGATCTGCCCCTCGGAGGTCCGGGCGACGTCGCGCACCCAGCGCACCGGCTCGTACGGGATCCGCAGCGAGGTGAAGATGTCGTCGTAGAAGGCGTGCTCGCCGAGCAGGAACTCGTGCATCGCCTTGAGGAACTCGCCGGACTGCGCGCCCTGGATGACCCGGTGGTCATAGGTGCTGGTCAGCGTGGTGACCTTGCTGACGCCGTGCTCGGTCAGGGTCTCGTCGGACATGCCGGAGTAGGGCGCCGGGTACTCCATCGCGCCGACGCCGATGATGGCGCTCTGGCCGGTCATCAGGCGGGGGATGGAGTGCACGGTGCCGATGCCGCCGGGGTTGGTCAGCGAGATCGTCGTGCCGGCGTAGTCGTCCATGGTCAGCTCGTTGCGGCGGGCGCGCCGGACCACGTCCTCGTACGCCTGCCAGAACTTGCGGAAGTCCATCTGCTCGCAGTTCTTGATGGACGGCACGACCAGGGTGCGGGTGCCGTCCTTCTTGGCGAGGTCGATGGCGATGCCCAGGTTGATGTGCTCGGGCTGCACCAGCGCCGGCTTGCCGTCCACCTCGGCGAACGAGTTGTTCATCTCCGGGTGGGCGATCGCGGAGCGGACCAACGCCCACCCGATGAGGTGGGTGAAGCTGACCTTGCCGCCGCGGCCGCGGGCGAGGTGGTTGTTGATCACGATGCGGTTGTCGACCAGCAGCTTCGCCGGGACGGCGCGCACCGACGTCGCGGTCGGCACCTCGAGGGAGGCGTCCATGTTCTGCACGATGCGGGCGGCGACGCCGCGCAGCGTGGTGACCTTCGAGGAGTCTGCCGGCGCGGGCGTCTTCGCGGCCGGCTTCGCCGCGGCGGCCGGCTTGGCGGGCGCCGGGGCCTTGGCCGGCGCGGTCGCGGCGGGGACCGTCGGCTTCTCCTCGGCGATGGTCGAGGCCGCGGGGGCGTCGGTGCCCGCCTTGGCGGCGGTCGCCTTCGCGTTCGCGGCGGTCGCCTCGTCCGGGGTGGCGATCGAGCCCGAGGCCATGGCCGGCTTGTAGTCGGCGAAGAAATCGTGCCAGGCGGGATCGACGCTGGCTGGGTCGGCCAGGTAGCGCTGGTACATCTCGTCGACGATCCACTCGTTGGGTCCGAAGTCCGCGAGTGGATTGTCATTCGAAGTCTGCTGGGTCGACACTGCCGTGTTCGCCTCTTTCACCATGTTGTCAGCACGCGACGATTCGTCACACGGGACGAAAGGAATCGCCGTCAAGGCTACGCCGTGAGATTTGCGTGGCCATCCGGACGTCCAGTGTGTGACGAACTGCCAAGGCGCAGGGGAGACGTGTGACCTGCCGAACACGATCAGGTGATGTCGCGCCGCTTCATGATCCACGTGCCGAGACCGCCCGCAAGCACCGCGTAGCCGATCAGCACGACGGCGCCGACCCAGCGGGGCGGATTGCCCGGCAACTCGGTTCCGGAGATCATCAGCTGCGACGCCAGCGGCGGGACCAGCACCTGCAGCTTGCTGAACCACTCGCCGATCCGGGGCGTGAGCAGGAGGAAGAACGTGGACGCGCCGAAGGTCCCGATCACGTAGATCGTGCTCAGCGCGATGGTCGCGCCGATCTGGCTGCGGATCAGCACGCCCGCGCCGACGCCGAGAATCGCCCATAGGGCGTATGCGAGCGCGTTGAGGCCGATCGCACGCCAGACCGCCGGCTCGCCCAGCTGTGGGCCGACGTCCAGCGAGTTCAGGATGAACGGCACGAAGAGCAGGTTGAGCAGGGTCGTGACGAGCCAGAAGCCGACGCCGAACAGGGCCGAGGCGGCCAGCTTGGCGAAGATGACCTGCTCCCGGCGCGGTGTCACCAGGAAGGTGGTGGTGGCCGTCAGGTGGAAGAACTCGTTGGTCACGACGATGGCGCCCAGCAGCATGACCATCAGGACGCCGAAGAACTGGCCGCTCGTGTAGAGGTTCGCCGCCACGTTGACGGCCGCCTGCGCCACCCGGACCTGCTCGGCCTCGTCGCCGGTCAGCCCCTGCTCGGCCGGGTCAACGTCCGCGGTGAAGTTGCTGCTCGCCCAGTTGGCCAGCAGGGCAAGCGCCCAGAGCGCCAGCGAGATCAGGCCGAAGATCCACCAGGTGGAGGTGGATCGGATCTTGAACAGCTCGGCTTTGACGAGGTTCATCGAATTCCCGCCTTTCCGGCCGTGAGCTGCAGGAATACCTGTTCCAGGTCGGCGCGTTCGCCGGTGAGTTCGTGCAACTCGACGCCCGCGTTGAAGGCGATGTTGCCGACCTTGGCGACCTCCAGGCCGGTGACAAGCAGGGCCTCGTCGGGCAGCGTGGTCACGCCGGCCTGCTCGGCCGCGAGTGCGGCGGTCAGCACGCCGGGCTGGGGCGTGCGCACCCGGACCTGGCTGGTGCCCGCCATGGAGCCGAGCACCTCACCGACCGGGCCCTGCCGGATCAGCCGGCCCGCGGCGATGATCACCACGTCGTCCGCGAGCTGCTGCATCTCGCTGAGGAGGTGGCTCGAGACCAGGATCGTGCGGCCCTCGGCGGCCAGGGACTTGAGCAGGTCGCGCAGCCAGCGGATGCCCTCGGGGTCGAGGCCGTTGGCCGGCTCGTCGAGGATCAGCACCCGCGGGTTGCCGAGCATCGCCGCGGCGATGCCGAGCCGCTGCTTCATGCCCAGCGAGTAGCCCTTGAACTTGCGCTTGGCGGCCGGGGTCAGCCCGACGCGGGCGAGCGCATCGTCGGCCGCCTGCCGCGGCAGCCCGGCCGCGAGGCAGATCATCCGCAGGTGGTTGATGCCGCTGCGGCCCTTGTGCGCGCTGGACGCCTCGAGGACCGCGCCCACGTGCCGGATCGGCTGGTCGAGGTCGGCGTAGCGTACGCCGGAGAAGGTGGCCGTGCCGGAGGTCGGGGTGACGAGCCCGAGCAGCATGCGCAGCGTCGTGGTCTTGCCCGCGCCGTTGGGGCCGAGGAAGCCGGTGACCCGCCCGGAGTGCACGGTGAAGGACAGGTTGTCGACGGCGCGCAGCGCCTTGTAGTGCTTGGTGAGGTTGGAGACGACGATCTCCTCGGAGCCTGTCGGCAACGCTCACTCCTCCCGCTCGGCTGGTGGATCAACCTACCGCTTCGACGGCGATCCAGGTGGCCCTTGCGGTGGCGATGCGCTCGCCACCCGGTGCGTAGATCGAGGAATCGACCACGGCCTTGCGGCCCTGCACAGAAACCGCCGCACCGACCACCACGCAGGTGCTGCCCGCCGCGGGCAGGGCGTCGACGGCCACCGCGATGCGGCCGAGCAGGTAGACCCGGCCGGCCCGCAGTGCCGACCAGCCGCCGGGGCAGTCCAGCGCCGCCCACATGGTCTCCACCCGCACGTCCGGCGGGACCACCCAGGGCGCGGCCATCCGGCCGTCGGGCAGCGGCCCGGCGAAGATCCGGAGGCCGTCGGGGTGCCGCGGCCCGCACACGAAGCACGTGGGGAACGGGTGGTCGGCGAAGCCCGGGTAGCCGGCGGCGGCGGCCTCCGCCTCGGCCGGGGAGACCGGTGCCACCCCGGTGCCGGCGTCGGTGACCGGCACCACCTCGGCGACCAGGGCGCCGTCGGGCGCGGTGACCTTGCCGTCCGCCACGGTCAGCGGGGTCTCCAGCGGCGGCGGCACCCGGAGCGTCACCTCGAAGGCCCGCCCGTCCGCGCCCGCGCCCGCCGCCACGGCGAACGCGCCGGCGGACCAGCCGCCGTTGCCCGAGCCGGCCGGGCCGTTGTAGCGGGAGGCGATCTGCATGTCACCGACGTTCTCACACGGGTGCGACACAGAGCCGTTCATACAGCGGTCATCCACCACTACCTGGGCCGACACGCCGTCGGCAGACACGAGCCCTACACAGTTCTCATGACGGTACTCATGACCGCCGCCGCTTCCACCGGGACCAGCGGCTATTCACTCCTCATCGCCGACGGCGCCGATCAGGTCGCGGCCGCGCAGCGGCTGCGGCACGACGTCTTCGCCACCGAGCTCGGCGCGACGCTGCCCGGGGCCACCCTCGACGGGCGCGACGCCGACGAGTTCGACGACTTCTGCGACCACCTGATCGTCCGCGACGACTCGACCGGCCAGGTCGTCGGCACCTACCGGATGATGACCCCCAAGGCCGCCGAGCGGGCCGGGCGCCGCTACGGTGACGGCGAGTTCGATCTCAGCGGCCTCCGACCGCTGCGCGACCAGCTGGTCGAGACCGGGCGCTCCTGCGTGCACCCGGACCACCGCTCCGGGGCCGTGGTGAACCTGATGTGGGCCGGCATCGCCCGCTACCTGCACCTCAACAACCTGCGCTGGCTGGGCGGCTGCGCGTCGGTCGGCCTCGAGGACGGCGGGGCGACCGCGGCCGGCGTCTGGGCCCGGGTCTCCGCCCGGCACCTCTCGCCGCCCGCGCTGCGGGTCCGGCCGCGCAACTCCTGGCTCGCCGGCACCGACCTCGTCGGCGACCCGAGGATCCTGCCGCCACCGCTGCTGCGGGGCTACCTGCGGCTGGGCAGCTGGGTCTGCGGCGAGCCGGCCTACGACCCGGACTTCCGCTGCGCCGACTTCTACGTGCTGTTCTCCATGGACCGGATGGACCCGCGCTACCGGCGGCACTTCCTCGGGGCGACCCGATGAGCCCGGCGATGTGGCAGCCCACCTCCGCGTGCGGTCCGCAGTGCCGGCCGGGCGGCGAGCGGGCCGCGGGAGCCGTCACCACGGTGTTGCGGTTGTCGGCCCTGTTCGGCGTACTCGTATGGGCCCTGGTCCTGGCGCCGTTTGTGCGGCACACCGCGGCACGGGCCGTGTCCCGCGGCATCCTCGCGGCCCTCGGGGTGCGGCTGGTGTGGCGCGGCCCCGCGCCGCGGCCCGGCAGCCTGCTGGTGGCCAACCACGTCTCCTGGCTCGACGTCATCGCGCTGCACGCGGTGGCGCCGGTCCGGCTGGTCGCCAAGCACGACGTGCGCGGCTGGCCCGGTATCGGCGCGCTCGCGGTCGCGAGCGGGTCGATCTTCGTCGACCGGACCCGGCCGAAGAGCCTGCCGGCGACGGTCGCCGAGATCGCGGCGGCGCTGCGGGCCGGCCGTACGGTCGCGGTGTTTCCGGAGGGCACGACGTTCTGCGGCGCCGATCGCGGGCGCTTCCGGCCGGCCGTGTTCCAGGCCGCGGTCGACGCCGGCGCGCCGGTCGTGCCGGTCTCCATCCGGTACGCCTCACCGGCGGCCGCCTTCGTCGGCGAGGACACCCTGTGGTCCTCGGTCCGGCGGGTGGCGGCGTCGCGCGGGCTGACGGTTACCCTCGGCGGTGCGCCGGCGCTGCTCCCCGAGCCCGGCGCGGACCGCCGATCGCTGGCGAGGGCGGCCGAGGCGACGGCCGGGCTGCGGCCGGGCACCTTTGATCTTGCCGCCTAGCTGTCTCACAGAAAACTTTCAGGTACTGCGCAGCGTAAGCGCAGCCCTCGGGGTGAAGATGGTTACATGGCCGCTTCTCAGACCCAGGGCAAGCAGAGCGAGGCGAAGCTCCTCGTCGTAGAGGACGATGCGAACATCCTCGAGCTGCTCTCCGCCAGCCTGCGCTTCGCCGGGTTCGACGTCAGCACCGCCACCAGCGGCAGCGCCGCCGTCAGCGCGGCCAAGAACGCCACTCCCGACCTCGTCGTCCTCGACGTCATGCTGCCCGACCTCGACGGCTTCGAGGTCATCCGGCTCATGCGCGAGGGCGGCACCCGCACGCCGGTCGTCTTCCTGACCGCCCGGGACGGCACCGACGACAAGATCCGGGGCCTGACGCTCGGCGGCGACGACTACGTGACCAAGCCGTTCAGCCTCGAGGAGCTCACCGCCCGGATCCGGGCGGTGCTGCGCCGCACCACGGCCGGCGACGAGGAGCCCTCGCGCCTGGTCTTCGCCGACCTCGAGCTGGACGAGGAGACCCATGAGGTCTACCGGGCGGGGCAGCGCGTGCAGCTCTCCCCGACCGAGTTCAAGCTGCTGCGCTACCTGATGCTGAACGCCAACCGGGTGCTCTCCAAGGCGCAGATCCTCGACCACGTGTGGAAGTACGACTTCCGGGGCGACGACAACATCGTGGAGTCGTACATCTCCTATCTGCGGCGCAAGGTGGACAACGTGCAGCCACGGCTGATCCACACGCTCCGCGGCGTCGGATACGTGCTGCGCAAACCGGCGGCTTGAGCAACCCCGTGACTCTGACCCTCACCGACCGGCTCCGCAGACGCGTCCTGCTGCACGCCAGCCTGCGCCGGGTGCCGCTGAGCACCAAGCTCGTGGCCGCCGTCCTGGCGCTGGTGTTCGCGGCGCTGACCCTGATCAGCGCCGCCAGCACGTACGCGCTGCACAGCTACATGATCACCAGGCTGGACGCCGGGCTGGAGCGGTTCACGGTCACGCTGGAGAACCTCAGCGGGGACGAGCGGTTGGTGCTGCCTGCCGACTACTACGTGGCGGCGACCTCGGTCGACGGCGTCGGCAACCCGAAGGACACGAAGTACGACCCCTCGCTGCGGGCGAGTCAGCTGCCGCCGGTGATCAAGGGCCGGAAAGAGGTCGAGAAGCACCTGGGTAAGCCGTTCACGATCAAGTCCGCCGACGGCAGCGTGGTGTGGCGAATGCTGATCACGTACCTGGATGACGGCACCGTGCTGCACGTCGGCCAGCGGCTGATCGGCATCGACTCCGCGGTCAGCCGGCTGATCTGGGTCGACACGCTGGTCGGCGCGGGCGTGCTCTTCGCGCTCGCGGCGGTCGGCGCGGCGATCGTCCGGCAGAGCCTCATCCCGCTCGGGCAGATCGAGCGGACCGCGGCGGCCATCGCCGCCGGCGACCTCACCCAGCGCGTACCCGATCCGGAGCCGGACGTGGAGGAGCCGCAGACCGAGCTGGGCCGCCTCTCCCGGGCCCTGAACGCGATGCTCGCCCAGATCGAGGCCGCGTTCACCGCCCGCGCGCTGTCCGAGACCGCGGCCCGCGCCGCCGAGTCACAGTCGCGGGACGCCGCCGAGGCCGCCCGGGCGTCCGAGGCCCGCGCCGTGCGCTCGGAGGAGAAGATGCGGCAGTTCGTCGCGGACGCCTCCCACGAGTTGCGTACCCCGCTGACCTCGATCCGCGGCTTCGCCGAGCTGTACCGCCAGGGCGCGGTCGGCGATCCGGAGGACGTCGCCAAGCTGGTACGCCGGATCGAGGACGAGGCCGCCCGGATGGGCCTGCTCGTCGAGGACCTCCTGCTGCTCGCCCGGCTGGACCGCGAGCGGCCGATCACGCTGGCACCCGTCGAGCTGACGGTGCTCGCGGTCGACGCCGTTCAGGCGGCGCATGCCACCGCGCCCGAGCGCACGATCGAGTTGGACGTCCGGGAGTCGCCGGAGAAGCTGGTCGCGTACGGCGACGACGCGCGCCTGCGGCAGGTCATCGGCAACCTGATGACAAACGCGCTGGTGCACACTCCCGCGGACGCGTCGGTGACGCTCGCGCTCTATCCGGAAACGGGCAACCGGGCCGTCATCGAGATCAGCGACACCGGCCCTGGGCTCTCACCCGAGCAGCGCGAACACGTCTTCGAGCGCTTCTACCGCGCCGACGAGGCGCGGACACGGCATACCGACCGCAGGGCCACCGGCACGGGCCTCGGGCTGGCCATCGTCGCGGCGATCGTGCGGGCGCACCACGGCACTGTCGAGGTGATCAGCGAGCCCGGCGAGGGCGCGACCTTCCGGGTCAGCCTGCCCGCGCTGGTTCCCGACGAATCATGACTTCTGTGGTCATGCACCATTCACAGAGAACGTCCAGGGGTATCACAGGTCAATCGGAGCGGGTGAGGGCATGGTTGTACCCATGAGCGAGTACGAGACCAACCCGCAGCGGCACGAGAGCTCCCCCTCCGAGGAGCAGTCGCACCGGCCGGCGGACGCCTCCCGCGAGAGCAACCCGGAGCGGGGACAGTCCGACGTCACGGCCCAGCAGCCGGCGCTGAGCCAGCCGGCCGCGCCGGAGTCCGCCATCCCGCAGTCCGGCGCTCCGCAGGCCGGCTTCCCGCAGTCGCCGGCGCCGCAGGCCGGCTTCCCGCTGGCCGCGGCGCCGCAGGCCGGTGGCCCGCAGCAGCCCGGCCCCTGGACCGCGTCGCCATGGCAGCACACCGGCCAGAACCCGGCCCATCAGCTCCCCTACGGCCAGCAGGCCTACCCGGGCGGCCAGGCCCAGCAGCCCTACCCGGGCGCCTACCCCGGCCAGCCTCAGCACCCGGCGCCGGGTCCGGCCGGCCTGCCCGGCACCTGGGTGCCCGGCGAGGCGCCGCCGTCGCCCGAGGCCCCGGCCTGGGCGCAGGCGGTCGGTACCGACGTTCGCGAGCCCGCGCGGACCGGCCGGGGCCGCAAGGTCTTCCTGGCCGGCGCGGCCGCGGTCCTGATCGCCCTCGCCTCCGGCGGCATCGGCGCGGCCACCGCGCTCGCGTTCGACGACGACAACCCCGGCTCGGTGCAGACCAGCAACTCGTCGGTCACCCGCGTGGTCGACCACTCGTCGATGGCCGCGATCGTTGCGGCCGTCAAGGACAGCGTCGTCTCGATCACCACCGGGACCGGCGAGGGTTCCGGCGTCGTCCTCACCGCGGACGGCTTCATCGTCACCAACAACCACGTGGTCGCGAACGCGCAGGGCAGCACGGTGACCGTGATCTTCGCGGACGGCAAGAAGGTCGACGCGAAGATCGTCGGCACCGACCCGCGGACGGACCTCGCGGTGATCAAGGCCGAAGGCGTCTCGGCCCTCACCCCGGCGAAGTTCGGTTCCAGCGCCAACATGCAGGTCGGCGACACCGTTCTCGCGCTGGGCAGCCCGCTCGGCCTGGAGGGCTCGGTGACCGAGGGCATCGTCAGCGCCAAGGACCGCACCATCCGGGCCGGCGGCGAGGAAGGTCAGCAGAACCCGTTCGGCGGCCAGCAGCAGAACTCCGGCGCGACCTCGATGTCCGGCCTGCTGCAGACCGACGCGCCGATCAACCCGGGCAACTCCGGTGGCGCGCTGGTCAACACCAACGGTGAGGTCATCGGCATCAACTCCGCGATCGCCACCTCGGGCGCGGGCTCGGGCAACATCGGGCTCGGCTTCGCCATCCCGAGCGACAAGGCCCGGTCCGTCGCCGAAGCGCTGATGAAGGGCCAGAAGGTCAGCCACCCGGCGCTCGGCGTGAGCGTCACGGAGGCCGAGGGCGGCGGCGCGCTGGTCAAGGAGGTCACCCCGAACAGCGCGGCGGCCAAGGCCGGCCTCGAGCAGGGCGACGTGATCCTCTCCGTGGACAGCAAGGCCGTCAACGACTCCGACGACCTGGTCGCCATCGTGCAGGGCGCCAAGGTAGGCGACAAGGTGTCGATCGACTTCACCCGCAACGGCGCGCGCCAGACGGTGAACGCCACGCTGGCCGAATCGGCCTGACGCACGAACGCATCCGGTGCCGTCCGGGCCATCGGACGGCACCACCTCCCCACCGCGGTGGGTGGTCGCGACCAAGGGGGTTGGTCGCGACCACCCACCGCACCTATTTGTCCACCTTGCGCAATTTCTGGTGTTGAACGGCTTATCGGGGGGTCGCCATCCCCGGGCTGACCGCTTAGTCTCCATTCGCCATAGCGGATTGGAAGGTCGACCCCAGTGACCTACGTCGAGACCCGGATGAGTGTCTGGGAAGCCCTGGCCGGACGCGCCCCGGGCGAACCGCTCGGCCCCGCCGATCCCGGGCTCTGGGGCGCGGTGGTCGACCGGCTCAACCCGGCACGGGCCCGGCCCGTGCTGCGCGCCGGCATCGAGGCCGTCGAGCTCACCAGCGTGCGCGGTGCCACGTACGTGATGCTGCGCTCGCCCGACGACGGCGGCCGCGCCTGTTATCTGCGGCTGACGCCGGACGAGTGGCAGCTCGCGCTGATGATGGACGGCACGCACACGGTCGCCCGGCTGGTCGCCGAGTTCGCCCGGCTCGCCGGCCGGCTCGCACCCGACCAGGTCCGGCGGGTCGTCGCCGACCTGGCCGGCAACCGGATGCTCGACGAGCTTCCCGTCGATGCGTTCCGCCCGTTGCAGGAGCTCGAGCGTCAGCCGCTGCCGAAGCGCCTCGGCAGCGGTGTGCTCGCGGCGGTGCGCGGCCGCCGCATGCTGGTCTTCGACATCGACCGCGTGGTCTCCGCGCTCTACCGCGGCGGCGGGCGGTTCCTGTTCACCCGGGCCGCGATGATCGTCATGGCGGTCTTCGCGGTCGCCGGGATCGGCCTCTTCGTCGCCACCTGGTGGCGGGGCAGTCAGGCGATCTTCCTGGCCAACGGGTCCTATCTGCTCGGCGCGATCGTCCTGCTGTTGCTCAACCTGCTGGCCCTGGCGAGTCACGAGCTGGGTCACGCGCTGGCCACGAAACATGCCGGGCGGGAGGTGCCCGCGGCCGGCGTGCTGGTCTTCTTCGGAATCCCGTCCGTCTTCGTCGACACCACCGACGTGTGGATGGCCGGGCGCCGCGCCCGGATGCTCGTCACCGCCGCCGGGCCGCTCACCGGCCTGGTGCTGGCCGGGTCGATGCAGCTCATCGGGCTGGCCGTGCCGGCGCTCGGGCCGCTCGCCTTCAAGCTGGCCTTCGCCTGGTACCTCAACGTGCTGTTCAACCTGAACCCGCTGCTCGCGCTGGACGGCTACTACCTGCTGATGGACTGGCTGGAGATCCCGAACCTGCGCGGACGGGGCCTGGCGTGGGTGACCGGCCGCCTGCGGGGACGCCCGCCGGCGTGGTCCGGGCTCGACCGTGAGGGGCGCATCGTCGCCCTCTACGGCGTGCTGGCGGTGCTCTGGCTGGCGATAGCCGCGAACCTGGCGTACCGGATCTGGGCCGACCGGGTGGCGGGGCTCGCCACCGGCCTCTGGCACAGCGGTTTCGCCGGGCAGGCGCTGCTGGTGCTGATCGTGCTCGGGCTCTGCGCGCCGCTGATCTACATCGCCGCCGGACGGCTCGCCCGCTGGTGGAGCGCCGCCCGCGCGCGGGCCTCCGAGAAGCAGCGCGAGGCCGACGCGCCCCGCCGGCTCGCCGCGCTGCGCAACTCCGACCTCGGCGGCCTGCCGGAGCCCGCGCTGGCCGGGCTCGCCGCCCGGGCGCGCTGGCTGCGGCCCGCCTCCGGCACCCAGCTCGTCGTGGCCGGCGCTGCCCAGCAGGCCGTGTACGTCGTCGTGGACGGCGCCATGCAGGCCCGCAAGCCGGGCGATCCGGGCGGCACCATCCGCCACCACGTCGGCGCCGGCGGCGTCGTCGGGCTGGCCAACGCGCTCACCGGCCGCTCGACCTCGCTGGACTGGCACACGGCCGGCACCACGCTGCTCTCCGTTCCCACGGCCACGGTCGCGACCGTGGTCGGCCCGCTGCCGGGCCCGCCGCCCGCCGACCGGGCCGAGGCGGAGGCGCTCTTCGCCGACACCCCCGCGCTGGCCGGGCTGGCCGGCGACGAGCGGCTCGCGCTGATCGCCTCCGCGCACCCGGTCGACCTCGAACCCGGCGCGCCGGTCGTCCTGCCGGGCCCCACCCACGCCGTCGTCGTGGAGTCCGGCGTCATCGCCATGCCCGACGGGGTCGAGCTGCGCCGCGGCACGCTCGTCGGCCCGGTCGGCGACGGCAACCCGGGCATGGTCGCGCAGGCCCGCACGCCCGTACGACTGTGGGTCATCCCGGACGCCTCCGACCTGCCGCCGCTGGTCGGCTCGGCCGCACACCTGACCGGCGGGCCGGCGGATAGCGGGCCGGCCGCGTCCGGGGTGCACTCGGCCGGCGTCTATCCGCCCCTCGCCGCGCCGCCCGGGCCGCCGGACGGCACCGAGGACGCCGAGGTCGACCGCCGCTTCGAGCGCCGGATGTGGTGGCTCGTCCTGCTGCTGCTCCTGTTCGCGCTGCTGCTCACGGGCATGAACTTCGTGCCCGGGCCGGCGTGGGCCGAGATGCCCACCGACCGGGCGCTGCTCACCTCGGACCGCGGCACGGTCACCGCGACCATCGACGGCCGGATCGTGACCATCGATGAGGGCGAACGCCGGTACGTCGATGAGGGCGCCCGCATCACGGTCCCGCCGAAGGCGACCGGGCGGCTGACCTTCCAGGGCGGCTCGGCGACGCTGTTCTGCGCCGGCTCCAGCGCAACGGTCGGCCGGCTCTACACCGACGCGGGGCGGCAGCGGGTGCCGCACGGCAGCCTCAAGCTCGACGCCGGCCGGCTGCTCGCCGACACCGCCAGCACGAGCGGCGCCTATCAGCCGCTCGAGATGGCCCTGTCCCGGCCGGCGGCGGGCCTGGTCACCAACAGCGGCGCCGCCTGGTACGCGGTCGAGCCGGTCGGCCTGAGCGTCGCCACGGGGCGGGTCTACGTCGACGGCACGCCGAGCCAGCCCAGCGGCACGGACCTGAGCTGCGGTGACGGCGTCAAGGTCGAGCCGCCGGCCGGTTCGCCCAGCCCGTCGCCGAGCGACGAGCCGCTGCCGTCGGACCTGCCGACCGACGCCGTGTCGCCGACGCCGAGCTCGGCTCCGCCGACGGAGGCGACCGAGGTGCCGCAGCCGACGGACGACCCGGTCGACCCGACTCCGGACGTTCCGGAGCCGACGACCAACCCGCCGACGACCCGGCCGACGACGACCCCGCCGCCGACCACGCCGCCGCCGACCACGCCGCGTACCTCGCGCCCGACGTCCTCGCCCCCGCCGACCACGCCCAGCTCGACGCCGCCGACGTCGCCGAGCACGACGCCACCGACCTCTAGCTCGCCACCTGTGATTGGATGACGAAGTGCTCTGCTGGTTCTGTGCCAAGGCAGCCCGGGGGTCGTGCCGGTTCTGCGGTCGAGGGGTCTGTGAGGACCACGCCCGCTTCGGGCCGTACCTCCTTCAGGTGAGTCGTTCGGCGTCGCGTGGCCGGGCCGAGGCGCTCGTGGTCGAGGACGCCGTCCAGTGCGGCACCTGTCGGCCCAGGCCACAGCCGGTGGCCATGCCGGAGCTGGACTGACCACCCTCCCGATGGTGTGCACTGGACCCGGGCTCCTAACGTGGTCCGTATGAGCGATTTCGACGCGGTGCTGGAGCGGCTGCTCACCGACCCGTCGTTCCAGGCGCACCTCGCCGCCGACGCGGCCGGTGCCCTGGCCGGCTACCGACTTGAGGCCGGCGAGGCCGAGCTGCTGCGGCAGCAGGTCAGCGCCGATCCCGGCGCGTCCGCGGCCGTGGTCGAGGACCGGGTGAGCAAGTCGAGCACGTTCGGGCTGTTCTCCTCGTTCGGTGACCTGAGCGGGGTGTCCGACACCTTCGGCAGCGGCATGGCCCGGCAGGGCCTCGGCCCCGCGCCGGAGGACGCCGGTCCCGGTGAGGTCCGGGACTCCCTGGGGGAGTGGTCGGAGTTCGGCAGCGCCGCCGGGCTCGCCGCGCGCGGCGCCGTCGAGCACCCGGCGGTCGAGGGCTTCGGTTCGGCGCCGGACGCCTGGGGCGCCGGCGGCGGCGAGATGACCGCGCGGTCCGGTTTCGGGTCGGCGCCCGGCCTAGACGGCGCTCCGGACCTCGAGGGCGTACCCGACCTGGACGAGCTGCCGGCCGTTTCCCGGCTCGGCGACGCGCCCCGCAGCGGCTTCGGCGACGCGTTCAAGGAGGTCGGCGAGGCGCTGGGCGGCGTCGGCGAGGGGCAGGCCGAGGCCGAGCACCTGGCACCGCCGAAGGGTTACGACAACCGGGTGGACGCCGACGGCGACGGTCGCCTGGACAAGGCGACCTATCGCGGCCGCGAGGGCGGCGGCGCGGAGATCCGGGTCGACCTGAACCGCGACGGCGAGGCCGACTTCGTCGGGGTGGACAAGGACCTCGACAACCGGGTCGACTACGCCGACTACGACAAGGACCACGACGGCGTCTTCGAGAAGCGCATGTACGACGACGACGGCGACGGCTGGCTGGACCGGACGGTCTTCCAGTAGCCGCGGCCCGGCTCTGGTATTGACGGCCGCCGAAGCCCACGATGATGGGCATGGTGGCGATCGCCGCGCGCGAGCTTACGAAGACCTTCGACGACGTCGTCGCGGTGGACCACGTCGATCTGGACGTGGCGCCCGGCGAGTTCATGGTGCTGCTCGGCCCGACGGGCTGCGGCAAGTCGACGCTGCTGCGCCTGCTCGCGGGGATCGAGGAGCCGACCTCGGGTGCCGTGCTGTTCGACGGCGTGCCGGTGACGGAGATCGACCCTCGCGACCGTGGCATCGCGATGGTCTTCCAGGACCACGCCCTCTACCCGCACCTGACCGTCGCCCAGAACATCGGCTTTCCGCTGCGCACGGTGCCGGTCCCGGCGGCGGACATCGGCCCGCGGGTCGCCGAGGCGGCCCGCAACGCCGGCGTCGGCGACCTGCTCAGCCGCTATCCGGAACACCTGTCGGGCGGCCAGCGGCAGCGGGTGGCGATGGCACGCGCGCTGGTGCGCAATCCCGCGGTCTTCCTGCTCGACGAGCCGCTGTCGAATGTGGATGCGGGTGCACGTTCGGCGTTGCGCGGCGAGATCGTGGCGCTGGTCCGGCGGCTCGGGGTCACCACGGTCTACGTGACGCACGACCAGATCGAGGCGATCAGCATGGCCGACCGGGTGGCGGTCCTGCGGTACGGCGTCCTGCAGCAGGTGGGCCCACCCGCCGAGGTGTACGCGGACCCGGACACCTTGTTCGTGGCGGCGTTCCTCGGCACCCCCCGCACCAGCCTGCTGGAGGCGGCCGTCTACGCCGACGGCTGCCGGGTGGTGCTTGACCTCGGCTCGCAGGTGTTGGAGCTGCCGGTGGGTGATCCGCGCACGGCCGTGCTGGCCGGCCACCACACCGAGCGGGTCACCGTGGCGCTGCGGGCACTCTCGCCCGGCTCGCAGGGCATGACGTTGCGGGGCACGGTGTGCGCGGTGGAGAACCTCGGGCACGAGTTGCTGGCGCACGTCGACGTCGGCGGGGTGCCGAGCCCGTGGATGCAGCCGCCGTCCGCCCGCGCCGCCGCGCCCGCGCCGAGCACCCCGTACGGCTTCTACCCGGCGTACGACGCGGTGGACCCGCCGCCGATGGGCGAGGTGATGGCCCGGATCTCGACGCCCGGCCGGGTCGTGCGGGGCGAGCGGATAGCCGTCGGGGTGGGGCTGGACGACCTGCTGCTCTTCGACCGCGGCGGCCGGCGGATCCGATTCGCCGCCCGGTAATTGTTGCCATCACTGGACAGAATCAGTTAACAGTCCTAATAATTGGCCAACTGTCGATATCCCGACGTGGAGGCCACCCCCATGCGCCGCTCACTGATCCTGGCCGTGTCCGCCGTCTTCGCGGCCGCCGGCTCCACCGTCTACATAGCCTCGTCCGCGAGCGCCGCCGCCGCCTGTTCCCCGGCGTGGAGCTCAACGGCGGTCTACGTCAAGGACAACCAGGCCTCGCAGAACGGCCACAACTACACCGCCAAGTGGTGGAACCAGAACGAGAGCCCGGCGACGCACAGCGGCCAGTGGGACGTCTGGATCGACAACGGCGCCTGCGGCGGCACCACCCCGCCCACCACCCCGCCGCCCACCACCACGCCGCCTCCCACCACCCCACCGCCCACCACGCCGCCACCGACCACCCCACCGCCGACCACCCCACCGCCCACCACGCAGCCGCCGGTGACGGGGCTGCCGAAGCACGCGCTCATCGGCTACCTGCACTCCAGCTTCGCCAACGGCTCGGGCTACCTGCGGATGGCCGACGTGCCGGCGGACTGGGACATCATCAACCTGGCCTTCGGCGAGCCGACCAGCGCGACCTCCGGTGACATCCGCTTCACCCTCTGCCCCGCGGCGGAATGCCCGGGCGTGGAGAGCGAGGCCGAGTTCATCGCCGCGATCAGGGCGAAGCGGGCGGCGGGCAAGAAGGTGCTGCTCTCGATCGGCGGCGCGAACGGCCAGGTCCAGCTGACCACGACCGCGGCACGCGACCGGTTCGTCACGTCGGTCGGTGCCATAATCGACAAGTTCGGGCTCGACGGCGTCGACATCGACTTCGAGGGCCACTCGCTGTCGCTCAACACGGGCGACACCGACTTCAAGAACCCGACCACCCCGGTGATCGTCAACCTCATCGCGGCGCTGCGCTCCCTGAAGTCCCGGTACGGCGCGAACTTCGTGCTGACCATGGCTCCGGAGACGTTCTTCGTCCAACTCGGATACCAGTACTACGGCTCGGGGCCGTGGGGCGGCCAGGACCCGCGCGCGGGCTCCTACCTCCCGGTCATCTACGCCATGCGCAACGACCTCACGGTCCTGCACGTCCAGGACTACAACTCGGGCTCGATCATGGGCCTGGACAACCAGTACCACAGCATGGGCGGCGCCGACTTCCACATCGCGATGACGGACATGATGCTCGCGGGCTTCCCGGTCGCGGGCAACACCGCCAACATGTTCCCGGCCCTGCGTGAGGACCAGATCGCCTTCGGCGCGCCGTCGTCGGTGAGCGCCGGCAACGGTTACGTGGCACCGGCGGGCGTCCAGCAGGCGGTGAACTGCCTGGTCAAGGGCGTGAACTGCGGCGGCTACACGGTGCGCAGCGGCACCAACCCGAGCTTCCGCGGCCTGATGACCTGGTCGATCAACTGGGACAGGTTCTACAGCTGGGAGTTCAGGAACAGCCACGAGCCGTTCCTCAACGGCCTGGGCTGACCGCCGCGACCGTCCACGCCGGCGGGCCCGCCTGGTGGCGGGCCCGCGCGGCCCGGCGGGGACGGCGTTCACGCCGTGACACGATGAGCGCATGGATGGGCCGGTTGCGTTCGTGCTTGGCGGGGGTGGCGTGCTCGGCGCCGTGCAGGTGGGCATGTTGCGTGCCCTGTTCCGGGCCGGCTATCGACCCGACGTCGTGATCGGCACGTCCATCGGCGCGGTGAACGGTGCGCTGGTCGCCGCCGACCCGTCCGAGGCCGTCACCGGCCGGCTCGTCCGGCTCTGGTCCTCGCCCGAGGCGGCGGAGGTCTACGGCGATTCGCTGGCCCGGCAGCTGCGGCGTTTCGCCGCGCGGACCCACCTGCATTCGCCGTTGCCGTTGCGCCGCCTGCTCACCTCGGAGCTGGGTGAGCACTGCGACTTCGCCGACCTCAAGGTGCCCTTCCGCTGCTGCGCCGCCAGCATCGAGCGCGCCGCCGAGCACTGGTTCGACAGCGGTCCGCTGGTCGATGCCGTTCTCGCCTCGTCGTCCGTGCCGGGGCTGCTGCCGCCCATGGAGATCTCCGGCGAGCACTTCGTGGACGGGGGGATCGTCAATTCGATCCCGATCAGCGAGGCTGTGCGGGTGGGTGCCAAGCAGATCTTCGTGCTCCAGGTCGGGCGGATCGAGCGACCCCTGGCGGTGCCCAAGCGGCCGTGGGAGGTGGCGCAGGTGGCGTTCGAGATCGCTCGGCGACATCGGTTCGCGCGGGATGTTGCGTCGCTGCCCGACGATGTACGGGTGCATGTGCTACCGACCGGGGGCGGCGAGAGCCGCGACGACTCGCCGTGGGCCTACCGGGACATGGCGGCCGCCGGCCGGCGGATCAGCCGGGCCTATACCGCGTCGCGTCGCTACCTGGCCGCCAACGTGACCGCCCGGCCCGACGGCGTCTGATGCTGCCGCCGGTCTGGGTCCGACGGCTGGTGATCGCCCCGCTGGTCGTGGTGCTCGCCGTCCTGATGCTCACGACGATGCCGGTCTGGTTGCTTCTGGCGCTCGCGGTGTCGCCGCTTGTGCCGGGGCGTCTGCGGGTGCCGCGGCTGGCATTTCTGGCGATGGTCTACCTGGTGTGGGACGCGGCCGCGCTCGTCTGCCTCGCCGCGCTGTGGTTCGCGTCCGGGTTCGGGTGGAAGATTCGCAGCGCGGCGTTCCAGCGTGCGCACTATGTGCTGACCGGCCGGTTCCTCGGCGTGTTGTTCTGGCTGGCGAAGTGGTCTCTGCACCTGAGCGTCGACATCGTCGGCACCGACCCGGACACCGGCATGCCGGGCCGGCCGGAGATCGTGGTGAGCCGGCATGCCGGGCCCGGCGACTCGTTCATCCTGATCCACGGGCTGGTCAACTGGTTCGACCGGGAGCCGCGGATCGTGCTGAAGGCGGCGCTGCAGTGGGATCCGGCGGTCGACATCCTGCTCAACCGGCTCCCCAACAGGTTCATCTCGCCCGGACACACCCATACCCGCTCCCTGGAGCAGGAGATCAGCGAACTGGCCACGGGCCTGGACGACAACGACGCGTTCGTGATCTTTCCGGAGGGCGGCAACTTCACCCCGCGCCGGCGGATCCGAGCGATCGCGTTCCTGCGGTCCCGGGGCATGGAGGACATCGCGGTACGGGCGGAGGGCCTGCGCAACGTGCTGCCGCCGAAGCCCACGGGGCTGTTCACGGCGATCGACGCCGCGCCGGACGCCGGGGTCATCTTCTGTGCGCACACCGGGCTGGACCGGATGGTCACGGTCGGCGACGTGTGGCGCGAGCTGCCGATGGACAAGCAGCTGGTGATGCGGTTCTGGAGCGTACCGCCGGAGGAGATACCGGCCGGCGAGGAGGAGCGCGTGCTCTGGCTCTACGACTGGTGGGCGCGCATCGACGCCTGGATCGAGGAGAACAAGCCGCGGTCCCGGCCGCTCGGCTCCGACTGGATCACACGGCGCCGGGTGGCTCCCTGAGAGAACCACCCGGCGTTCGACTCCAGCGCGGCGGTCAGCCGCCCAGGCTGGTGTACAGGCTGTCCGGCGCCTCGGTGATCTGTCCCGCGGCGGGCTTCTTCGCGTCGACCTTGACGCCGTAGTCGGTGTACAGCACCTCGAGCGGCGGGGTCTGCCGGCCGTTCACCGCCGGGAGCTGGATCGTCAGCGCCGACAACCGGCCCTGGTCGTCGAGGCCCGCCGTGAACGGCACGTCCTGCGCCTGCGCGCCCCAGGTGTCGATCATCTTTTGGTCCACGCCCGCGACGCCGGCGGCCTTCGACAGGTCCAGGGTGCCCCGGTAGCTGCGCGAGTCGAGCTTCTGGACGTCGGTGGTGGTGTTCAGCAGCCGGGCCGTGTCGGCCGGGTCGATCTGGCCGGGGCGCAGGCCGACGTCGGCGCCCTCGGGCAGGCGGGACACGTCGACGTGGGTCCACGTGCCGGCCTTGGTGATGCCGCCGACCTGGAGGTAGAGGTCCTGGTCCACGAGCAGGGTCTTGATGTTGATCTCGGTGTTCGGCCCGGTCGCGGTGAGGTCGGCGGTGCCGACGCCGTTCGGGGCGTCCATCAGGGCGTTCAGCTTGAAGCCGGGCCCGGAGGTCATGGTGACCCTGAAGCTGGTGGTGCCGAGTGCGGCGGTGGCGGAGGCCAGTTCGGCCGCGGCGGCCGGGTCGGCGGGTCCCGCGCTGCCGGAGGCGCTGGGTGTGGCTGCCGCCGAAGCGCCGCCGCCCGGGGTGGCGTCGTTCGCAGCCGAGCAGCCGCTCGCCGCGATGGCGACCGCGGCGATCGTTGCGAGGCCGGCGAGTCGTGGCGTCCGCATGTCGGTCCTTCCTTGCCCTGCCGGTCGTCCGGGGGTGACGACGGTCGACAGGTGCAGTGCCCGATGCGGCTGCCGTGCAAACGGACACCGGGCCGGACGGGCGGGAGCCCGTCCGGCCCGGCCGGCGATCAGGCTTGGATCAGACCCGAGAGCTCCTTCGGCAGCTCGGCGACCTGTGCGGCCGGCGGCGCCTCGACCGAGACCGGCGTACCGAAGTCCGAGTACCTGGTCTTGACCTTGCCGGCGCCCGCGCCGAGCGCGCTCATGTCCAGGGTGAGCTCGGTGAGCCGGTCCTGGTCGTCCGTCTTCGCCGTGAACGGCATCTCGCCCGCCTTGGTGCCGAGCGCCTTCAGGCTCTTGTTGTACTGCGGCATCCTGGTCGGGTCGAGCAGGCCCTTGAAGCCGTGCTCACCGACCCGTTCGACCTTGGTCATCGCGGCGATCATCGCCTTGGTGCCCGCGGGGTCGGCCTTCGGCAGGATGTTGAAGCTGCTGCCCTCGGTGATCTTCGTCGCGTCGACGTGCATCCACGGCTTGCCGCTGCCGCCGCCCAGCGACTTCCCGATCGAGCCGCCGAACTTCATGTAGACGTCCTGGCCCACCTTGCGAAGCTCGACCTTGGTGCCGTCGCCGAGGGCGCCCATGTCCATCGACATCTCCGCGACGCCCGCCTTCGGGTCCGCCACGCCGGTCATGCTGATCGCGCCGGCCATGTCCATGTCGATGCGCATGCTCTGCTCGCCCAGGCGCTTGGCGGCCGCCGCGAGTGCGGCCGCGGGGTCGAGTTCGTCGGCGGCCGCCTCGGCGGCCCTGCCCGCCGCGGGAGCGCCGGTGCCCGACCTCGCCTTATCGTCGTTCGGGCCGCACCCGGCCAGGCCGAGTGCGGTCACCAGGGTGAGCCCGGCGATCGCCAACCGTCGATTAATCATGTGTGTTCCTCCCCGTCGTCCCCCATGTTTCGGCGCCCAAGATAGCGAAGGGGTGCGACATCGGGGTCCGGGCCGCCACGGCCGGGCGGCGCCCGGGCACTAAGGTTGAGTCATGGCTGACCTGCTCGACGCCGATTCCGTACGCAGTGCCGTGGCCGTCCTCGACGGCTGGGAGGGCGGCACCGACGCGATCGTGCGCACCGTGGGCCTACGCAGTTTTCCCGCGGCGATAGCGGTGGTCGACCGGGTCGCGAAGGTTGCGGAAGAGATGGACCACCACCCGGACATCGACATCCGCTGGCGCACCCTGACCTTTCGTTGCGTCACGCATTCGGCCGGGGGCGTCACGACGCGCGACATCGCCCTCGCCAACCGCATCGACCGGATCCTCGCCGACGCGTCCTGAAGCGCCCTGATTCGCGGCGCACCGGGACCAGACGGCATGATGGCCGGAGGTAGCCGCATGCGCACGTTCAGGGAGGCCCCGTGAGATTCGAGGTCAGCAAGGTCCTCGACGCCATCGAGGCCCGGCTCACCACCGACCCGGCCCTCGCCCGCGCCGTGGTCGACCTCTCCGAGATCGTGCGCTACGCCGACCTCGACGGCGGGCGCCCGGCCAGCATGCTGCGGCTGGGCCTGGTCATCGACGCGCTGGGCCGGCATGTCTCCGAGGAGAACGTGCCGGTGTACGCGGTGGTCCCGCGCGGCCTGCTCTCCGACGCCGACCTGACCTCGAACGAGCGCATGGTGGTCCGGCGCTGGGCGGACGACGGCGTGGTCGAGGTGGTGCCCCAGCTCGACGACCGGGTCCTCGAGGTGGCCGAGCTGCTCGGGCTGCCCGTGCTGACCCGCAACCGCGCCGAACAGTTCCGGGACCGCCGTCCGTGGGTCGAGGAGCCGGGCCGGCTTCTCGCGGCGGTCTCCGGCGCGGCCGGCCCGGTGCTGGTGGCCCGCGTCGGCCGCGGTGAGATCCCGGCCGTCGGCGAGCCGTCCCCGATGGGGCAGAAGCTGCTCGCCCGGGTCTGGAGCTGCCCCGAGTCGAACTGCAACGCCTTCGACTCCGGCGGCGACCCGGACAGCCCGTTCGCCGACATGCGCAAGGTCACCGCTCCGGTCGCGCAGCCGCCGCCGTCGCTGCGCTCCGGTGCGCCGACCTGCCCGCGGCACGGCACGCGCCTGCGTGACGCCGGTGCGCGGCCGGCGGTCGAGGTGCTCTCGGTACGCATCGACGGCGTGGTGCGCCAGCGCTTCGTGGTGTCTGAGGACAAGCCGGTCGTGGTGGGCCGCGCCCCCGAGGGCGGCGGCATCATGCTCGGCCAGTGGCTCACCGAGGACGCCCGGAAGTGGATCAGCCGCGGCCACGTGCGCCTGAGCCTGCGGGGCGGAGAGCTGACGGCACAGGACGTGAGCACCAACGGTACGGGGATCCGCCCGGGCGGCTCCCTGGACGACGACCAGCGGGTCACCCTGAACCGTGACGAGACCCGCGCCCTGGCGGCGAACGACGTGGTGGAGCTCTACGGGGGCGTCAACGTGGGACGCGCCAAGCTGTGGTCGACGGGCGGCGTGACGCAGCCGTCGTCGGTCATGGCGGAGGCTCCGACGATGGCCATCCGCAAGTTCGAGCGTTAAGGGGGGAGGCGGCGCGCCGCCTCCCCCCTTAATCGGCCCTACGCCAGGATCGCGGCGAGCTGGGCCACCGCGTGGTCCAGGTCCTGCTCGGTGACGACCAGCGGCGGTGCCAGCCGGATCGTCGAGCCGTGTGTGTCCTTGGCCAGCACCCCGCGCGCGGCGAGCCGCTCGACGACCTGCCGGCCGGTCATCAGCGCCGGGTCGATGTCGACCCCGGCCCAGAGGCCGCGCCCGCGCACGGCGAGCACGCCCTTGCCGACCAGCGCGTTCAGGCCCTCGTGCAGCCGGGCGCCCAGTCGCGCGGAGCGCTCCTGGAACTCGCCGGTCGCCAGCAGCCGGACCACCGCGGCGCCGACCGCGCAGGCCAGCGGGTTGCCGCCGAAGGTGGAGCCGTGCTCGCCGGGCTTGAGCACGCCGAGCACGTCGCGGTTCGCCGCCACGGCCGACACCGGCACGATGCCGCCGCCGAGCGCCTTGCCGAGCAGGTACATGTCCGGGACGACCGCTTCGTGCTCGATCGCGAACGTCTTGCCGGTCCGGCCCAGGCCGGACTGGATCTCGTCGGCGATGAACAGCACGTTGGAGTCGTCGCACAGCTTGCGCACGCCGGCGAAGTAACCCGCCGGCGGCACCAGCACGCCGGCCTCGCCCTGGATCGGCTCGAGCAGCACGGCCACCGTGTTCGGGGTGATCGCGCCGGCCAGCGCCGCCAGGTCGCCGTACGGGACGATCCGGAAGCCCGGGGTGTACGGCCCGAAGTCGTCGCGCGCGTCGGTGTCCGTGGAGAAGCTGATGATCGTCGTCGTGCGGCCGTGGAAGTTGCCGTCCGCGACGATGATCTCCGCCTGCCCGTCGGGCACGCCCTTGACCTGGTAGCCCCACTTGCGGGCGACCTTGATGCCGGTCTCGACGGCCTCGGCGCCGGTGTTCATCGGCAGCACGAGGTCCTTGCCGCAGAGCTCGGCCAGCCCGCGGCAGAAGTCGGCGAACTGGTCGTGCACGAACGCGCGGCTGGTCAGCGTGAGGCGGTCCAGCTGGGCGTGCGCCGCGTTGATCAGCTCGGGGTGCCGGTGTCCGAAGTTCAGCGCCGAGTAGCCGGCGAGAAAGTCGAGGTAGCGGCGGCCGTCGACGTCGGTGACCCAGGCACCCTCGGCGTCGGCGATGACCACCGGCAGCGGGTGATAGTTGTGTGCGGTCCAGCGCTCGGCGTCGGCCAGCGCGGCGGGCGTCCGCAGGTCAAGGTCGGTCACGATCGAACCTCCAGGGTGCAGCACTTCGGTCCGCCGCCGGCCTTGCGCAGCTCGGACACGTCGACGCCGACGGTTTCGTAACCGCGCTCGCGCAGGGCGGCGGCCAGCGCGGTGGCCTGCACCGGCAGGACCACGGTACGTCCGTCGCTGACGGCGTTGAGGCCCAGCACCTCGGCGTCGGCCGGGGTGGCGATGACCGCGTCGGGGAAGAGCCGGCGCAGGACGGCCTGCGAGCCCGGCGAGAAGGCGGACGGCAGGTAGGCGACGTTGCGCTCGTCCAGCACGCACAGCGCGGTGTCGAGGTGGTAGTAGGCGGGGTCGACCAGCTGGAGCGTGATCACCGGGCGGCCGAAGACCTCCTGGGTCTGCGCGTGCGCGGCGTGCGCGGTGCGGAAGCCGGTGCCGGCCAGCAGCACGTCGCCGGCGAGCAGGATGTCGCCCTCGCCCTCGTTCGTGTGCTTCGACTCGAACACCTGGAATCCGGCGCCCGCGAACCAGGCGGCGTACGCCGGGGCCTCGTCGGCCCGCTCGGCGTCGCGGAACTGCACGGCGAGCACCTTGCCGTCGACGACGGTCGCGCCGTTCGCGGCGAAGACCATGTCGGGCAGGCCCGGCAGGGGATCGATCAGGTCGACGGTGTGGCCCAGGTCGAGGAAGGTCTGGCGCAGGTTCTCCCACTGGCTGACGGCCAGGGCGTTGTCGTAGGGCGCCGTCGGATCCATCCACGGATTGATCCGGTACGTGACGGCGAAGTGCGTGGGCCGGCACATGAGGTAGCGGCGCGGAGTGGCGGTGGGCGTCATGACGGCAACGCTATGCGCGAAGTGCCTGCGTACGCCCTATAACAACCATGCGCGCAGCGGCGGATCGTTGCGTGATCAGAGCCCTCCGCGGAGATTCGTTGCATGGGCGGCGGGGGCGGCGAACCGCCACCCCCGCACAGCCTTGCGGCCCCGCTCAGGGGCCGCTTTCCGGCGAACCGCCGAAGACGCCGGGGCGGGGCGGCCGCGAGGCCGCCCCGGTTCCGGATTCACCGGCGACGCATCGCCGCCGGCGAAGATCAAATGCCCGTCAGAAGCGGTTCACAAACTGTGCGTCGAGCCACTCCCGGACGCTCGTCACCGGCTGCATGTCGGTGCCGAGCCAGGAGAGCGAGCCGGTCAGGGCGAAGACGCCGACGACGATCGCGCCGAGCGAGAGGGCCATGCCGATCAGCGCGTCTGTCTTGCCGGCGATGTGCCGCTTGCCGGTCGCGGAGATGCCGCCGAGCGAGAGGACCAGGCCGAGCACGGCCAGGCCGATGCCGTACCCCAGGAGCGGCCCGGAGAGCACGAGCAGGGCGGCGGCGACGCTGACGATCAGCCCGAGTGTGGCGAGCAGGCTCGCCCGCGGCTTCGGGCCGGCGACGACGGGCCGCTGCTCGATCGTCTTCTCGTCGGAGGAGTCGACGGGCCGCTGCACGGGCCCGCGCGCGGGCGCCCGCAGGTCGCGGCTGTTGAGATCGGGGTCGGTCGTGCGCTGGTCGACCAGGGTCTGTTCCTCGGCCGGGCGGCGGCGCTCGACGACCGTCGCAGGCGCGGCGGGCGGCGGCTTCACGGTCGGGGGATCGGTGCGCGGACGCACCGCATCGGTGGCGCCGGTGCCGCCGGTGGCCACGGCGGGGCGATCGGTGGTGTCGGACTGGCGGGAGAACGTCGGGAGTTTCACGTCAGCACCTCCTCAGATCTTCGGGGATGCCCGTGGCTATACCCCCAAAGCCCGAAGGTGACACAACGCGGCGCGACGGGCGCCCGGAACCTCCGGGCGCCCGTCGCGGAAACGCCTCAGACCAGGGCGGACGTCGCGGACACGTCGGCGGCCTTGGCGATCACGTGGTCGACGATGCCGTAGTCCTTCGCCTCCTGGGCGGTGAACCAACGGTCACGGTCGGAGTCGGTCCCGATCTCCTCCGGGGTGTGCCCCGTGTGGAAGGCGATCCGCTCATTCATGACCTTCTTGATGTGCAGCATGCTCTCGGCCTGGATGGCGATGTCGGCGGCGGTGCCGCCGATGCCGCCGGAGAGCTGGTGCATCATCACCCGTGCGTGTGGCAGCGCGTACCGCTTGCCGGGGGTGCCGGCGCAGAGCAGGAACTGCCCCATCGAGGCCGCCATGCCCATCGCGATGGTGGCGACGTCGTTCTTGATGTACTGCATCGTGTCGTAAACGGCCATGCCCGCGCTGATGGAACCACCCGGCGAGTTGATGTAAAGGGCGATGTCCTTCTCGCTGTCGGCCGAGGCCAGCACCAGCAGCTGTGCGCAGATGCGGTTGGTCACCTCGTCGTTGACCTCGCTGCCGAGGAAGATGATGCGCTCCCGGAGCAGCCGCTCGAAGACCTGGTCGTCAAACGATGCGCCACCGGCCCGCATCGCGATCTCGTCAACACTCATGGACCCACCCTCTCGCACCAGCCGGGCGCGTGGTGCACCCACCCGGCATTCGACCTATACACCTTCCCCGGTAGGAGCCGGGGAACCCAGCGATTCTCCTCAGGGCGAAAGCCCGGCTAGGGTTCTCGGGTGCCAGAGGGACACACCATTCATCGGCTCGCCGCGCGGCACCGGGCGCTCTTCGCCGGTCGCACGGTCGAGGTCGCCAGCCCGCAGGGGCGGTTCGCCGCCGGGGCCGCCCGGATCGACGGGCGGACCCTGATCGACACCGAGGCGTACGGCAAGCATCTGCTGCATCACTTCGACGGAGCGGCGACGCTGCACGTCCACCTGGGGCTCTATGGCAAGTTCGCCGACGGCGAGCTGCCCGTGCCGGCCCCGGTCGGGCAGGTGCGGATGCGGATGGCCGACGAGCGGCACTGGCTCGAACTGCGCGGCCCGACCACCTGCGAGGTGCTCGATCCCGGCCTGGTCGCCGCGCTGCGCGCGCGCCTGGGCCAGGACCCGCTGCGTGACGACGCCGACCCCCGGATCACGTACGCCCGGATCGCCGCGGCCACCAGGCCGCTCTTCGCCCTGCTGATGGATCAGGCCATCGTCGCCGGGTGCGGCCTCATCTACGCCAACGAGGTGCTCTTCCGGGCCGGCCTCCCGCCGACCATGCCGGGCAGCGCGATCGGTGCCCAGCGCTGGGACGAGCTCTGGAACGACCTGCGCGCCCTCATGAAGGAGGGTGTCCTCCATGGTCGGATCGACACCGTCCACACCGAGCACACGCCCGAGGCCATGCGGCGGGCGCCGCGGGTCGACCGGCACGGCGGCGAGGTCTACGTCTACCGCCGTCCCGGTCAGCCGTGCCTGGTCTGCGGTACCCCGATCGCTCGGGGGCCGCTCGCCGGACGCAACCTCTACTGGTGTCCCGCCTGTCAGGCCTCAGGAGACGTCTGACGCGGGAGCGTCCGCGGCCGGGGCCTCGGCGGCGGGCTGTTCGGCCGGCGGCTTCGGCTCGGACGGTAGGCCCAGTTCGAACCTGTCGACCAGCCACGGCAGCAGCTCGTCGTAGGCGCGGATGGTGTCCGGCTGGTTGAAGTCGTGCGACAGCACGATCGAGCCCGGCCGGACCTCCTTCTGCACGCTCTTGATGATCTTATCGGTGTGTGACGCGTCGTCCTCGTTCTCGAGGTGCTCCCAGTCGCGGGGGTCGACCTCCCAGTAGAGCGAGGTCATGCCGTCCGCGTACGCCGTCTCGACAAGCGCGTCGGTGAAATTGCCGCCGGGGGCGCGGAAGAACGGGATCGCCGCACCCGGCACCGCCGCGCGGATGGCGTCGTTGGTGCGCCGCAGGTCGGCGTGGATCTTCGCCGGCTTGTCCTTGCCGATCCTCAGGCTGTGGTCCCACGTGTGGTTGCACAGCGTGTGCCCGGCGACGGCGATCTGCCGGACGATGTCCGGGTGCCTGCGGACCTGGTCGCCGACCAGGCAGAACGTCGCCTTGACCCGATATTTCGCGAGCAGCTCGAGGATCTTCGGGGTCTGCACCGGGTCGGGACCGTCGTCGAAGGTGAGCGCGACGGCGGCCGTGCCGGTGGTGCGCAGCGACTTGGCCGGGCCGTCGCCGTCCGGAACCACGATCGCCGGTGCGTCGGACGCCGCGGTGGCCGACGGCTTCGCGGGGGCGGGCTGCTCGCCCGCGGGCCCGGCGGGCGCCGGCGAGGTGGGCCCGGCGGGCGCACCGGCCCGCTCGGGTGCGGCCGTCTCGCCGGCCGGCTTCTCCTTCTTCTTCGGCGCCTTCGGCGCCGTGACGACCGCCTGGCCGGCCGCGTTCACCGGGTTGATGTCGACGCCGCCGCCCTGCTGCATCGGCACGACGACAAGCATCAGTCCGATCGCGACCAGGGAGGCGAGTAGCGCCTGCTGCCGCCGCCGGCCGACGAGCAGCCAGGACTCGATCGGCAGGGTGCCGGGGGCGCGGTGCGTGCCGGCGACGGGCCGGCGGCCGCTGTCCGCAAGGGCCCAGTCGCGGACCGCGCCGGCCGCGTCCCGGACGACGGGCAGCGGGCGCACGGTGATGGCCAGCGGGTCGGTGGCCTTGGCGTGCCGGCCGCGCGGCGCGCCGCCGGTCGAGCGCCGCGGCGCCGCGTTCGCGGACCGGGCGGCGCCGCCGACGCCGGCACCGCGCGGGGTCAGCGCAAGGGCGACCCGCCGTCCGCCGGCGATCCGGACCGATGCGGGAGGCCGCAACACGGTGGGGTCGGCCAGCGATTCGGGCCGTCGGTGCCGTCCGCTGGCGGTCTCGCCCTCGAGGACCTGGACGTGCGGGAAACCGCCGGTCGTCGCGGTGAGCGCGTCGCCACTACGGGCGCGCGTCGCCGGTCGGGCCGCGTGCCGCGGTCCGGATTTCGGCGCCGAGCGGGAGGGTGGGTGCGGCGGCATTCGTCATGCCTACCGGTTTACAAGATCGAAGACGATACCACATTCGTGATCATCATGTGACCGGAAGTAATCAGTGCCGCTCAGGGCGTTGCGTGCAGAGCGGATTGATGACGACACATCGGACGATAAGCATCAGCCCGCGGCGTGTACCGCCTCCGTGGCCTTGCGCGCCGCGATCAGCACCGGATCCCAGACGGGTGAGAACGGCGGCGCGTAGCTCAGGTCCAAAGCGGTCATCTCCTCCACCGGCATCCTGTTCCAGATCGCGATCGCCAGTGCATCGATGCGCTTTCCGGCCTCCTCGCGGCCGACGATCTGCGCGCCGAGCAGGACGCCGGTCCGCCGTTCGGCGATCAGCTTTATCACCATCGGGGCGGCGCCGGGGTAGTAGCCCGCGCGGCTGGTCGACTCCACCGCGGCGGTGACGTACTCGAAGCCCGCCTCGGCCGCCTCGGACTCCGTGAGCCCGGTGCGGGCCACCTCGAGATCGCAGACCTTGGTCACCGCGGTGCCGATCACGCCGGGGAAGGTCGCGTACCCGCCGCCGATGTTGATGCCCGCGACGCGGCCCTGCTTGTTCGCGTGGGTGCCGAGCGCGATGTGCACCGGACGGCCGGTGACCCGGTGCACGGTCTGCACGCAGTCGCCGGCGGCCCAGAGCCCGTCGATGTGCCCCTCCGGCCCGACGACCCGCATCCGCAGGTCGGTGCGCAGCCCGCCGGTCACCCCGACCGGGATGCCGGACTCCACGGCGAGCGCCGTGTTCGGGCGTACCCCCAGGCCCAGGACCACGATGTCGGCCGGCAGCGCGCCGTCCGGGGTGACCACCGCCGACACCCGGCCGTTCGCCGTCTCCAGGCCCCGCACCTCCGTCTTCACCCGGACCTCGATGCCCAGCCCGCGGATCGCCTCGCCGACCCGCTCGCCCATGTCCTCGTCGACCGTGGACATCGGCTGCGGCGCCCGCTCCAGCAGCGTCACGTCGAGTCCGCGCCGGACCAGCGCCTCGGCCATCTCGACACCGACGTATCCGCCGCCGATGACGACCGCCCGGCGCGGCCGCGGATCGCGATCGAGCCAGGTGTGCACGGCCGTGCCGTCGTCGAGGGTCTGCACGCCGAAGACGCCGCCGCCGTCGACCCGCGCCCAGCCGGGCGTCACGGGTACGGCGCCGGCCGCGTACACGAGCTGGTCGAAGCCCTCCCGGAGCTCGCCGCCGCCCTCGAGGTCCCGCGCGGTCACCTCGCGCCGCCGCATGTCGATCCCGACCACCTCGTGCCGCGTCCGGACGTCGATGCCCGCCTCGCGGAACGCCTCCGGCCCCCGGGCGATCAGCGAGTCGAGGTCCCGGACGACCCCGCCGATCCAGTACGGGATGCCGCACGCCGAGTACGAGGTGAAGTTGCCCCGCTCGAACGCGACGATCTCCAGGTCGCCGGGGCCCATCCGCTTGCGGGCCTGCGAGGCGGCGGACATCCCGGCCGCGTCGCCGCCGACGACGACGAGCTTCACCGCTCGCCCCTGGTGGCGGCCGCGAGCCAGTCGACCACGTCCGCGACCGTGCCCTGCCGCGACAGCCGGGCACGCTGGCGGGCGGCGCCGGTTCCCCGCGAACGCAGGCCGCTCAGCAGCGCGGAGGACATCTCGAGGTCGCCGTGGCGCTCCAGCTCCGGGCTCACGTACTCGAAGAGCTGGCGCATCAGCCGCCACGCCGGCCGGGTCTGCCGGGTGGCCATGTCGATGTTGAGCCCCTCGAGCCCGTCGTGCGCGGCCCGCCAGTGCGCGGCCATCAGCAGCGGATGCGGCACGTTCGACGCCGGCCTGCCGTCGCGTACCTCGCGCAGCAGCGTCGAGACCAGGCCGCGGGCGAGCGCGGCCAGCAGCATCGCGTCGTCGACGGTGGGGCAGACGTCGCCCATCCGGATCTCGACGGTCGGGTAGTTCGCCGACAGCCGGGCGTACCAGTAGAGCATTCCCTTGTCGAGCATCGCGCCGCTCGCCACGAGGTCCGAGACCAGCGTCTCGTACTGCTCGTGCGACTCCAGGTACGGCGTCGGGCCGACCGTCGGCCAGCGCTCCCACAGCATCGAACGCCAGCTCGCGTACCCGGTGTCGTGGCCGCCGGAGAGCGGCGAGTTCGCGGTCGCGGCCTGGAAGATCGGCAGCCACGGCCGCAGGTGGTTGAGGATCTGTACGCCCGTCTCCGGGTCGGGGACGCTGACGTGCACGTGCATGCCGTTCAGGCCGGCGCCGGGGGAGAGGTCGCCGAAGTGTTCGCGCATCCGGTGGTAGCGCGGGACGTCGACGATCCGCGCCCGCGACCCCGCCGCCGGGGCGGCCCCGACGGCGACCAGGCGGACGCCGGCCCGTTCGGCGGCGCCGGCGAGCCCGGCCCGCAGCCGCGTCATCGAGTCGGCGAGGTCGCTCAGCTCGAGCTGCGGCGGGCTGGCCGACTCGATCTGACTGCGCATGTACTCGTGCTGCACCGAGTCGCGGATGTCCTCGGTGAGCTGTGCGAACACCTCGTCGACCGCCTCCGCGGTCCGCGGCTCGTCGGCGTTCACGAGCAGGTATTCCTCCTCGACGCCGAGCGTGAGTAGGTCCTGCGCCTCCGCCTCGCCAGCCATCTCCTCGGAGATCGTCGTCGCCATTGCCGCGCCCTCCGAAGCTGCCATGCCTTCGTTCTACCCGGTCGCCACCGACCGAAAACGGACCTTTGCGAACCCCGCGTAGCCTCGGGGCATGCTGCTGCTGGGGTTCTGGGTGCTCGCCGCCGTGCAGAGCCCCGCACCGGGAGCCTCCTCGCAGCTCGTGCTCGGCCTCGCCGCCGTCGCGGCGGCCATGCTTGTGGTGCTCGCCGCGGCCGTTCCCGCGGTGCCGGCGCCGCGCCCCGCCGCCGCGGGCCCGGCGCGAGGCGTGCGGGCACGCGCCGGCCGGCTGCCCCGGCTGCTGGATCCCGACGCGGCCGGGCGGCCGCGTCCCCGAGCGCCGACGGCGTACCCGGCGGTCCTTCTCCCGCGCCTCGCCGCGAGCTGATCGCGGCCGAATCCGGCCGCGTGCTGAGCGCCGGGAGTCACACCGCCTCCGCGTCCATCCTTCCGCCCGGACCGCAGGGGTACGCCCATGTCCATCTCCGCCGCGCTGGACACCGTCGTCGGTGTCGCGCACTCCGCCCTCGAGGGTCTCTCCGCCCTCCTGATGCCGGTCGCCGGCGGGTTCGCGCCCGCGCTCGCGATCGTCGTGTTCACCGTTGCCGTACGACTGTCGATCAGCCCGCTCAGCTGGCTGCAGGCCCGCTCGGCCCGGCGCGGGGCCGCGCTGGCGCCGCGGCTCGCCGAGCTGCGCGAGAAGCACCGCGACGACCCGATGAAGCTGGCCGCCGAGACGCTCGCGCTGCGGCGGGCACACGGTGCCGGCCCGTTCGCCGCGCTGCTGCCGGCGCTGGTGCAGGCGCCGTTCTTCATGCTGATGTTCCACCTGGTGCGGCCCGGGCTGGGCGTGCCGGCCGGCGTGCTCGGCGGGCACCTGGCCGGGGTGCCGCTGACCGCCCATCTCGCCGCCGGGCTCCCGGTCTTCGCCGTCCTGCTGGCCCTCGCTCTAGGACTCGCCTGGTGGTCGTCGCGCCGCATGCGGCAGCTGGCGGCCGCGTCGACGGCGGCCCTTCCGCCGCCCGGTAAGGGCGGCGCGACGCCGGGCGGTCTCGATCCCGATGCCGTCGGCCGGATCATGGCCGTGCTGCCGTTCCTCACCGTGGCGCTGGTGGCGTGGCTGCCGCTGGCCGGCGCGCTCTACCTGGTCACCTCCACCGCCTGGAGCGCGCTGGAACAGCTCGTGCTGCGCCGTCCGCCGGCCGCGGTCAATCGATAGTTGTTCATATTGACAACGGTGCGTAACACGCAGGAAACTTTTTGAGAGCGCTCTCACGCGCTCGAGTCCGTCGATCAATGAGCGCCTTCTCCGCCGACCGCCGAAGAGAAAGGCCATCGCGATGACCCCCTCCTCCACCCCCTGGAAACACCGCCGCCGCCTGCTGGCCGTCGCGGCCGTGTTCGCGACGGCGTGCGGCTCCGCGGCCGTCGCCGTCTCCGCCCGGGCGGCCCTGCCCGCCCCGCCCGCCGGTTGGTCGCAGGTCTGGGCCGACGATTTCACCGGCGCGGCCAACACCCTGCCGTCATCCGGCAACTGGATCATCGACACCGGTACGAGCTACCCGGGCGGGCCGCCGCAGTGGGGCACCGGCGAGATCCAGACGTACACGAACAGCACCGCCAACGTCGCACACGACGGCGCCGGCAACCTGCGGATCACCCCGCTGCGTAACGGATCCGGTCAGTGGACCTCCTCGCGCATCGAGACCCAGCGGACCGACTTCAAGGCGCCGGCCGGCGGGGTGCTGCGCATCGAGGGCCGGATTCAGATGCCGAACGTCACCGGCGCCGAGGCCGCGGGGTACTGGCCGGCCTTCTGGGCGCTCGGCGCGCCGTACCGCAACGACCGGTACAGCTGGCCGGCGATCGGCGAGTTCGACGTGATGGAGAACGTCAACGGCATCAACGCGGTCTGGGGCGTGCTGCACTGCGGCGTCGCGCCGGGCGGGCCGTGCAACGAGAACAACGGCATCGGCGCCAACCGGGCGTGCCCGGGTGCCAGTTGTCAGTCGGCGTTCCATACCTACGGCTTCGAGTGGGACCGCAGCGTGACGCCCAACCAGTTGCGCTGGTACGTCGACGGCCAGCAGTACCACTCGGTCAGCCAGAGCCAGGTCGGCGAGCCGCACTGGACGAACATGACCGGGCACGCCGGCTACCACATCCTGCTCAACGTCGCGATGGGCGGCGCGTTCCCGAACGGCGTGGCCGGCACCGGGACGCCGACCGCCGCGACGGTTCCGGGGCGGCCGATGCTCGTCGACTACGTGGCCGTCTACAGCCGCGGCGGCGGCACGACCCCGCCGACGACCCCGCCCACGACGCCGCCGACGGGTGGCGTGCGGGACGCGTACGCGACGATCCAGGCCGAGTCGTACGACGCCGCGTCGGCCGTCGCCAAGGAGGCCTGCGCCGAGGGCGGCGAGAACGTCGGATGGATCGCCAACGGCGACTGGCTGCAGTTCAACAACGTGGAGTTCGGCTCCGGCGGGGTCCGGGACTTCGTGGCGCGGGTGGCGTCGGGTGCGGCCGGCGGGGCCAGCGGCCTGATCGAGGTGCGCATCGACAGCCGCGGCAACGCGCCGATCGGCGGTTTCGCGCTCGGCAACACCGGCGGCTGGCAGTCCTGGCGGTCGGTGCCGGGCAACGCGTCCAACGTGTCCGGCCGGCACACGGTTTTCCTCACCTTCACCAGCGGCCAGCCGGCCGACTTCGTGAATGTGAACTGGATCCAGTTCCGCAGGTAGCGACTTTCTTCAATATTTAGGTGTAAGGGCCGAGGGTGCTGCCAGCGCCTTCGGCCCCGTCGCCTTAAAGAACTTTAAGGTCGCCGGGGTCTGGACTTGGATTGTTAATAGTCCTAATAATTGACAAACCTAACTGTTCGATGTGGAAGGCCCGCCCCATGCGCCGATCCCTTGCCCTGGCCGTGTCCGCCGCGCTGGCGGCCGCCGGCTCCGCCGTCTACATAGCCTCGTCCGCGAGCGCCGCCGTCGCCTGTGCGCCGGCGTGGAGCGCGTCGACCGTCTACGTCAAGGACAACTCCGCCTCCCACCAGGGCAGGAACTACACCGCGAAGTGGTGGACGCAGGGCGAGGTGCCCACCGCCAGCGGTCAGTGGGACGTCTGGGCCGACAAAGGCGCCTGCGGCGGAACGGTCCCGCCGACCACACCGCCGACCACACCCCCGACGACCCCGCCAACCACGCCGCCGACCACACCCCCCACGACCCCGCCCACAACGCCGCCGACGACGCCGCCCACCACGGTGCCGCCCGGCGGGACGCTACCGGCGCACTTCATCACCGGGTACTGGCAGAACTTCGACAACCCGGCCAACGAGATCAAGCTGGCCGCCGTGCCCGCGACCTACGACCTGATCGCGGTCGCCTTCGCGGACGCCACCGGCACGCCGGGCGCGGTCTCCTTCACCATCGACGCCGGGCTCTCGGCCTCCGTCGGCGGCTACACCAACGAGCAGTTCAAGGCCGACGTCGCCACGCTGCACTCGCGCGGCAAGAAGGTGGTCATCTCGGTCGGCGGCGAGCGGGGTTCGGTCGCCGTCAACGACGCGGCCGCCGCGACCAACTTCGCCAACTCGGTCCACTCGCTGATGCAGACGTACGGCTTCGACGGCGTCGACATCGACCTGGAGAACGGGCTCAACCCGACGTACATGGGCCAGGCCCTGCGCAGCCTCCGCGCCAAGGTCGGCGCCAACCTGATCATCACGATGGCGCCGCAGACCATCGACATGCAGAACCCGGCCGGCTCGTACTTCAAGCTCGCGCTCGACATCAAGGACATCCTCACGGTCGTACACACGCAGTACTACAACTCCGGCGCGATGCTCGGCTGCGATCAGAACGCGGCGTACGGACAGGGCACGGTGAACTTCCTGGTCGCACTCGCCTGCATCCAGCTGGAGGCCGGGCTGCGGCCCGATCAGGTCGCCCTCGGCCTGCCGGCGACCACCAGCGCGGCCGGCGGCGGCTACGTCGCGCCGTCCGTGGTCAACCAGGCCCTCGACTGCCTGGCCCGGGGCACGAACTGCGGCTCGTTCCGGCCGCCGCGTACCTACCCCGGCATCCGCGGCGCGATGACCTGGTCCATCAACTGGGACGTCACCGCCGGTAACGGCTGGGCCAACACCATCAAGCCCCACCTGTCCACCCTGCCCTGAACCAGCCCCCACTGGAAGGAATCCCCATGAGACTGAAGAAGGCGTATCCGGCCGCGCTCGCGATAGTGCTGGCCGTCGCCGGAATCGGCACCACGGTCGTGCTCGCACCGGGTGCCTCCGCGGCCGTCGCCTGCGCCCCGGCCTGGAACTCCACGGCGGTCTACGTCAAGGACAACCAGGCCTCGCAGAACGGCCACAACTACACCGCCAAGTGGTGGAACCAGAACGAGAGCCCGGCGACGCACAGCGGCCAATGGGACGTCTGGATCGACAACGGCGCCTGCGGCGGCCCCACCACGCCGCCCACCACGCCCCCGACGACCGGGCCGACGACTCCGCCGCCCACCGGAACCAAGATGGCGGCCGCGCCGTACATCTACCCGGGCTGGGGCAACCCGCCCGCGCCGTCGACCGTCATGAACGCGACCGGCGTCAAGGCGTTCACCATCGCGTTCGTCCTGGCCAACGGGTGTAACCCGGTCTGGGACGGCGAGGGCGGCCTGACCGGCGGCGTGCACGAGAGCACCATCAACGCGATCAAGGCGGCCGGCGGCAGCGTGGTCCCGTCGATCGGCGGCTGGCAGGGCAACAAACTCGGCCCGAACTGCTCGACCCCGCAGGCGCTCGCCGGCGCGTACCAGCGGGTGATCGACACCTTCGGCCTGAAGGCGATCGACATCGACATCGAGAACACCGACGAGTTCGAGAACTACACGGTCGCGGACCGGATCGTCGGCGCGCTGAAGATCATCAAGCAGAACAACCCCTCGGTGAAGACGATCCTCACCTTCGGCACCACGCCGAGCGGCCCGAACGTGCACGGCGTCCGGTTGATCAACCAGGCCAAGGCGATGGGCGCCAACGTCGACATCTTCGCCCAGATGCCGTTCGACTTCGGCGGCGGCGCGGACATGTACGCGAGCACCGTCGGCGCGACCGAAGGGCTGAAGAACCAGCTCAAGTCGACGTTCGGCTGGACCGACGCGCAGGCGTACTCGCACATGGGCATCTCCGGCATGAACGGCCTCTCCGACCAGCAGGAGCTCACCACGCCCGCGACCTGGACGCGGATCCGCGACTACGCGAAGAACAACAACCTGGCCCGCTTCACCTTCTGGGCGGTCAACCGGGACCGCGGCTGCCCCGGCGGCGGCGTCGTCTCACACTGCAGCGGCATCGCGCAGTCCGACTGGGAGTTCACCCGGATCAGCGCCGGCTTCTGACCGGGCGGGCGCGCGGTCGCGGATCAGTTCTCCGCGGCCGCGCGCCGGCGTTTGCGCAGCTTCTTGACCACCCAGTAGCCGGTCGCGGCGGCGAGCAGGGCCACGATCGCGTAGTCGAAGTAGCTGCTGTACATCTCGAGCCGGCGCCAGTGCGTGCCGAGCGCGTAGCCCCCGGCGATGAACAGGCAGTTCCAGATCCCGCTGCCGATCGCGGTGAGCAGCGTGAACGTGCCCAGGTTCATGCGGTTCGCGCCGGCCGGGATCGACACCAGGCTGCGGATCACCGGCGCCATCCGGCCGAGCAGTACGGCGCCCTTCTCGTGGCGCTCGAACCACCGGTCCGCTACGTCGAGGTCGTCGGCGTCGACCAGCGGGATGCGGTCCAGCCAGCGGCGCAGCCGCTCCTCGCCGATCGCGTACCCGAGCCAGTAGAGCACGAGCGCGCCCAGCACCGAGCCCGCCGTCGCCGCGATCGCGACCAGCACGACGTTGACCTTGCCGGTGCTGGCGAGGTAGCCCGCCATGGACAGCACGATCTCGCTCGGGATCGGCGGGATCAGGTTCTCCAGCGCCACGAGCAGGCCGACGCCCACCGCGCCGAGCGACTCGATGACCGAGGCCACCCAGCCGGTCAGGCCGCCCAGCTGGCCGGGTTCGGTCTCGGCCGCCAGGGGATACGGCACGCTCATCGGCTGACCTCCGCCGTCGTCGGATCGATACGGCTTACCCGCGATCCAGGGTACAAACCGCTCCTGCCGTATCTGCCGTCCATCGGTAAGTGCCGCACAGCGTCCTCACCCGGGTGGTGGATGACACGATGAGGCGTGGTGCCTCATTCTGCACCACGCCTCATCGCTCGATCTGACTTACCGGTATGGGAAGGCTAAAAGGAGACCTGCTGCATGCTGGGATACAGCCTTGCGGACACCTCGTTCACGCAGGATGCCAGTTCCTCCGTCTTTGTGCCGGGAATGGCTTCAGCGAATTTCGACGCGTCCGTTGAAGCATTCGTCATGGAGATTCCTCGCTGCCCCAGGCACGTGATGAGTGCGCGGTGCAGTTTCGGGTCCATCTCCGGCTTCCGGTGGAGCTGATAGGAGTCCTCGATGGCGTCGAGGTGAGCCTTCCGACACTGATCCGACAGGCGGATCAATTCGTCGTCGGCCATCCCGGGGCTGGAGTAGTACAGTTGCATCCCCAGTTGCCTGACGGGATCCCATCCTTCGTTCGTCAGGGTGATCCCCCGGTCGCGAAGGCAGGACCGCACGCGTTCCACTGCTGCTTCGTATTCGACCTTGCCGACCGGTCCTGCAGCAATGATGCTCTGCTGCTGTGACGTTCCGGCGGCGACGAATTTCTCGTCGCCGGAATCGTCGGTCGACTGATTCCCGCAGGCGGTCAGGCTGAGTACGGCAAGCAGTACCGGTATCGATAGCCGAGTCCGTGTCACCAATCAGGGATTCCAGACCCAAGCGTCCTCGTTCTCCTGGCTCTTGTGCCAGGTGGTGACGTAGTAGGCGCTGCCTCCGGGGCTGGGCACCGAGGTGAAGTTGGCGTGGTGCCGCCAGTCGGAGATGCGCCCGAGGTTGTCCTTCGCCCGGACCCAGGCGTGTCCCGCGCAGGTCCCGCCGTCGTTCTTCTTGCTATACGCGTAGGTCTTGGAGCTGTGGAACTCGTAGGACCCGCACCTGCGGGACTTGGTGTAGTCCTTCGACGCCGCATTGGCGGCCTGAGGGGCGATCAGAAGTGCAGCCAAAGTCGCGCCGCCGGTAAGGCAGGCGATCATGATTTGGCGTGGCTTTCGAGACAAGGGAACCTCCCTATGCATAGAACCCCGTGCGCTATGCAAGGATGGGATGGTACGCGAGACGTTTGATTGGTGCAAGCCGATAGTGTCGGTAATGCATGCATGCTTGCGCGTCGATCGATGTTGTGTCATGATCTTGCGCGGGCGGCAGGTAGGCCGCGACGCGGGGGAATGAAAGGTAATTGCGGGAGCGCTGGTATCAGTCAAGCGTGATGATTGACACGTGGTGTCCTTTGCTGAGGCGGTGAAGCCGCCCTCAACGATTCGACCGTCAGCTGTTCTGCTTTGGCGTCGTCCGAGGCGATCTGGTGCTTCTTCTCGCCCAACGAAATGCCTGCACCATTTGATGTCTGCCGGCTGGGTGATGCTTCATTCTGAGTATTCCCATGCCGTGCGGCCCGGCTGCCGATCGCCATGATCGGCCGTTCGTACCGGAGTCGCGATGTTTTAGCCGCCGTCGCAGGGGTGACATAGCCCAGCATGAGCGACCGGTGGTATGAGAAGGCTGTCATCTACTGCCTCGACATCGACACGTACGCCGACTCCGACGGCGACGGCGTCGGCGACATCAAGGGGCTGATCGGGCGCCTCGACTACCTGGCCCGGCTCGGGGTGACCTGCATCTGGCTGAACCCGATCCACCCGACGCCGAACCGCGACGACGGCTACGACGTCGAGGACTTCTACAACGTCGATCCGCGCTTCGGTACCCTCGGCGACTTCGCCGAACTGCTGCACCAGGCCCGGGACCTGGGCATCCGGGTGATCATCGACCTGGTCGTCAACCACACCTCCGACCAGCATCCCTGGTTCCGGTCGGCGCGGTCGTCGCCGGACTCGCCGTACCGGGACTGGTACGTCTGGTCCGACAGCGCGCCGCCGGACCGGCGCCAGGGCATGGTCTTCCCCGGCGAGCAGGCCGAGACCTGGAGCTACGACCGCACCGCGAAGAAGTGGTTCTACCACCGCTTCTACGACTTCCAGCCGGACCTCAACATCAAGAACCCGGAGGTCCGCGCGGAGATCCGGAAAATCTGCTCGTTCTGGCTGCAGCTCGGCGTCTCCGGCTTCCGGATGGACGCCGTGCCGTTCATCGTCGAGGAGACCGAGGCGGGCAGACCGGACTCGCCCAAGGACATGGAGTTCATCAGCGAGCTGCGCCAGCACGTGCAGTGGCGCCGGGGCGACGCGGTCCTGCTGGCCGAGGCGAACGTCGAGCCGGACCAGCTCAAGGAGTACTTCGGCGACGCGGGCGGCACGGCCAACCGGATTCACATGCTCTTCGACTTCATGCTCAACGGCCGGCTCATGCTCGCGCTCGCCCGCGGCAACCCCGAAGGGATCATCGACGCGCTGCACGACACCCCGAAGCTGCCGGCCGGCGGGCAGTGGGCGACGTTCCTGCGCAACCACGACGAGGTCGACCTGTCGCGGCTCACCGCCGAGCAGCGCAACGAGGTGTTCGAGCAGTTCGGCCCGGACGAGAACATGCGGCTGTACGGCCGCGGCATCCGCCGCCGGCTGGCCCCGATGCTCGGCGGCGACCGCCGGCGCATCGAGCTGGCCTACGCGCTGCAGTTCAGCCTGCGTGGCACCCCGGTGCTGCGGTACGGCGAGGAGATCGGCATGGGCGAGGACCTGTCGCAGGACGGGCGCAACGCCATCCGTACGCCGATGCAGTGGTCCCTGCTGCCCAACGGCGGCTTCTCCAGCGCGAAGCCCGGCGACCTGGTCCGCCCGGTGATCTCCGGCGGCGAGTATGGCTACGAGCGGGTCAACGCGACAACGCAGCGGCACGATCCGGCGTCGCTGCTGTCCTGGTTCGAGCGGATGATCCGTACCCTGCGGGAGGCGCCCGAGGTCGGCAGCGGCAGCTGCACGCACGTCGACGTGCCCGCACCGGCGGGCGTGCTGGTGCATCGCGCCGACGATGTGACCGGCACCATGTTGTTCCTGCACAACCTCTCGGACACCGACGGGGTCGTCGACCTCGGCAGCCTGCGCCCGGAGGCCGAGTTCCCCAACGACGTGCTCGCCGACCGGGAGTACGAGGAGCCCGGCAAGCTCGACAAGCTGGCGATCGCGGGCTACGGCTACCGCTGGATCAGGCTCCGCCGCCGCGCCTGAGTGAATTTGCACTACTAGTGCGAGAATGGCTCCGGTGCAACCACTTGTGAGAAGAACCCGCCATGTAACCCGCGGGTAACTACTGGGTTAGAGTCGGCCGGACTTGCTTTCGACCGCAGCGGGAGGCCGAGGATGACCCAGCCGAATCGGGTAGCGATCGTGACCGGGGCCGCTCGCGGCATCGGCGAGGCGACCGCGCGCAAGCTCGCCGCCGATGGGATGGCCGTCGCCGTCGTCGACCTCGACGAGGGCGCCTGCGCCAACACGGTGACCGCGATCCACGACGCCGGCGGCACCGCGCTCGCCGTCGGCGCCGACGTCTCCGACGCCGTACAGGTCGCCGCCGCCGTCGAACGGGTCGCGGCCGAGCTGGGCGCACCGACGGTGCTGGTCAACAACGCCGGCGTGCTGCGGGACAACCTGCTGTTCAAGATGAGCGACGACGACTGGGAGACCGTCATGGCGGTTCACCTGCGCGGCGCCTTCCTGTTCAGCCGGGCCGTGCAGAAGCACATGGTCGAGGCCGGCTGGGGCCGCATCGTGAGCCTGTCCAGCACCTCCGCGCTCGGCAACCGGGGCCAGGCCAACTACGCCGCCGCGAAGGCCGGCCTGCAGGGCTTCACCAAGACGCTCGCCATCGAGCTGGGCCGCTTCGGCGTCACCGCGAACGCGGTCGCGCCGGGGTTCATCGTCACCGATATGACCGCCGCGACCGCCGCGCGGGTGGGTGTCGACTTCGCCGACTTCCAGAAGGCGGCGATCGGTCAGATTCCAGTCGGCCGGGCGGGCCGTCCCGAAGACGTCGCGAACACCGTATCCTTCCTCGTCAGTGACGGAGCGGGGTTCGTCTCCGGGCAGGTCATCTACGTGGCGGGTGGCCCCCGCGACTAGCGCTCCGGCTTGATCCGGGGCGCTACACATGATGATGCGACCCCGGACGGTGAAAGGGCGGAGAAGCGGACTGTGAATCGACGGATGAGCTCGCGGAGCGTGGCTCTGAGCAGCACGTTTCTGTTGTTGGCCGCGGGCGGCGCGGCTGCCTGTGACAGCGGGGACGACTACCAGGACGAGGGCTTCTACTGCGCCGACGAGAACGGCGTCATCGTCGACGAGGACTACTGCGACGAGGATGACGACGACTTCGGCGGCGGCGGTGGCGCCTTCTTCCTCTGGCACTCGGCGGGCTACCGGCCCGGCTATCCGATCGGTTCCAAGCTCCCGGCCGGCGGCGCCAAGTTCGCCTACAACGACAAGGTCGCGCGGGCGAAGTACGGGCTGCCGTCGACCGGCCGGGTCAGCAACGGCACGGTCAAGACCAGCGTGGTCGGCAAGGGCGGCAGCGGCTCCAGCAGCAAGTCCGGTGGCTGAACCTTGCGCCGGATTCCCTACGGGCCGGTCCGCGACGGCTGGCGGCTGACCAACTACAGCCTCGGCCTGACCTACAACGACACCGAGCTGCCGGACGGCACCATGATGTCGTACTGGCAGGAGGGGCCGTACTACGACTTCACCGAGGCCGAGATCGAGGAGCTGGAGACGGCGACGGCGGTCCTCGACGGCATGTGCATCGAGGCCGGTGACTGGATGGTGCGGCAGTGCCCGCGGCACACCGCGCAGGGCCGTCGCGACGGCTACTTCGCCTCGATCTGCGGCCCGGAGACCTGCTTCCTGACGAAGATCGGCATCCCGGAGTACGCACACGAGCAGATCATCCGCACGTGGTTCGACGGTGACGCCGAGACCTGGACGCACCAGGACAAGGACCCGGACGGCCGCCTGCCGATGCAGACGCCGGACTTCTCGCCGACCGTCTACGGACGCTTCGACCTCTGGTACAACGGCGCGGGCACGACGCCGCGCCTGCTCGAGTACAACGCGCAGACGCCGACGTCGCTGGTCGAGGCCGCGGTCATCCAGTGGCACTGGGTCGACCAGACCAATCTGACCAAGCACCCGTGGCGGCAGTGGAACTCCATACACGACCGGCTGGTCGGCTGGGAGGCCGCGGACGGCGAGCCGGCCAACCCCGGCGCCTGGCGGCGCAACATCGGCAAGCTGCGCGAGGCGCGCCCGTGGCTGCCGGAGAAACCCAAGATCTTCTTTGCGTACGAGACGAGCGAGACGACCGGCGAGGACCGGATGAACGTCGCCTACCTGATGGCGACCGCCGAGGAGGCCGGCTATCCGGTCGAGCTGATCGCCATGAGCCAGATCGGCTGGGACGTTGCCGGCGACCGGGTGCTCTTCGTGCCCGCGCCCGGCCAGGAGCACAAGGCCCAGCCGATCGACGTCATCTTCATGCTGTACCCGTGGGAATGGTTCTGGAACGAGGAGGGCGGCAAGGCCTTCTTCCGCAACATGGCCGACCCCGCCAAGCGCGGCACGGTCTGGATGGAACCGCCGTACAAGGCGGCGCTGATCGGCAACAAGGCGCTGCTGCCGGTACTGTGGAAGCTCTTCGGCGATGACCCGGAACGCGGCAAGTACCTGCTGCCGGCCTACTTCGCGGAGTCGTCCTCGGCCGCCACGCTCACCTCGTACGCGAAAAAGCCCGTCTGGGGTCGCGAGGGTGGCTCGGTCACCCTGGTCAAGGACGGGGTCACCATCTCGGACAATCCGTCGGAGTACGGCACCGACGGCCGCTACGTCGTGCAGGAGTTGCTGGAGCTTCCGTCGTTCGAGGGACTGGAGGGCACGGTCCACCCGGTGATCGGCGCGTGGCTGATCGACGGCGAGCCGGCCGGCATGGGCATCCGCGAGGGCCTCGGCGCCGACGGCCTGGTGACCAAGGACCGCTGCAACTTCCTGCCGCACACCGTCGGCGCGAGCGATTCCTGAGGATCGGCGGGGTCAGGCGCGCGGGCGGTTGTGCCACAACCACCAGAGGCCGACGAGCGGCAGGACCAGCGGGACGAAGCCGTAGCCGCTGCCGAACTGCGACCAGACGGTGGCGTCCGGGAAGGCGGCCTCGTCGAAGATGCTGAGCGTGCCGACCACCAGCACGCCGACCAGCTCGATCGAGCAGCTGATCAGCGCGATGCGCCGCCCCCGGGTGCCGCCGACGGCGAGCCCGATCGTTGCCGCGATGTAGACCAGCGCGGCGAACGCCGACAGCAGGAAGGCGAGCGGCGCCTCGGAGAACTTGGTGGCGATCTGCACGCCCGCGCGGGCGCTGGCGGAGACGGCGAAGACGCCGTAGACGAACAGCAGCACCCGGCCGGCGCCGGTGCCGATGGCGGCGTCCCGCGGCCGGGCCGGTGCGGTCGACGGCTCAGGCACCGGTCGCCTCCGCGATCTGCTGTAGCCGCAGCACCAGGACCGGCAGCACCAGGCAGGCGACGCCGAGGATCAGGGAGCCCCATCGGGTCGGCTCCAGCCGGGCCAGATAGAACCCGACCGGGGCGAACGCGACGGTGGTGATCAGGTAGCCGACGAACGTCGTCCAGTCGCTCGGCCGCTCGCCGACGAAGAGACCGACGACCGCCACCACGACGAGCACCGCGACCAGCGCGCTCAGGCCTAGCATGGCCCAAAGATCCGTGTTGCTGGGCGCGCGGTCGAGCGTGCAGCGGACCAGATACCAGATACCCAGCAGCAGGGCCACGACGATCGTCGCGGTCGATAGTGGGCCGTTCATCACCGGCACAGCGTACTGAGCCCATCCGGCGTGTTAGCTTTCGGCCGGGTGTGATCTTGAATGGAAGGCGGCACGAGGATGCGGTTCGGACTTTTCGGTACGGGACCCTGGGCACACCAGGCGCACGCTCCGGCGCTGGCGGCCCACCCGGACGTCGAACTGGTCGGCGTGTGGGGTCGCGACCCGGCGAAGGCGGCGGCCCTGGCGCAGGAGCACGACGCCAAGCCGTACGCGGAGATCGACGACCTGATCGCCGACGTCGACGCCGTCGCGGTGGCGCTGCCGCCCGACGTGCAGGCGGACATCGCCCTGCGGGCGGCCCGCGCGGGCAAGCACCTGCTCCTCGACAAGCCGGTGGCGTTCACCCCCGAGGCCGCGGCGGAGATCGTCGCGGCCGCCGCCGAGCACGAGGTGGCCGGCGTGGTGTTCTTCACCCGCCGCTTCATGCCGGAGATCCAGCACTTCATCGAGCGGGCGCAGGCCACCGAGGGCTGGCTCGAGGCGCGCATCGACCACCTCGGCTCGATCTTCCAGCCGGGCAACCCGTTCGGGGCGTCGGTGTGGCGCAAGGAGAGCGGCGGCCTCTGGGACGTCGGCCCGCACGCGGTCGCGCTGATCCTTCCGGTGCTCGGCCCGGTCGCCGAGGTGACCGCGCTGGCCGGTGCCCGCGACATGACCCACGTGCTGCTGGGCCACGCGAGCGGCGCGGTCAGCACGCTGACCCTGTCGGTCGACGCGCCGGCGGCCCTGGAGCGTGAGGACGCGGCGTTCTTCGGCGAGTCCGGCGTGGCGGACGTGCCGCCGGTGCCGTGGCTGCCGGTGGAGGCCTTCACCCGGGCCGTGGACGCGCTGATCGGCGCGGCGGGCGGCGGACCGGCGTCGCCGCTGGACCTGGCGTTCGGCACCGAGGTCGTGAAGATCCTGGCCGCCGCGGCGGAGTCGATCAAGACCGGCCGTACGGTCAAGCTCGGCTAGGGGCGGAGCCTGGCAATGTCCGCAGAGGGCATTCCGACAGCTCGGCGAAATGCGGGTCCTGCTCACATAACGCCGCTTTCGTGGTTAGGGTTGCTCTTGATGACGTCCTTCACCGCTATGTGGGAATGATCGGGGCGGGCCATGAATGCTTTGCTGAATTCGTTGACCGAGGCGGAGTTCCTGCTGGTCCGCGAGACTGAGACCGCTCAATTGGCGGAGCTGGACGAGGACGGACTCGTCGAGCTGCACACGCGGGTCCGGCGGGCCCGCAACAAATACACGAAGTCGTATCGGCGCGAGGCCAGCATGAAGGTGGCCGAGCAGGGCGGCCGGGGCAAGGCTCGTCCGAAGAACACCCGCAACGCGCAGAAGGCGGAGGTGTTCGAGGACGCGCTGGCCCGGGTGAGCCGGCACCTCGCCGCCGCGGCGCGGCAGGCCGCGGCGGAGCTGAAGGCCGAACGGCTGGAGGCGGCACGCGCCCAGCGCAACGCCGCCCCGCCGAAGGCGGTCCGCCGGCCGGCGTCCGCGCCGGCGAAACCGCAGCGGCCGCAGCGGGCTCCGGCGTCGGCTCCGGCCATGCGCAAGCGCCACGCCGGTACCAAGGCCGTGGGTGCGCGGCGTCAGGCCAAGCGGGACAGCGGGTAGGCCTCCGGTAGATGTTCGTTGATCGTGGGGAACCGCCGTTCGTCTCCACCGGCAGGCTTCCGCCCTCGGAGGTCGTGACGGACCTGGTCCGGCAGGCACATCAGCGGTACGCGTCCGACGACCGGGGTTCCCTCTCGACGGTCTATCCGGCGTTGACCCGGGTGCCGCCCGGCCTGTTCGGGGTCGCGGCGACGGGAACCGCCGGCGACGTCTACGCGGCCGGCGACGCCGACGTGCTCTTCACGGTCATGAGCATCGCAAAGCCCTTCGTCTTCGCACTGGTCTGCGACGCCATCGGTGCGGACGAGGCGCGCCGGGCGATCGGCGTAAACGCGACCGGCCTGGCGTTCAACTCCCTCGCGGCCGTCGAGCGCGGCCCGGCCGGGCGTACCAACCCGATGGTCAATCCGGGTGCGATCGCCACCACGAGCCTGGCTCCGGGCGGAACGCCGGAAGCCCGGTGGGGCTTTCTCGCCGACGGGCTGTCGCGGTTCGCCGGGCGGCCGCTCTCCCTCGACGCGGAGATGTACGCGTCGGCGTCGCAGACCAACCAGCGCAACCGGGCGATGGCCCACCTGCTCGACGGCTTCGGCGGCCTCGGCTGTGACGCGGCCGAGGCCCTCGACCTGTACACCCGGCAGAGTTCGCTGCTGGTCAGCGCCCGCGACCTCGCGGTGATGGGCTCGACCCTCGCCGACGGCGGCCTGAACCCGATCACCGGCGTGCAGGTGATCAGCGCCGAGAGCTGCCGTTGCGCCCTGGCGGTGATGACCACGGCGGGCCTGTACGAGACGTCCGGCGACTGGCTCTACGACGTGGGGCTGCCGGGTAAGAGCGGCATCGGCGGCGGCATCGTGACCGTGTCGCCGGGCAAGGGCGGCCTGGGTACCTTCGCCCCGCTGCTGGACGAGGCGGGCAACAGCGTGAAGGGCCAGCTGGCGGCGGCGTTCCTGTCGCGGAGGCTGGGCCTGGACCTCTTCGCCTCGCAGGCCGCCGAGGGTTCCCGGTAGCCGTTGGGCACGCCGCTCAGAGCGGCCAGACGAGCGGGACGAGCCCGACGGCGATCACCAGGAACCAGGTGATCATGGGTAGCCCGAACCGGCAGTAGTCGCCGAACCGGTACCCGCCGGGTTGCTTGACCATCAGATTCGCCGCGGTGGCGATCGGTGTCAGGAAGGCACCGGAGGCGGCGACGGCGACGCACATCATCACGGGCAAAACCGAGACGCCGACCTCGGCCGCGGCGGACACCGCGATCGGGATGACGATGAGCGCGGTCGCCGTGTTGCTGATCACCTGGCCCAGCACCGCGGTTAGCAGGAACAGCCCCAGCAGCAGGAACAGGCCGTAGCCGCCGAACACCGTCACGACCATCGCGGCGAGTTCGTCCGCCGCGCCGGACTGTGCCATCGCCGTCGACATCGGGTACATGGCGGCGACGACGACGAGCGGCGTCCAGGAGATGCCCTCGTAGGCCTGATCCATCGTCAGCACCTTGGTCAGCACCATCGCCCCGGCGGCGAGGACGGCGGCGATCGCCGGAGGGACCAGGCCGGTGGAGAGCAGGACCACCATCGCCACGACGATGACGACCGCCGGGACGGCCTCGGGGCCGAACGGCACCGCCTGGCGCCGCACGGTTGCGGGGGAGTCCACGATCAGCACGCCCTCGGACGGGTCGAGGTGACGCTCCATGGCCGCCCAGGTGCCCTGCACCAGCAGCATGTCCCCGGCGGCGAGGACCTCGCGCCGCGGCCCGAGCTCGTGCCCCTGACGCTGGATGGCCAGGATGACCAGCTCGCCGCTGTCGGTGGTCATGCCCGGATAGACGGTGTCGCCGACGAGCGCGGACCGGGGACCCAGGACCAGTTCGGCGGCGCCGACGTAGCGGTTGAGCACGATCTGCTCCAGCTGCGGCGTGACACCCTGCGGCACCCGTTCGAGCCCGTGCAGTTCGGCGAACCGGTCGATCGCGGCGGTGGCGCCGTGCACGGCGATGACGTCGTCCTCCCGCAGGGGCGCATCGCCACGCGGTGCCCCGTGGCCGGCGGCGCCGATCACGAGCGGCCCGTCGGCGTCCTGCCGGCGAAGCTCCGTGACCGGTACGCCGACCGCCGGCGAACCCGCCGGCACCCGCAGGCCGACGGCCTGGGTGCCCAGGCCGTACTGGCCGACGAGAACGCGCGCGTGTCCACTCAGGTCGGCGGGCAGCGACCGGGGCGTGCGCTCGGGCAGCAGCCGCCGCCCGGACAGCACCGCGATCAGGACCACACCGGCCGTCAGCGGGATGCCGACCACCGCGAACTCGAAGTATCCGAACGGCCTCGACCCGGAGTCGGCGGCCGCTTCCGAGACGAGGATGTTGATGGGTGTGCCCGTGAGCACCAGCAGGGATCCGGCGTGGCCGGCGAAGGCGAGCGGCATCGCCAGGCCCGACGGCGACCGGCCGAGCCGCACCGCGAGCAGGACCACCATCGGCAGCAGCGCCGCGGTGGTGCCGCTGACGCCGATGAGCGCGGTCATCAGGGCCGCGAGGACCATGATCGCCACGAGCAGCCGGCGCCGCTCGGTGCCGGCCCGGGCGATGAGCTGCTGCCCGGCCCACGCCGTGATGCCGCATGCGTTGAGCCCCGCGCTGACGACGAACAGCCCGGCGATGAAGCCGATGACGGGGTCGCCGAACCCCGCGAACACCTGCCCCGCGGTCAGCAGCCCGGTGAAGTAGAGGGCGACCGCCGATCCGAGCGCCACCAGCTCGACCGGCAACCTGTTCCACACGAACATGACGAGGGTGGCCGCCAGGACGAGCAGGCAGATCACCGCGTCACTCATCCGCCGTCACCGCGCCGTGGTCGCACGTGCCCGGTTACGGGAGCTCGACGGGTGCGCCGGGGCCGAGCGGGATGCCCACCAGGTACCAGACGACGAAGAAGACGGTCCAGGCGACGGCGATGATCAGCGTGTAGGGGATCATCAGCGACACGACGGTGCCCACCCCCGCGCCCTTCTTGTACTTCTGCGCGAGCAGCACGATGAAGGGCAGGTAGACCATCAGCGGGGTGATGACGTTGACCGGTGAGTCGCCGATCCGGTAGGCGGCGAGGACGGTCTGCGGCGCGACGCCGAGACGCAGGAACAGCGGCACGAAGATGGGCGCGAAGATCGCCCACTTCGGGATCACGCCGGGGATGATCACGTCGAGGACGAGCGTGACGAGGATGAAGCCGATGAGCAGCCACAGCGGGCCGATGTTCGCCGACTCGAGGCCGTCGGCCATCTTCACGGCGGCGATGGTGGCCATGTTGGTGTAGTTGAAGTACGCGATGAACTGGGCGATCACGAGGAGCATGAAGATCAGGCCGCCGAGGCCGGCGAACGTCTTGGTGATGGCCGCCATCGCGGCGGCGCTGCCCTTCAGCGTGCCGGCGCCGGCGCCGTAGCACAGGCCCGCGACGAGGAAGATCAGCATGATGATGAAGATCAGGCTGTCCATCAGCGGCGAGTCCTCGATGAGGCTGCCGGTCTCGGGATTGCGCAGGATGCCCCAGCTGGGCGCGGACAGCAGCACCAGCACCGCGAGCACCCCGAGGAAGCCGTAGAGCGCCAGCCGCAGCCCGCGGGCCTGCGCCGCCGGGGTGACCTCGGCCTCCGGGGGATCTGCGTCGGGAATCTCGGTGGCCCCGCGCTCGACGGCGCCGGTGAAGGTGCCCAGGCGCGGCTCGATGACCTTCTCCGTGACGAAGGTGATCAGCACGGCGAGGAACAGGGACGACCCGATGGCGAAGTAGACGTTGGAGGTGAGGCTGATCGTCTTCGCCGGATCGGCGAGCGCGATGGCCTCATTGGTGATCTCGGTGATGATGCCGTCGGTCGGGGTGATCAGCACGTTGACCATGAACGTGCCGCCGACGGCCGCGAACGCCGCGGCGAGGCCGGCGAGCGGATGTCGGCCGACGCTCATGAACGCGACCGCACCCAGTGGGATGAGGACCAGGTAGCCGGCGTCCGAGGCGATCGACGACAGGATGCCGACCAGGACGATGATGAACGTCAGCGACCACTTCGGTGCGACCGCGACCAGCTTGCGGATGAGGGCGCCTATCAGTCCGGCCTGCTCGGCCAGCCCGACGCCGATCATCGCGACCAGGATGACACCGACCACGCCGAAGTTGGTGAAGTTGGTGACGGCGGAGGTGAAGATGAACCGGATCCCGTCGGCGGTCAGCAGACTCTTGATCTCGGTGGTCTCGGTGTGCGTCTCGATCTCGGGGTGGTAGTACTCGCTCGGCTCGATGCTGACCGACGGTTCCTGGGTGCCACCCGGATAGGTCTCAACGCCGACCACCGGCGCCGGCTCGGCAACCTCGTAGGTGACGCTGACCCCCATCGCGGCGAACACCGCCGACAGGATGATGATCACCCCGATCAGCCCGAGGAAGATCATCACTGGGTGCGGGACCTTGTTGCCGACCTTCTCGATGCCGTCCAGCATCCGCTGGCTGAACGTCCGTTTCCCGGTCGCTTCCGCCGTCATCCCCGCTCATCCCCCTGCTTACCCGGTTGCGGCCGGCTGAAGTTAACTGCGAACTCCACCAGCAGCCGCGCCCCGAAGCCCGAGCAGCCCGCCGACTGCCACCCGGTTGACGACTCGTTCTGGGCGGTGCCGGCGATGTCGATGTGTGCCCACGGCCGGCCGGCGACGAACTCCTCCAGGAACAGGGCGGCGTGGATCGCCGCGCCGTTCGCGCCGCCCATGTTCTTGATGTCGGCGACGTGCGAGTCCATCTCGCTGCGGTAGCGGCGCGCCATCGGTAGCTGCCAGACCGGCTCGTCCACCCGGTCCGCCGCCGCCTTCACCTGGTCGACCAGCACCTGGTCGTTGCCGAACACGCCCGCGATCCGGGTGCCCAGCGCCCGCATGCACGCACCGGTCAGGGTCGCGATGTCCACGATCGCGTCCACCGGCTCCTCGGTGGCGAGCACGAGCGCATCCGCCATCACGAGACGGCCCTCGGCGTCGGTGTTGACCACCTCGACGGTCATGCCGCCCCGGATGGACAGCACGTCACCGAGCTTCGTAGCCGATCCGGACGGCATGTTGTCGGTGCACATCAGATAGGCCGTCACCGCCACCGGGCAGGCCACGTCGCGCAGTACGGACATCGCGGCCAGGATCGCCCCGGCACCCGACATGTCGTTCTTCATCGTCGCGTGCACCGCGTCCGCGGGCTTCAGGGCGATGCCGCCGGAGTCGTACATGATGCCCTTGCCCACCAGCGTCAGCCGGGGCACGTCCGGCCCGTCGCCCGCCGGCTCGTATTTGAGCTTGATCATTCGGGGCGGGTCCACGCTGCCGGCGTTCACGCCCAGCAGGCCGCCGCAGCCGAGCTCCACCAGCGCGTCGCGTTCGAACACCTCCGCCGACAGGCCGCACTCCGGCGCCAGGGCCTGCGCGTACTCGGCGATCCGCGCCGCGGTCAGCAGGCTGGGCGGACCGTTCGCCAGGTCCCGCGCGAGCGACGCCGCCCGGACGTAGGCCGCACCGCGCTGCGCGCCGGACTCGACCGCGGTCCTCGACCGCGGGTCGGCCACCAGCGTCAGCTCGGTGACCGCGACCTCTTCCGGTGCCTTCCGCAGTCCGCGGTAGGCGTACCGCGCCAGCAGGGCGCCCTCCACCGCGGCCTGCGCGTGGTCCTCCCCGGCGCGATCGCCGCCCGGCAGCACCATGGCCAGCCGGGACTGCTTCCCCGCCGCGCGTGCGAAGGCCGCCGCGGCGTCGCGCACTCCCGCCGCGTCCAGCGCCGCCGGGTCACCCACGCCGTACACGACCAGCGGCGGACCGGACGGCACCGACACGAGCAGCGACTGGCCGACCCGGCCGGTGAATCCGGCACCCCGCAGCCGATCCCAGGCCATGCCCACCTCGGCGGGTACGTCGCCGGTACTGGACACGGGCACGGCCAGCAGCTCGATGTCCGCCGGCAGGTCGGTGGAGTCCACCACGGCGATGCTCGTCTGGGCGCGCCACGACGGCGCCGGGTCGAACGATTCCGCCAACAAAGTCATAACCCGAACCCCGCGCCGATCGACCAGAACCCACCGGCCGGACAGGCCGACCGCGCCCGCCTCTGACCAACTGGTGCACAGGTCACGGCATCAGGTCATGCTGCTCCGGCGGCCCCGGTGATAGGGCCCAAGCCAGGAGTCTTCCGTTTTGTGGTCTTCCGGAGAGGTGATTCCGAAAACTAGTAGACCCTCGGGTTCGCAATCGGCTGGGACCAATCCGAGTAGCTCCCGGCGCCGAATGAGGGTTGAATCTGCGGGAACGATGGAGAGGGCTGACCCATGACCGAGCGCGGTGCCGCCCGCCGGCCGGACCACCTCTCGGCCGTGCCCGGGTCCGGGCCGCCGGCGGACGCGGGCGACCTGCTCCGCCTCGTCGCCCGCGGCGACGAGGGTGCCTTCGGCCGCCTGTACGACCTGGTCGTCCCGCGGGTCTACGGCCTGATCCGGCGGGTGCTGCGCGACCCGGCGCAGGCCGAGGAGGTGACCCAGGAGGTGCTGGTCGAGGTGTGGCGCACGGCGGCGCGCTTCGACACGGCCCGGGGCTCGGCCACCTCCTGGATATTCACGATCGCGCACCGCCGCGCGGTGGACCGGGTCCGCGCCGAGCAGGCGTCCGCCGACCGCATGATGAAGGTCGGGGTCGCCTCCGTCGACACCCCGTACGACGAGGTCGTCGACGAGGTGGCGGGCCGGCTCGAACGCCAGCAGGTCCGGCACTGCCTGGACGGCCTGACCGAGCTGCAACGCCAGGCCGTGACGCTGGCGTACTACCAGGGTCACTCCTATCGGGAGGTGGCCGACCTGCTCGAAGCCCCGCTGCCCACGGTCAAGACCCGGATGCGCGACGGCCTGATCCGCCTGCGCGACTGCCTGGGTGTGGAGGTGACCGCGTGACCACCGCCGACATTCACGCCCTGGTCGGCGCCTATGCGCTGGACGCAGTGGACGACCTCGAGCGGGTCTCCTTCGAGCGGCACATCGCCGACTGCGAGACCTGCCGGACCGAGGTGGACGAGTTGCGCGGCACCGCATCGCGGCTGGCGGACAGCACCTGGTCCGTCCCGCCTCCCCGGCTTCGCGCCGAGGTGCTGGCCGCGGTCGGGCGGACCCGACAGCTGCCGCCGGTGGAGTCGGCACGACCGCGGGCGGACGCGCGCGCGGCGGCGCCGCGCTGGCGGCGGTACACGGCGGCCGCGGCCGCGGCGGGCATCCTGGCCGCCGGGGCGGGTGCGGCCGTGTGGGCCGTACAGGAGCAGCGCGTACGGGAGAAGAGCGCCGTGGTTGCGGAGGCCCGCACCCGCGAGGCCCGCACCGAGGCGATCCTGGCCGCCGCCGACCTGGTGGTCCGCACCGCACCGATGATCGGCGGCGGCCGGGTCACCGTGGCCTCGTCGGAGCAGCAGGGCGCCAGCGTGGTCTCGCTGCGGGCCGACGAGGCGCCGTCCGCCGACCGGGCCTTCCAGATGTGGAAGATCAGGGGCACCGGCCCGGCGGTGGATGCGGGTGTGCTGCCCGCGGGGCAGGCGTCGGCCGTGCGGGTGGTGGACGGCGTGCCGGGCAACGACGTCTTCGCCGTCTCGGTGGAGCCGTCCGGTGGCTCGCGCGTCCCGACCGCGTCGCAGATCGTCGCCCAGGTCCCGTTGACCTGAGGCCGCCTCTGGTCGGCCCGGCGGCCGTCAGGGCACCGTGCGCTCGATGGCGGCGGGGCCGTCCCGCTCCAGCTCCCTGCGGGCCCGCTCTATGTTCTCCGGTGTCGGGTCCCGGCCCTCGGCCAGGGCCAGGTCCTCGGGATCCCAGGGCTGGTCCGCCCCGGTACGAAGCACCGGCTTCGCGCCGGAACGCAGGAGTCCCGGGTCGTCGGGGTTCTGCTCGGTCATGGCTCCTCCATCGGTGGATGCCCTTCCCCTAGTTCCTACCCCGTCGTGCCCCCGCTGACCAGCGACTCACTGACGCGTCCCCATAAATCGGACGATCAAACACTTCAACTGCCAAGCGAGCGTGATTCGGACAGCCGCCGCGCGCATCGGATGGACTGTGAGTTACGAGACGAATACATTTCTGCGTTGGCGCGTGTGTGAGTGTTCCGGCGGGGATCACTCAATGCGTGGGCCGCCGGCGGCGACTCGCGGCACGTGGCGCGAGGGGAACGTGACACATGATCGATCGCTGGGAAGTGCAGCGGTGAGCAGCCTGCCGGACGCCGAGCGGGACGCGAACGAGGTCGTGCAGCTGCTGGCGGCGTTCGCCGCGCTGCTGCGCCGGCGGGAGTTCGTGCTCGACGACGACACCCAGGCGATGCTCGGGATGGCCCTGGAAGGCGGCGTGTCGGCCGCCCGGGTCCTGGAGTATCTGCGCGCCCTGCAGGGCTCCGGTGACGGCGTCGCCGCCACCGTGCCGCCGCGGCTCGGGCCCTGGCGCCACTGGGTGCCGCCGCGGGGCGACCTGTTCGGCGAGATGGCCGGTGCGCCCCGGGTCAAGGAGATGCCGCGGCCCCGGCGCCGCAGCGACCCCGGCGAGTAGGCCGCGGCCCCTACGCCGGCCCCCGCAGCGTCTGAGACGGTGAGACGCCGAAGCGTGCCCGGTAGGCGGCGGCGAAGCGCCCGAGGTGGGCGAAGCCCGTGCGGTGCGCGACCGCGGCGACGGTGACCCGGGCCGGGTCCTCGCGACGCAGTGCGTCGTGCGCCCGGCCGAGCCGCACCGACTGGAGGTAGGCCATCGGCGCGCAACCGACGTGCCGCCGGAAGCCCTCCTGCAGCGACCGCACGCTGATGCCGGAGATCCGGGCGAGGTCGGCGACGCTGAACGGCCGCTCCGGCTCGTGCTGGATCGCGTCGATCGCCCGCCGGACGGCCTGCGGCGGACCGGCGGCCACCGGCGCGTTCAGCTCGTCGCTGTAGCGGTGCCGCACGCTCAGCAGCAGCCCGTTGAGCACGCTGCGCCGCAGCAGGTCGGCGATCAGCGGCTGCCAGATCAGGCTGCCGGGGTCCTCGCTCTCGCCGCTGAGCAGCCGCACCAGCCGGCCCCAGCTCTGCACCGCCCCGCCGCTGAGGTCGATGGCCGGCGGCAGGTCGATCGGGCCGACCACCGGGCGGCCGAGCAGCGCCGCGAGCTCGTTCTCGAGAGCCGGCCGTTCGATCTTGACGTCCAGCTCGGCGGAGTGCGCGTCATGCAGGGTGTACACCGGCCTGCCGGGGCCGAAGACGATGCCGGTCGACGGCCCGGCGACGACCTCGTGGCCGGCGTGCCGGGCGTGCACCCGGCCCGCCGTCGGAATGGTCACGTGGTAGGCGTCCAGCTCCGAGGCGATGAGCGTCACGGGAGCCCCGAAGCCGAGCTGCCCCACGGTGAGCGGTCCGAGTTTGATCACTTCGGCGTTGAACCGGAAGCCCTCGGCGCCCTCGGGCGCACCCACGGCGAGCGGATAGTAGAACCGATTCAGCAACGAGCGCGTGTCATCGATGTCCACGCTGCTGAAGCTTGCGGTCGTCGGGGATGCCGAACCGGACGATACCGTCCTGAATTTAGCTTCACCCATCTCGTGAGGCGCTCCTACGCATACGGTGAGTATTTGGTTCTGACTGGTACGTCGTCAACGTTCACGCCATCAGCTGGCCGTTCCAGCACATTCTGGCCATATGAACTACTCTGGCGTTCCGCGCCTACCTGGCGTAACTTGCAGACCAGCGGACTGTTGTTGGGATGCGGTGTCCGGTCGGCGCCTGGGTGAGGTGCCGAACTGCGCTGTCGGCGCTGAGACCCGCGCGAAGGTGGCGTCGCCCGCACGACGCCAGGAAGAGGGCAGCTGTGTATCTGCCGATCACCACTCGCCAGTTGGCCGATGGCACGGTCGAGATCGCGCCGAGCGGCGAGATCGATCTCGACAACGCCCACGTGATGCGCGACGCCGTCAACGACGTGTTGACCGGCACCACGCCGGGCAAGATAGACCTCGACCTCCAACGGGTGATGTTGATCGACAGTATCGGCATCGGCATCCTGGTGGCCTGCTTCCACGCGGCGGCCGCCAGCGGCGTCAAGCTCGTGGTCAGCCACCCGAGCCCGACGGTCTACCGCCAGCTCTGGATCTCCGGCCTGGTCGGCCTGCTCGGCTGCGCCGAGCCGTCGTCCCCGCGTACGTCCGTCGGCCTGCGGCCCAGCTGACCGGCGGCCCTGTGCTGGAATGCAGCGCATGTCCGTGCTGCGTTCCATCGGTCTGTTCCTGCTCGCCGCCCTCGCCGAGATCGGCGGGGCGTGGCTCGTCTGGCAGGGCATCCGCGAGCACCGTGGCCTGCACTTCGTCGGCGCGGGCGTGGCGGCGCTCGGCGCGTACGGCTTCGTCGCGACCCTGCAGCCGGACCCGAACTTCGGCCGGATCCTCGCCGCCTACGGCGGGGTCTTCGTCGCCGGGTCGCTCGGCTGGGGGATGCTGCTCGACGGCTTCCGGCCGGACCGCTGGGACCTGATCGGCGCGGCGCTGTGCCTGGCCGGCGTCGGCGTCATCATGTACGCCCCACGCGGGGCATAGCCGCCCCGCGGCTTCTCCCTGATGAAGAGGACCGCGATCACGACGAGGGCCGCGACCGGCGCGCCTACAGGAACGACTCGGCAGTGTCCCTGGTCGAGGACGGCCCGGACCTGCGGCGGGAGGGCGGCAAGGTCGGGCACCCCCGCCGCCGGGCGCTGCCGGGGCCGAAGCGCTCGGTCGTCAGGATGGTCAACCGGCTGGCCAGGACCGTGCCGAGGGCGCTGACGCCGATCGCGCCGCCCATGCACCGGAAGAACGTGAGCGAGGACGTGGTCGCGCCCAGTTCGTACGCCGGCACGTCGGCGGCCCTCGACTCGACCCGGACGGATCGTGCCACCGGCCAACCAGGACGCCCACGGAACCTCTATAGGCTGCAAGTGACGGCCGTCACCCAGGTGCCGAAACGGACAGCGTTCGCCTACGTTTGACAGATCATGCTGCGGCGGCGGGTCACGATCACGGTCCTTCTCCTGTACGCCGCGAGCGTCGTCGCCGTCACCATCTTCCCGATCCGGGTCCGTTCAGCCGCCTACTGGGCCGACGAGCCGTGGCGCACGACGATCCACTTGATTCCCGGCGATGTGGACGGCCCGAGCTTCGTCCTCAACGTCATCATGTTCATCCCGTTCGGGGTGCTGCTGCCGCTGCTCAGGCCCCGCCTCGACGCGGTACGCCGGCTCGCCGCGCACGCGGCGGCGGTGAGCCTGGCGATCGAGCTGACCCAGTTCGCGCTCGGGATGACGCTGGGCAGCCGCCGCACGGTCGACGTCAACGACCTGATCGCCAACACCGGCGGCGCGCTGCTCGGCCTGCTCATCCTGCGGCTGGCGGTGCCGTCGCCGCGGCACCGCGCAACGTGCGTCGCAGGAAGGCCGTCGTCGCCGTCACCGCCTGCGTGACGTACGGCTCCACGTCGTACAGATCGACGTGCTCGTCGGCGTCCAGCCAGACGATCTCCTTGTCGCCGGGGGTGTCGGCATGCATCCGCGCGGCGAGTTCGGGGCTGCAGTAGTCGTCCTTGCGGCCGTGCACGATCAGCAGCGGCGTCTCGGCGAGCAGCGCGGCCCGGCCGAGCGCGTCGAAGGTCATCAGCGCGTGCAGCGAACCACGCGTGACCCGGTTCTCCCAGCTCACCGCGGCGGACCGGGCGGTGCCGTAGTAGGACCACGGCTCGTCGCCGGCCATCGCCGCCTCGCCGTGGTCCGGCGCGACCGCCGGAAGGTAGTCGTCGTAGGCGTCGATGAAGCCCCGCAACGCCGCGCGGTAGCCGGACGTGTCGACCGCGAACCAGGCGGGGCTGTTGTAGGCGCCGGCGATCCCGGCCACCGCTCGGATCCGGGGATCGGTTGCGGCCGCGCTCACCGCGTACCCGCCGCCCAGACAGATGCCCACCACCCCGATGCGGTCCGCATCCACCTCGCGCCGCGCCCGCAGGAAACCGACCGCCGACCGCAGGTCGGCGAGCTTGCCCTGGGTGTCCTCGTGACCCCGGCGGCCCGCGCTGCGGCCGAAGCCGCGATGGTCGAACGCCAGCGTGATCAGGCCCTGCCGGGCCAGCCGGTCGGCGTACAGCCCGGTCACCTGCTCCTGCACGCCGGTGAACGGCCCGGTCAGCACGACCGCGCCGCCGTCCGCCGCGGCCGGCACCCGCAAGGTGCCGATCAGCGTGAGGCCGTCGCTGTCAAAGGTCACTTCTTCGGTACGGATGTCGTCCACGCATCGACGCTAGGCTCGGCGGAGGCCGCCTGCCAGTAGGCACCTGGCGGTGCCCATCCGCATTCCCGGGTTCCCCACCCGCTTTCGCGGGTTCTCCGTCCGCTTTCGGGGGTTTCGAATGACGCTGATGATTCCGGACGTGCTCGAGGAGACCTGCGCGACGCGGCAGGCCCTGGAGCGGCTCTCCGCGAAGTGGCGCGTGCTTCTGATCTACGCCCTGCTGGCGGGCCCGCAACGGCCGGCAGCCCTGCGGCGAAGACTGCCGGGAATCACGCAGAAGGTCCTGACCGAGACGCTGCGCGGCATGCGGTCGGACGGCCTGGTCGAGCGGCGGGTGCTCAAAGTGGACCCGCCGCAGCACATCGAGTACGCCCTGACGCCGCTCGGCAGGACGCTCGAGGAACCCCTGGCCGCGATCTGCGAGTGGGCGGCGTCGGCTCAGGCCCCCTCCAGCAGCTCGATCAGCTTGGCCGCGGTGACGTCCGGGCCGTAAGCCGGCGTCCCGGGCTGGTAGCGCCACGACTCGTCGAGGCCGCCGACGTCGACGGCGTCGAAGCCGATCTCGTCCACGAGCCCGAGCACGACGGTCTTGGCCGCCCCGTCGTCGCCGGCCACCGGCAGCGCCCGCCGGCCCTCGGTGCCGGGTTTGGTGTGCCGGTCCAGCAACTGCTGGGCGACGATGTTGTTGAAGGCCTTCACGACCGGTCGGGCGAGCTGCTCACTCACCCAGCGCGCGGAGGTCATGCCGTCGTCGATGGGCCGGATCTGCCCGTCCCGCTGCGGGTAGTAGTTGTTCGTGTCGATCACGGCCACGCCCGGCCGCGCCGTGTCCAGCAGCCCCTTGGGCAGCTCGGCGACGGCCCTGAGCGGCACGGCGACGATGACGACCTCGGCGTCCCGCGGCGCGTCCGCGACCTCGACCGGGGTGGCACCGGTCCGCTGCGCGACGGCACCGAGCGTCGCCGGTCCGCGCGAGTTGGCGATCACGACCTCGTGGCCATGCTGAACGAGCAGTTGCGCCAGGTTGCCACCGATGTGCCCGGCGCCGATGATGCCGATCTTCATGCCGATCCTCCGTATCTCCACCCATGCCAATCTCCGGAGGCGGCGGCGTAGTCCTGAATGTGTCCTAGACCATGAGGTCCGACTCCACCTGGTGGATCCGGATGGGCATACCGTCCGGCGTCTCGACGTGCAACTGGGTGCCGAGATCCAGGTCCCGGGCCACCTCCACGATCTTGACCCCGTGGTCCCGCAGCCACCGCTCGAGCCGGTCGAGGGGCATGGTCGCGGAGAAGTTGAGCTCGACGGTGCTCGCGCCGCGCGCGGCGTCCGGCGGGCGGGTGACCAGTCCGATCTGGGCGGTGCCCACCTGCATGAGCACCCAGTCGCCGTTCCGGTCGCCGTGGTTGATCTCGCCGCCGAGCTTCTCGTAGAACGCGACGGCCGTGGCCATGTCGCCGACATGCACCATCGGCTGGAGCTGCAGCCCCGGCAGGAAGGGCCGGGGCGGCGGAACCTTGGCGCCCCCGATCGTCTCGGGCCGGTGCGTGCCTGGGCCGGTGCTCGGCTCGGTGCTGTGCCCGCCGGCGGGACTGGCGGGAGAACGGACGCCGCGGAGATCCACGCGCGCCCGGCCGGTGTGTGCCAGGCCGAAGGAGGATGCCGTTCCGGGGGCCGTTCCGGGGGCCGTTCCGGGGGCCGTTCCGGGGGCCGTTCCGGCGGCGGCGATAGGGGCCGCTTCGGGGGTGGCGGCTGCTGCTCCGGCGAGGGCTGCGTCTTGGGCTTTCGCGCCGGTCGCTACGGCGGCGGTCGCGCCGGAGGCCGGGCCTCGGCTGTCGGCGTGGGGTGGGGCTTGTTCGGCCTTGTCCGTCCGTGACCTGCGCTGAGCGCCGGGCTGCGGCCAGCTGGCCAAGCGGGCCGCGGTCGCACCGCGGGCTGCGGCCGCGGAGCGGGCGGTGGTCGGGTTGGCCGTGGAATGGATGGTGGTCGGGTTGGCCGTGGAATGGATGGTGGTCGGGTTGGCCGCGGATTGGATGGTGGTCGGGTTGGCCGCGGAGGGGGCGGTGGTCGGGTTGGCCGCGGGTTGGGCGGTGGTTGGGTCGGCCGCGGAGTGAATGGTGGTCGGGCTGGCCGCGGATTGGATGCTGGAAGGGGTGGCGGTGGCTGGGTTGGCCGTGGAGTGGACGTTGGCCGGGGTGGCCGCAGCGTGAGGCTCGCGCGTCGGCTCGTTGCCCCCCGGGGTGCTCGGCGCTTGCGGCTCGGGCGGGCTTGACGGAATCGTGCGCTTGATCAAGGGCGCCGCGATCGGCCGCGGGTCCGACGGCCCACCCGACGACGACGGACGGCGCGGGCTGGGAGTGGCCGCCGCGGCCTGCGGGCGTGCCGGACTGTCGGGGGCGCTCTGCCTACCCCGGGCGTTCGCCGGCTTTCTGCCGGAGGGAACCGGTCGTTTGTTGGCCATGGCGGGCTCCTGTCGAGCGAACGTTCGGCGCCGGCGAGATGCCGCCGCCGAAAGACTCAACGACCCGTGGGGCTCATCGATACATCCCGCCGTGCTAATCAGCCCGTGCCCGGGCGGGCCGTCATCAGCCTCCGACCGCCCGGCCGACAACCGGGGTCCGCGGATCCGGCGGCGCCCCGCGGCGTGGCACCGATCCTCACCGGATCGGCATCCAGGGCCACATCCATCCCGGAACCGGACCGGGTGTCGATCGGCGTGACGATCACCGCCCAGCGCAGACGAAACCCCCAGCCGTCGTGCCGAGCCGGCTGCGGCCCGCCCGGCCGGATCACCCTGTCGGGTGACCCGCCCACCGGATCCGGATGGCAAGCGCCACCTCCGGGACCCAACGAGAGCGGGGTGTGAGACAGGTGGAAGTTTGCGGAGAAACGGTGAGCTCCGCGCCCTACCCGCCAACATCCACAACGGCGGACGTCGCGCGAACGGTTTCGAACGCCGGCTACCTCGCGGGAAGGGTCCTGTCCCGCTCCTGCTCGGCCTGAGCAAGACCGCCACCATCGAGATCCGCAGGCCCGGGACTACACATCCCGGCTGGACGGCGCCCCGGCCGGGGAGTCGCTGGTGCGCGACTTGCAGGCGGACGGTCTCGCCGTGCCCCCGACCACCAGGCCGACCACCCGGAAGCCTCTCATCGCCTCGGACGGCTTGATCACGTAGGGCGAGTGGATCAGACACCGACCCCTTTCGCTCGTCTAGTCGTTGAGCTGGGCGCGTTCGATCTCGCCCAGCGCCAGCGTCAGAAATTCCGGCAGCGGGCGCGGCCCGAGCAGGTACGCGATGAGCAGCGCCGAGTGCAGGGCCAGCGCGTCCGGTTTCGGGGACGGCTCCTCGTCGTCGTGCACACCCAGTGAACCCGCCAGCAGAATCAGCACCACGTGCGGATCCACCTCCGGGTGCCACTGCGCAGACGCGCGGACGCACTGCTCGAGGACCTCGCGGACGGCGTCGCCGTCCAGGCCGTCCGGGTGCGTGGCCTCGAGCAACAGCCGAACCGTCGTGCCGAGGATCAGGGCGGCCTGGGCCCGGTCCTGCGCGGCCAGTTCGCCCGCCGCCGACGCCAGGGCCTCGGTGTCGTGAGCTCGCACCGCCGTCACCGCGGCGTCGACGGCCGCGGCGATCGGCCGTGCGGGTGCGGGGAGATGCCGCCACTGGTTCGTCACGCTTCGACGCTAGCCCCGGGGTCCGACAATTCCCGGCCTCCACGCGGGAGCCCGGTCGATGTTGCCGATCACCCTGTGGCGCAGCGGAGCCCACCGCCCGCAGCCGTCCCCTGCGGAGCGGATCGGCGGATCGACGCCGAGGCCCGCGCCGAGCACATGCCTCCGTCGGGTAGGTCCGGCGATCATCCGGACCGTCCCCGCCGGATCCCGGATATTGTCAGAGGCTCCTGGCAAGGTGACTGGCATGACGTTGCACAAAGCAATGGCGGCACGCATCGAGAGCGGCGGGTTTCCCGGGATCGTCACGCTGGTCGCGCGCGGCGACGACGTCCGTGTCGACACCATCGGCACGACCGCGTTCGGCGGCGACGTGCCGATGCGGCGCGACACCGTCTTCCGGATCGCGTCGCTGACCAAGCCGGTGCTCGCGGCCGCCACGATGATCCTGGTCGAGGACGACCTCATCGACCTCGAGGAGCCGATCCACCGGTTGCTGCCCGAGCTGGCCGGCCAGCGGGTGCTGGCCCGCATCGACGGCCCGCTCGACGACACCGTCCCGGCGGTCCGCCCGGTCACGATCGAGGACCTGCTCACCTTCCGGATGGGCTTCGGCACGCTCACCGAGCCGACCTTCAACCCGCCCTTCCCGATCGTGGAGGCCGCGGAGAAGCTGCGGCTCGTGCTTGCCGAGCCCGATCCGCGGACTCCGCACGACCCCGACGAGTGGATCCGGCGCTTCGCCACGCTCCCGCTGATGTATCAGCCCGGTGAGCGCTGGCTGTACAACGCCGGCACCCTGGTGCTGGGTGTGCTGCTCGCCCGGGCGGCCGGCCAGCCGCTCGGCGACCTCCTGCGCGAACGGCTCTTCGATCCGCTCGCAATGGCCGAGACCGGCTTCTGGCTGCCCGCCGAGCGGGCGGCGCAGCTCCCCTCCTACTACATGACCGACTCCGAGACCAACGAGATGAAGGATCGGACAGCGACCACCCCGCCCACGGTGTGGAGCAGCCCGCCGGTCTTCCCCTCGGGTTCGGGTGGCCTCGTGTCCACCGTGGACGAATACCACTCCTTCGCACGGATGCTGCTGCGGCGCGGCGTGCACGGCGGCACCCGGCTGCTGTCGGAGCAGTCCGTGGAGCTGATGACGACCAACCGGCTGACGCCGGAACAGTCCGCCACCGGCGGGACGATCCTTGGAAACTCCGGCTGGGGCCTCGGCATGGCGGTGGCCGTCACCCCGTCCCCACCCGCCGCCGCCCCGGGGCAATACGGCTGGAGCGGTGGCTACGGCACCCACTGGTTCAACGACCCGCACGAGGAGCTCACCGCGATCGCGATGACCCAGGTCACCGACTTCATGTGGAACGGCGCGATGAAGGAGTTCCGCGAACTGGCATACACCTGACGGAGATCCCGAGAATCACCCGAGCCCCGACCATGCCGCCGATCGAGCGCACGGCGGAGACCCCTGGCCGCGCCGGCCCGAGCAGCAGACGAAGCCCTCCGGCACACAGCCTTCGCCCCCGCCGGTGGCGGCGCGGGGCGTGTCGGTTGTCGAGGGTTCGGGCATTCGCACCGGAGCGCGGGGATCCGTGGCCTCTACGGCTGCGGTCCATGCGAAAACCGGACGAGATCGTCAGCCGCCGGCGGGGGTGATGCTGGGTACGCTCCAGGCGTGGTTCCCGGCGGGAAAGGGAGACGACGATGACCAACCTTGATGCTGTCACCGCGTGGGTGCAGAGCTACCGGGTGGCCTGGGAGTCCAACGACCCGCACGACGTCGGCGGGCTCTTCGCCGACGATGCCGCCTACTTCACCGAACCCTTTGCGAAGCCTTGGCTCGGCCGCGACGAGATCGTGGCGAATTGGCTGGAGAACAAGGACGAGCCCGGCGACACGACGTTCGAGTGGCATCCGCTGATCGTGACCGATGATCTCGCGATCATCGAGGCCAGGACGGTCTATCGCGATCCGCCGCGGACCTACAGCAACATGTGGGTGCTGCGCCTGGACCATTCCGGCCAGGCGCGCCAGTTCACCGAGTGGTGGATGGAACATCCGAAGAAATAGGCAGGACCAGCCGCGTCTGTGCGGTGTGGACGGTGTGCAGGGAGGTGGCGAGTTTCGCGCCGTCGACGAACGTGCCGTCAGTGCCGAGGTTGCGGGAGAAGCGGGGGTGTGCGCCGCCGGAGATCTGCAGACGCAGCCGGTGTCCGACGACCAGCCGGTGGAAGCAGCCGTCCAGGGCCAGCCGCAGGTGTTGCACGTCGCCGGCGGGCACGCCCGGATCGAGTCGCAGCATCGCGTCGGAGAAGTTGGCGGAGCGGCCGCGTGGATCTACGTCGCAGAGCCGCACGAAGACGTCGGCGTGGGGATTGTCGACGGACAGGGCGAGTTCGAGCATGGGCGGGCCGGCGACGTCGAGGTCGGCGGCGAGCGGAGCGGTGGTGAACGTCAGCACGTCGCGCCGGGCCTCGAGCCGGCGGTTGTCCCGCACGCCCGCGGTGCCGGAGAGCACCCGCCCACCGACCGAGGGCGTGGGATCGGCCGGGTCGTAGCGGAAGCTGATCTCGCCCTCGACCGAGTCGCCGGCGGAAAGTCCGCCGACCGGATCCGGCACGAACGACGCCGGTGCCGTGGCGGGCGGCCAGACCGCCATCGCGTGCCACCGCTTCTCACCGGTGCGGTAGACCCGCACCGGCGCCTCACCCGGCTCGGCGACCCCGCTCGCCCGCGCAGAACCGCTGGCGCAGCGATCGTTCGCGTGGCCGGCAACGGTCGGCCGGCCGCGGTCTGTTCGCGTGGGGCGGCTGGTGTGGTGGTCGTTGGGGTGGCCGGCAACGGTCGGGTGGTCGGGGTTTGTTGGTGTGGGGCGGCTGGCGTGGTGGTCGTTGGGGTAGTCGGGGTTGGTTGGGTCTCGGTGGTTTGCTGGTGTGGGGTTGGTGGTGCCGTGGTAGTTGGGGTGGTGCTCAAGGAAGGACTGACCGCGCACCTGGAGGCTCTCGGCGTTGGTCGGGTCGCTGGGGTCTGCCGGCAGGGGACCGGCCATGCTGTCGGCGGGACCGGCCAGGTGTCTGTCGAGCCAGGCCAGGGCCCGGTTTTCCACCAGGCCCGCGCCTGAGACGGCCGTGCCGACGTGGGTCCACGGCCCGACGGTCAGCGACACCTCGATGCCGCGCGCCCGCAGCGTCTCGTACTGGATCAGTGTCTGGTCCAGGAAGAGGTCCTGCCATCCGCTCACGAGCAGCACCGGCACCCGCACCCGTTCCAGCGCGGCGCCGGCCCGGTACGCACCCCAGAACGGGTCGTCGCCCTGCGGGTGCGAGAGCCACGTGCGGTACCAGGGCGCCCGGCCCCGCAGTACCGGTTCCGCCGCCTCGGCCAGCGGCAGGTCGCGCAGGCCCGGTTCCAGCCGGCGCCGGGCCGTCACCCGGGCGGTGAGCCGCCGCAGCCCGCGCGCCTCCTGGCCGGCGATCTGGTGGCTCCAGCTCAGGAAGTCGCCGAGCGTGAACGCGCCCGTGCCGAAGACCGCCTCGCGGAAGTCGTGCGGGCCGACGTAGACCAGCGCCGTCCGCAGCTCCGGCGGTGGATCCTGCAGCAGTGTCCACTGTGCCCACCCGAGGTACGACCCGCCGACGGTCGCCAGCCGGCCGTCGAACCAGGGCTGCTCCCGCAGCCAGGCGATGGTGTCGCGGCCGTCCGCCGTCTCCTGGGCCATCGGCTCGAACGCCCCGCCCGAGCCGAACGTGCCCCGCACGCTGCCGATCAGCGCGTGGTAACCGCGGGCGGCCAGCATCCGGCCGTGCAGCGCCGACTCCGGGAAGCCCCGCCCGTACGGGGTGCGGACCAGCACCGTTCCGCGCGGGTCCCGGGTCTGCGGCGAGTAGTGGTCCGCACGCAGGTCGACGCCGTCGCGCATGGGGATCCGCAGGCCGTGGTCGACCGTGTACCCGTTGCGTGCGGGTGGCAGGCCCAGCAGGCGGGACAGGACGCGGTCGGCGATTCTCATGTAACTCCTTGGCGGGAACACACGGTTCAGATGATCGCTCACCTTGGTGCCGGTGCGGCGACCCGGCCGGCGCGGTCCGGCCGGAGAGTGGGGGTCGGCGGCGGATGGGTCGCTCGCCAGCGCCGTGCGGGTCGGCCGGCGGCCGGCCGTGTGGAGTGCGCCTCATCCCGTACGTGATGATCGAAGTCTGATTTGGACGTTATTGGTATGTAATTGGCGAAGGTGAAGCTTTTTCACCGGCCTGGTACGGTGCGAAACCGCGAATTTGTCGGCAGACTTCTTCGGATGGAGGTTCGGCAGCGCACACTCGGCGGCCGCTACGTGCTCATGGACGAGCTCGGCAGCGGCGGCATGTCCGTCGTCTGGCGTGCCCGCGACGAGGTCCTCGGGCGCGCGGTGGCGGTCAAGGTGCTCGCCGGTCGCTATGCCGGAGATCCGCAGTGGCGTGCCCGGATCCGCGACGAGGCCCGCGCCGCCGCCACGCTGTCGCACCGCAACATCGCCCAGGTGTACGACTTCGGCGAGTCGGACGAGAGCGGGCGCCCGGTCTCGTACGTGGTCATGGAGTTGATCCACGGCATCACGCTGCAGCAGCGGGTGAAGTCAGGCAAGCTCGCGCCGAGGCAGGTCTTCCGGATCTGCGGCCAGGTGGCGGCGGCGCTCGCCGCCGCACATGCCGACGGGCTGGTGCATCGCGACATCAAGCCGGCCAACGTCATGGTCACGCAGGACGGCGCCAAGGTCGTCGACTTCGGCATCGCCGCTACCGTCGGGCCGGCCGATCCGGACGCCGAGTTGCTCGGCACCCCGGCCTACCTGGCGCCCGAGCGGCTGACCGGCGACGCCGTCGAGCCGGCCTCCGACGTGTACGCGCTGGGCGTGCTGATGTACCGGCTCCTGGCGGGCGAGTCGCCGTGGAGCGTCGACACGACGACGCAGATGCTGACGGCGCATGTCTACGTGGAGCCCGCGCCGCTACCGCCGCTGGCGGACGTGCCGGCGGCGGTGACCGCCCTGGTCAATCAGATGCTGCGCAAGGAGACGGCCGAGCGGCCGACGGCGGCCGAGGCCGCCGCGATCCTGGAGCGGGCCGCCGAGGAGGATCCGCCGGTCGCGGCCCCGGAGCGCGATGCCACGGTCGCGGTCCCCGAGGGGGAGCCGGCGCCGCCGCCGGGGAGGCCGCGGAAGCGCCTGCTCGTCGGCGGTGCCGCGGCGGTGGTCGTCGCCATCGCGATGGCCGGGCTGCTGCCGTCGATCGGCGCCCAGGACGACGCCGGCGGCGCGCCGGCCGGGGTGCCGTCGATACCCGCGCGGGCGGCGACCGGTGCGCCGTCTGCCGGACCGACCGCGGCGGCCCGGTCCCCGATCGCGCCCGAGCAGAACCCGGATCCGTCCGTCGCGCCGTCCGCCGTCGCCTCGGCGCCGGAGGCGTCCGGGGGCCCGGCGCCCAGCGCGGAGCCGGCGCCGTCCGTCGCGCCGGCCACGGCGGAGCCGATCGCGAAGGTGCGCACGTTCACGTCGCCCGGCGGCACGGTCGAGGCGAGCTGCGACGACTCCGGCCAGGCGAAGCTGGTCGCCTGGGCGCCGAAGGACCCGTACCAGGTGGAGCGGGTCAGCGCCGGACCCGCGTTCACGGCCTCGATCGTCTTCAAGCACGTGGCGAGCCGGATCCGGATGACGGTGACCTGCGTCGCCGGATCCCCGACGGCGGTCACCCTCCCGATCTGACGCCGTTCACATCTGCCTCGGGCGTTGACGAAACAGTGACACATCTGAAACATTGGATGCCTCGCGCCGCAAGAAGTTGGCAGACACCACGCAATTTCTGCGGAGTGGCCCGAAAGATCGAGGCAAGCGCATCGCTCACGCGCCTGTCATCCGTGTTTCCCCCGAAATAGCCCCGTTCCCCGACTCGGCGCACCTCTGCCACGCGTCACGCCGCCGCACACCCCCTCGGCGGTGTCGACCCGTGGCAATCCCCTCTGTCGTTCTCACAGAACAAGGACGCCATGAAACGGAAGCAACTCAGCCGGAGGCTGCTCAGCGGCCTCCTCGCGGCGGGCCTGGTCGCCGCCGCGGCGCTTACCCCGACGCCCGCCCTCGCGGCCGGCGGACCCAACCTCTCCGCCGGCAGGCCGGTCGCCGCCAGCGGCGCCAACGGCCCGTACGTCGCGGGCAACGTCAACGACGGCAACCCGCAGACGTACTGGGAGAGCCCGTCGAACGCGTTCCCGCAATGGGTGCAGATCGATCTCGGCGGTGCCGTCGCCATCGATCAGGTCGTGCTCAAGCTGCCGCCCGCGACGGCGTGGGGTGCCCGTACCCAGACGCTCAGTGTGCAGGGCAGCACCGACGGCAGCGGCTTCGGCGTTCTCTCGGCCTCGGCCGGCCGGGTCTTCGATCCGGCCTCGGCCAACACGGTCACCATCGACTTCGCCGCGGCGACCGTCCGATACGTACGCGTGCACATCACCGCCAACACGGGCTGGCCGGCCGCGCAGGTCTCCGAGTTCGAGATCTACGGCGTGGCCGGCGGGGACCCGGGCGACCCGGGCGACCCGCCGACGGGCACGAACCTGGCCGGCGGCAAGCCGATCGAGGCGTCGTCGTCGGTGTTCACCTTCGTGGCGGGCAACGCCAACGACACCAGCCCGACCAGCTACTGGGAGTCCAACGGCTACCCGGCGACGCTGACCGTGAAGCTCGGTGCCGACGCCGACGTCACCGGAGTCGTCGTCAAGCTCAACCCGGACCCGATCTGGGGTACCCGTACGCAGAACATCCAGGTCCTCGGCCGCGCGCAGGCCGCGACCGGTTTCACGTCGCTGAAGGCGCGGGCCGACTACACGTTCAACCCGGCCACCAACCAGAACTCGGTCACGATCCCGGTCACCGGCCGCGCCGCCGACCTCCAGCTGCAGTTCTTCAGCAACACCGGCGCGCCGGGCGGCCAGGTCGCCGACTTCCAGGTGCTCGGCGGCTGGGCGCCGAACCCGGACCTCGTCGTCACCGCCGCGACCTGGACGCCCGCGTCGCCGAGCGAGGCCACCGCGGTCACGCTCTCGGCCACGGTCAGGAACCAGGGCACGGCGGCCGCGGCCGCGACCCGGGTCGACTTCAGGCTCGGCGGCAACGTCGTCGGCGGCGCGTCGGTCGGCGCCCTCGCGGCCGGCGCGTCGGCCACGGTCTCGGCGAACGTCGGGGCGCAGCCGATGGGCAGCTACAGCGTCGCGGCGGTGGTCGACCCGGCAAACACGGTCGCGGAGCAGAACAACGACAACAACACCTTCACCGCGGCCACGCAGCTGGTGGTCGGCCAGGCGCCCGGCCCGGACCTGCAGGTCCTGGGCATCACGACGAACCCGGCGAACCCCGCCGTCGGCGCGGCGGTCTCCTTCACGGTCGCGGTGAACAACCGCGGCACCAGCGGCGCGGGCGCCTCGACGACCCGCCTGACGGCGGGCGGCACGACGCTCAACGGAAGCACGCCGGCGATCGCCGCAGGCGCCACCGCGAACGTGGCCATCGCCGGCACCTGGACCGCGACCAGCGGCGGCGCCACCCTCACCGCCACCGCGGACGCGACCGGCGCCGTCGCCGAGACGAACGAGAGCAACAACGTGCTGACCCGCTCGGTCGTGGTCGGCCGCGGCGCGGCGGTGCCGTACGTCGAGTACGAGGCGGAGGCGGCGCGCTACCAGGGCACCCTGCTGGAGACCGACGCCCTGCGCACGTTCGGGCACACCAACTTCGCCACGGAGTCGTCCGGGCGCAGGTCGGTGCGGCTGACCGGCACCGGGCAGTTCGTCGAGTTCACGTCGGTCAACCAGTCGAACTCGATCGTGGTCCGCAACTCCATCCCGGACGCACCGGGCGGCGGCGGTCAGGAGGCGAGCATCAGCCTCTACATCAACGACCAGTTCGCGCAGAAGCTGACGCTCTCGTCGCGAAACAGCTGGCTGTACGGCACGACGGACGACACCGAGTCCCTGTCGAACTCGCCCTCGGCCGACGCCCGGCGGCTCTTCGACGAGTCGCACGCGCTGCTCTCGCAGTCGTATCCGGCCGGAACCCGCTTCAAGCTGCAGCGGGACGCCGCGGACAACGCCTCGTTCTACATCATCGACTTCATCGACCTGGAGCAGGTGGCACCGGCGGCGAGCCAGCCGGCCGGCTGCACCTCGATCACGACGTACGGCGCGGTGCCGAACGACGGCAACGACGACACGGCGGCGATCCAGCGAGCCGTGACGGACAACCAGAACGGTGTGATCGGCTGCGTCTGGATCCCGGCCGGCCAGTGGCGCCAGGAGCAGAAGATCCTCTCGCCGGACCCGGCCCGCGGCCAGTACAACCAGAAGGGCCTGCGCAACGTCACGATCCGCGGCGCGGGCATGTGGCACTCCCAGCTCTACACGAACACCCAGCCGCAGAACGTGGTCGGCAACATCAACCACCCGCACGAGGGCAACGTCGGCTTCGACATCGACGACAACACCCAGATCTCCGACCTGGCGATCTTCGGCAACACCCAGAACCGGGCGAACCGCGGCCACGGCCTCAACGGCCGGTTCGGCAGGAACACGAAGATCAGCAACGTCTGGATCGAGCACGTGAACGTCGGCGCCTGGGTGGGCCGCGACTACTCGGACACGCCCGCCTACTGGAACCCCGGCGACGGGCTCGACTTCTCCGGCATGCGGATCCGCAACACGTACGCGGACGGCATCAACTTCAGCAACGGCACGCGCAACTCGCGGGTGTTCAACTCGTCGTTCCGTACGACCGGCGACGACTCGCTGGCGGTCTGGGCCAACCCGTACGTGAAGGACCAGGCGGTCGACATCGCGTCGAACAACCACTTCGTCAACAACACGGTGCAGCTGCCGTGGCGGGCGAACGGCATCGCCATCTACGGCGGCTCCAACAACTCGATCGAGAACAACCTGATCTACGACACGATGAACTACCCGGGCATCATGCTGGCGACGGACCACAGCCCGCTCCCGTTCGGGGGGACCACGCTGATCGCCAACAACGGCCTCTACCGTACGGGCGGGGCGTTCTGGAACGAGGACCAGGAGTTCGGCGCGATCACCCTGTTCCCGTCGACAAGGGACATCACCGGCGTCACGATCCGCGACACCGAGATCTCCGACTCGACCTACGACGGCATCCAGTTCAAGAACGGCGGCGGCAACATGCCGAACGTCGCCATCACCAACGTCAGGATTGACAGATCCACCAACGGCGCCGGGATCCTCGCGATGAGCGGCGCCCGCGGAAACGCGACGCTGACGAACGTGACGATCACGAACTCGGCCGACGGCAACATCGTCATCCAGCCGGGCTCGGGCTTCACGATCACCGGCGGCTGACGGCCGGCGCGGGGCCTCCGGCAGGTGCCGGGGGCCCCGACGCGCTCAGCCCAGGGGGTTCTCCCGGTCGCGCAGCAGCTCGAGGGCCGGTGCGTACATGCGGGTCTTGATCGTGCCGAGCGTGTCGCCGGCCTTGCCGGTCATGGACTCGGCGATCTCCACGGCGGTCCGGCGCACCGCGTCCTCGTCGACGGCGCGGTCGACGATGCCGGCGGTGAGCGCGTCCGGGCCCGCGTAGCGGCGGGCGGTCGTCATCGCCTCGTGCGCGGTCTGCGGGGCGAGCCGGCCCTGGATGAGCGCCGACATCCCCCGCGAGAACGGGATCTCGATGTCCGCCTCCGGCAGACACCAGTAGCCCCGGTCCGCGCGCATCACCCGGAAGTCGTGCGCCAGCGAGAGCATCGCGCCGGCCGCGAACGTGTGCCCCTGCAGGGCGGCCACCGTGATCAGCGGGAGCGAGAGAACGCGCGCGAACAGCTCGTGGACGCTGACGACGTACTCCTGGTACTGGTCGCCGTGCGCGAACAGCCACTCGAGGTCCAGGCCGTTGGAGAAGAACTTCCCGGTCGCGGCGGTCACCAGGGCGCGAGGGCCGTCCGCCTTCTCCACCTCGTCCAGGGCCGCGTTGACCGAGGCGATCCAGTCGGGGTGGAACCGGTTCTCGCCATCCCCGAGATCGAGGACGAACACGTCGTTCTGGCGGTCGAGTGTTGGCACGTCGGCTCCTCGTCAGCGGTGGGGTGCGGTGCACCGTTCACAGGAGGTCGACGTTACTCATCGGTAACTTAGGCCGCAAGGCATCGCCGTGCGGTGGTCACTGAACCAGCCGATAGTTGGGGATCTTCGGTTCGCGCTGCTCGCTGGGTTGCCGAATGTCCTGGATGACGGCATCGTCCGGGATGGTGGTGCGGGAAATGCCGATGCCCTGCAGGCAGTTGTCACACCAGAAGTGCGCGTAGCCCACCATCCGGTCGAGATCGCCGGTGAAGACCAGCTGCAGGCAGCGGCGCCCGCAGTTCGGGCACCCGTCCATCAGCGGACCGGGAACCATGTCGTAGGCGGCGCTGTACGCGTCGAGCCACTGGTCGTATGTCGTCATCGTCGATTTCCTGCTCAAGGACGCTATGTGTTCCTGTCCTCGCTGCCGCCTGGGCCCCGGTTGACGGCCATCCACGCCGTCGCGAAGTCGACTACAGCGGGCTGACGCATCAGGCGTGCTGTCGCATCGCCGACCCGGCCGACAATCGCGGCAGCGGTGGCGTCGAATTCGGCGCCCAGCCGCTCGAAATCACTCTCGTCGGCATCGACGTCGAGCCAGGTGGTCCATTGTGCGTTCCGTCCGGCTGCCGGACCGACGATCCGGTGACCGCACGCGCCGGGGACGTCTGCCGTCACTCCGCAAGATGAAGTGAGGTGTTGGAGCGGTGGCCGCATCCGAGCAGCAGCACCTTGCCGTTGAGCCGGTACACCGCGCCGAGCGGCGAGGCCTCGCCGAACGCGTCGTCGAGCCGATGCCCGCCGACGATCTCGGCGACCCGTGCGCCCACCGCGGCGAACGAGACCAGGGGGTGATCGCTGCGCAATGCTCCCGGCCAAGTGCGGACCGTCTCGGCGATGACTCCCATCCCACGGCTCGGAGTCCGCGCCGGGTCGAATCCGGGGGGTCTGCTCACGAATGACCGGCCACCACGCCTCTGGCACGGGCGGATGCCGCCACCCGGCCGGGTCGGTGTTTTCGAACGTCTGTGTCGGCACGACGAGGGTGCCTTCTGGGCCGAGCGCGTCCAGCAATGCCTGAACAACCGCCTGGGTGCCTCCGGCAACGAACCCGAGGCTCCGATACGACGAGTGCATGAGCACGACGTCACCCGAGGCGATGCCGAGCCTGCGCAGGTCAGACGCCAGGGACCGAACCGTGTGCGGTGTCGCTTGGCCCATTCGACGCAGTCTATTGACGTCGGATCTCGCAAGCTCTCCAGAACTTCACTCTTCTCGCGACCGGTGGCCGGAGTAGAACGCTGTCCGAACGTCCCTCAAGGCACGAGTCGATGCTGAAGTAGCGGACGAGTGTGCGGGCACGAAGAGCCGCGCCTACCTCCACGGTGCAGGGCGGCCGGACGAGTGAGTCCGTCATGGGTAGCGCGATACGTGCCGGAACAGTCCGAGTTGATAGAGGCCGCCGCCGGCTATGAGCAGGCCGACCAGCAGCACGATCCATTGCTCGACGAGGGGATGGAAACGGACCAGGGTGCCTTGGGTGAACCGGGTGGGCTGGTCGCAGGCGATGGCGGCTTCGCCTTCGAACCAGGCGTCGATGCGGGCACCGTTGATGTCGATGCCGCGTTGGGGCATGGCGGGGACGGTGATGTCCCGTGGTTCCCCGTTGGCGGGTGTGACCCGGCATTTCCGGGCGTCGTCGCGGGCGTCGCCGTTGAGATAGCCGGGTGTAGTGGTCATGGTGTGTGCGGTGCTGTAGTCGCCGGAGTAGGCGCTGCCGAGTAGCAGTGCCCAGAGCAGGACGATGGCCGCTCCGACGGCGACGAGGGTACGGCCGGTGATCGTCGTGGACCGGCTCCGCGAGGGTCCGGTCATCGCCGGTGGTCCTTGTCCGGCTCGTCCTCGCGGCGTGCCGGAGGCTCGCCGGCGTGCAGGTCCTGGTCGGGGTCGCCGGTGAGCCGTTCATCCGCTCGGGCGGCGGCGATGTCGGATTGCAGCCGGTCGAGGTCGAGGTTTTGGGCAGTCGCCAACGAGTCGGTGAGGAACTGCCGGTAGTCGCCGTGCTGGAGCAACTCGCGTGGCGTGGTCGCACCGGAGAGGAGTTGTTCTCCGACCTCGCGGGTCATCGGATCGGTGCTGCCCGCCATGGCCTCGAAGACGATCTGGCGCCGGCGGCGTTCGTCGCGGAGAACGCTGCCGTACGGGGTGCCGTCGAGCGCGTCGACGATGTCTCTGAGGCGGTCTGTTTCTCGCGGCACGTCGGTCACCTCGCGGGGATCGGTAGGTCGAGTGGCCCGGTGAGAATAGGCAGGTTGCCGACGTCGCCGATGAGCCCGAAGTCGCCTCCGGCGGAGCTCAGGGCGCTGGTGAGGGAGTCTGCGCGGCCGACCAGGTCGAGGCACTCCTTGACGATGTCCCAGATCTTGTAGCCCTCGTAGATGGCGGCGCCGCCGAAGACGACACCACCGACGATGGTCTCGGAGGTCGCGGCGGCCAGGGACGCCTCGCTGATGAAGATCATCGCAGCGTCGCAGAGGTCGGCGATGAGTGAGCCCATCACCTTGCCGATCTCGAACATCGCGTCGGCTGATTCGCGGTAGCGTGCGGCGAGCCCCCGCATTGGTGTGGTGACGTCGAGGATCTTCTCGCCGTTGTACCAGCAGTGGGAGATGAGTGCGTCGGCGGCATTTCCGCCCCACACGCCGTCGACGCCGAGGGCATGGCGTCGGAGGTTGCCGGACATATCCTCCAGAGCCAGGGCGATGCTGTCCCACACGTCGGCGCAGGCCCGTACGCCGGCCCAGTCGCCCGCGAGGGGTTTGACCCAGGACTCGAACGGGTCGTAGGCGCGGTCGAAGATGCCCATCTTGGCGCCGAGTTCGGTGGCACCCCAGATGGCGTCGCGCATCCATGAGGTCGGGCTGGCGACGTCCCACAGGGCCGGGGCGTACTGAAACTGGTCGGCCTTGTTGTAGTCGGCGATCGTCGCCTTGTACCGGCCCTGGGGTTCGTAGGCGTCGGTGAAGCTCGTCGGATCGCCGTCCATCCGGTAGTAGCCCGAGAACTTGGTGCGGTCGACGAAGACGGCGCGGCCGGCGTCATCGAGCCGCGTCACGGCGCCACGGTCGGCGCTCTCGTAGGCGTGTAGCGCCAGGGTCACCGCGGCGCTGCCCTGTTCGGCGGGGTATTTGGCGATGTCCTCGAGAAGGTACGTGACGGCCGACACGACGGCCTCATGACTGTCCTTGATCTTGTTCAGCAGCCCGTCGCCGTAGGCGAGGCCGGTGTTGTCCTTCACAAACGTCATGCCGGCGCGGGCGTCGACACCCAACCGGTCCAGTGCGGGCGGCAGCTTGCTCGCCCCCGGTATATCCACCCAGAACGACATCATTTCCCCCGTGGATCATCAGGCCTTGATCATCAAGGTACTGACGGCGGGTGACGGCCGATGCCCCCGGCCGCGCGGCCATACAGTGTCGGGGTGCAGATGACGTTTGATGTCGGCGTAAGCGAGCGCCACCAGGTCGTGTTCTCGTTCAACAAGTTCTGGGGCGGGCTGTCGATCAAGGTCGACGGCGTCAACGTCGTCAACACGGTGCGGCTCGCATCGATCGACCTGGTGAAGCGCTATGACTTCGTGGTGGGCTCGCAGGAGCAGCACCAGGTACGCATCGAGAAGCACCGCAAGGCGCTGTTCGCCGGCTTCCGAGCCCAACCGGTCTACGCCTTCGTCGACGGTCAACTCGTCGCCCAAGCGGTGGCTTGACCCGACCCGGCAATCGTCGCCGCCAGCAGGGCCGGGGAGCCCTCAGGGCCGCAGAGAGCTGAATTGACTGACGCGCATCTGGCGTGATCGTCCAAGTGAGTGATCAGCGAGCCGCTGGGCTCTGTCAGGCGGCGTCGACGGGTGGGCTTCCGTCTCCTGTGTCGCCTGCCTTGCGGCGCCAGTACGCGAGGTTGCTGCTGGTGGCATAGGTGTGCGGGTGGTCCGGGCCGAGCACCCGCAGGTAGTCCGCCAGCAGCGGCTCGAACGCGGCCGCGGCCCCGGCCGGATCCCCCGCCGTGCCCCGCCACCGGGCGAGGTGGTGGCGGGTGGCGAGGGTGTGCGGGTGGTCCGGGCCGAGTACCCGCACACTGTCGGCCAGCAGCGGCCCGAACGCGGCCGCGGCCCCCGCCGCGTCACCCGCCACGCCCCGCCACCGGGCGAGGTGGCTGCGGGCGGCGAGGGTGTGCGGGTGGTCCGGGCCGAGTACCCGCAGGTAGTCGGCGAGCAGCTGTTCGAACGCGGCGGCGGCCTTGGCGGCGTCCCCGGCCACGCCCTGCCAGTAGGCGAGGTGGAGGCGGGCGGTCAGGGTGTCCGGGTGGTCCGGGCCGAGCACCCGTACCCGGTCGGCCAGCAGCGGCTCGAACGCGGCGGCGGCTCCGGCGGCGTCACCGGCCGCGCCCCGCCAGTAGGCGAGGTTGCTGCGGGTGGTCAGGGTGTGCGGGTGGTCGGGGCCGAGTCCTCGCAGGTAGTCGGTCAGCAGCTGGTCGAACGTGGCGGCGGCTCCGGCGGCGTCCCCCGCCTCGCCGCGCCACCGGGCGAGGTGGTGGCGGGTGGTCAGGATCTGCGGGTGGTCGGCGCCGAACACCCGCAGGTAGTCGGCGAGCAGCGGCTCGAACGCGGCGGCGGCTCCGGCCGCGTCCCCGGCCTCACCCCGCCACCGGGCGAGGTGGCTGCGGGCGGCAAGGGTGTGCGGGTGGTCGGGGCCGAGCACCCGCGCGCTGTCGGCGTGCAGGCGTTCGTAGTGGTCGCGGGCGGCGGCGACCAGGCCGATCTCGCCGAGACTCTGGCCGGCGCGGAACAGCACCTGGTGTACGTCGTCGGCGGTGTGCCACAGGTGGTCGCCGGTGACGTCCGCGAGGGTGGTGGTGTTCGCGCGGAGCAGTTGCCCGAGCCGGGTCGTGGTGTTGTCGCGTTCGATGCCCGGCCACAGCTGGTTGATGGCGTCGGCGGCGGTGTGGGCGAGGGTGGGTTGCTGCGGTTCGGGGGTGGCCTCACGGACCACCCGTTGGACCAGGGCGTGTACGCGCAGCAGGCCGGCGCCGTCGGGGTCGGTGGTGGTGTCGGCCAGGCCGAGGCGGTACAGCACGCGTACCGCGTCGTGGGTGTCGTCGCCGTCGACCTCGCGGCCGAGGCGCTGCCGGTAGTGGCCGAGCGCGGCGGTGGTGGTGAACAGGTTGGCGGGGATGCCGTTGGGGTCGAGGATCGCGGCGAGTTGCAGCACGATCCCGGCCAGGCCGTCGGTGTCGGTGTCGGCGAGTTCGATCGACAGGCCCCAGGTTTCGGCGACGGCCTGTTGCTGCCCGTCGGGCAGCGTCTTCGGGTGCAGCCGGTCGAGGCGTTTCTTACGTAGTCGCTGGCGGTAGCCGGCGCAGGTGAGGTCCTGGTCGCGAATGTAAGTGGCCGCCTGCGCCAAGGCCAACGGTAGGAAGCCGAGGTCGGCGGCCAGTTGGTCGGCCTCGTCCAAGCGGTGCGGGCTGTCGCCAAGACGCCCCCGCAGATAGTCGGCCGCCTCCTGCTTGGTGAACACGCCGACGTCGACCAGGCGCCGCCCGTCGAGCAGGGCCGTGTCGCGGCGGCGGGTCGTCACGACGGTGCGTCCGGAGGCGGTGTCGGGTGGCCACAGCCCGGCCAGATCTTGCGGATCGGCGACGTCGTCGAGCACGACCAGCCACCGCCGATCGGTGCCGGCCAACCAGGCCAGTAGCCGCTGCGCGGCCTGTACCGGGTCCGGATCGCCGGCCCCGGTGATGTCGGTGGCGGCCTGGGCGTAGGTGTTCATGATGTTGTCGCGGCTGCCCGCGGTCACCCAGACGAGCAGGTCCAGGGTCCTGGCCTGCCATAGCTGTTCGGCCAGGTTCGCGACGAGCTGGGTCTTGCCGACCCCGCCCATCCCGGCGAGGACCTGGCACACCACCGCGGTGCCCCCACCGGTGATCGTGGTGGCCAGCAGATCGTCGGCCGGGCGCCGCTGGCGGTTGTGTGCGAGCCGGGGCACCGCCCCGACCCGGTGTGGCAGTTCCGCCAGGGCGCGGCCGTTGACCGTCACCGGGGCGTTGAAGACCCCAGCCGCCCCGTAGGAGGTGCCGATGTCCATGCCGGGCGGGTCCGCGCCGGCGGCCGCTGCCCCTACCCGGCCACCGGCGGCGCTGGGGGGAGCAGCTGGGTCCGCTGGTCGAACGACACCGGCGCGTTGAACTGACCGGCCGCACCGTGCACCGTACCCACCGACAGGTTGAACGCCGCCGCCCTGCCCGGATC
>NZ_JBEZDY010000005.1:0-187753 GCF_040648555.1 Actinoplanes sp. NPDC049118
AACGCCGCCACGATCAGATCCACCATCGGCCGCCGACCCTCCAAGTTGATCACCGAATGCTGCCGGGGCAGCACGCAGAGTCGCAGACTAGCGGGCGGCGGCGATCCCCACGACATCCCCAAAGCTCGGAAGCCGCCCTGGTCACCCGATCGGCTGTCTTGGTCACTTGGTGAAGGTGAAGTACTTCCACCCGCCGTAGGTGGGGTGGTTCAGGCTGTCGCCCGAGGTGCCCGGGAGGTAGGCGGCACGCACCCGGTACCGGACACCGGTCTTGTGCGTCCCGGTGAGGGTGTAGGTCGATTTGCCCGCCGAGTTGAGCGCGCGCTTATAGTCCCGCCATTGGCGCCACCGGCCGCCGGAGTAGTACTCGAAGGACAGCATCTGGGTGCGGCCCGGGTGGTAGGTCATCGTCGTGGTGAACACCGGGTTCACCGACTTGCGCACGTGGTAGTACGTCGTCGAGCCGATCTTCGCGGTCCGGTACGCCTTCGCCACCGTCGTCGCGGCGCTGACCTTGGTCTTCAGGAGGGCCGTGACGGTGCGGGGCGCGTACCGCGAGTCGCCGGCGAAGACCGCGCTGACCGTGGTGTTCCGGGTCGGTTTCAGGCTCACGGTGACGTTGCCCGAGCTGTTCACCGTCGCCGTCTTGAGCTGCCGGTTCCCCTGGTCGGAGCCGTACGGGTTCGCCCAGATCGCCACTGTCCGGTTGCGGAAGGTGGTGCCGAGGTGAGCGGTCAGCGTGACCGTGGCGCCGTACGCGTTGACCGTCCCGTTCGGGGTCAGCGTCAACGCGGGCATCGCCTGGGACACGGCGACCCGGGCGCTGGCGGACGAGGCCTTGTGATCGCCGTCGCCCGCGTACGAGACGGTGTAGGTGACCGTGCCGCCGGCCGGCGGATGATCGGTGAAGCTGAAGGCGCCGTTCGCGCCGGTGACGACCGGCGCGAGCGCCACGCCGTTCGGCGACTCCAGGTCCGTACGCCGAACGGAGAGCACGCTGCCCGGCGGGAGCGATCCGCTGATCGTGCCGGTGACGGTAAGGGCCGCACCGCGCGTGGCACTCGCCGGCGCGCTGAGCCGGATCGCCGTCTCGGTCTTGGTCGGCGAGTCGATGACCCACAACGACTCCTCGCCGAGGACCGAACTGGTGATCGCGACCAGGCGATCCCCGCCCGGCTCCCAGGCCAAGCCGGCCAGGCCGCCACTGAAGGAATCGGTGGGAAGGTAGACCTCCCGCGCCACTGTGGTCGAACCGCCCGGGACGAGAAGCAGGTGGGCGAAGCCGGCCGTGTACGCCTTGCCGGTCGCAAGCCAGCCGTTCGAGGCCACGTCCAGGTCGATCGAGCCGTTCATCTCGATCGTGCCGGCACCGGAGAGGTTCTCCGCCGACAGGAACCCGATCCCGTTCGCGCCGCCCACCGCGAGTCGGCTGCCGTCCGCGGAGAACTCCAGTCCGCGGAAGTTGATCACATCGTCGAAGGGGAAGAGGCCGGTGGACGCGATCCGCTCCTCCGTGTCCCCGGAGACGTCGTACAGAGCGACCGGGCCGCTGGTGATGCCCGGCCCGGCGGAGACCGCGACCAGATCCGGATCGGTGGGGCTGGCGGCGATCAGCAGGGCACCACCACCGGACCACGGGTTGTAGTCACCGTGGTCGTGGAGCCGCGCGTTTCCGCTGTTCAGGTCGAGCACGCCGAAATTGGAGCCGGTGACGGTGTACCAGAGCCGGCTGCCGATCAGTGCCAGCCGGCTCGGGGCGTCCTGAAGCCGGTAGCTGTCGATCTCGGCGAGCGTGTCCGCCCGCAGGGCGACGATCTCGACCTTGTCGCGGACCGCGACGTAGACGGTGCCCGAGTCGGCGGAGAGCACGATGCCGTCAGCCCCGGGCAGGTCGCCTACCTGGGCGGCGGTCGTACCGTCGTAGTTCAGCGCGACCAGCCGGCCGGCGCTCGGATCGCTGACCAGCACGTGTCGGTGCACCGGGTCGACGACGATGTCGTTGATCGAGGTGAAGTCGGTCGTCCGGTGGCCGGGCGGGGCCGGCACACCGATCGGATCGGCCGCCGCGTCGGCGGTGCCGGTGACAACCCCGTCGAAGAAGCCGACGACCCCGATCAGGACGGCGGCCGCGACGACGGCCCGGACGGTCCTCTTGTTCACGGCGAACCCCATTCCCGTCACTTCTTGATCTTTACGGTCGCCGAGACGGCCCGGCCGTCGTAGTGACCGGTCCGCTTGACGACGACGGTCAGGGTCAGCTTCTTGCCGGACCAGGACTTCTTCAGCTTCAGCCGCCCGGCCGTTGCGACGAGTTTGCCGTTGACGCGCCACTCGTACCGGTAGGAGGTCGGCTTGGGTGACCAGGCGCCCGCCGAGATCGTCACCGTCCTACCGACCTTGACCGTCCCGACGATCTTCGGCTTGGCGGTCGCCTTCGGCGCCACGCCGTAGCCGACGGTGAGCGCGGCGGAGGTCGCCACGTTCTCCCTGTGGTTGGCGTGGCGGCCGGTCACGGTCACCGTGAGGCGCTTTCCGCGCAGCTCGGCGGGGATCGTGTACGACGGAGCGGTCGCCCGGGCGATCGGCACGCCGTTCGCGGCCCACTGGTACTGGTAGTACTCCACCGCCGGGCTCCACACGCCGGGATTCACGGTCACCTTGACCCCGACCGCGGCCTTGCCGGAGATCGACGGCTTGGTCGCCACCGCCAGCTGCGTCGGCTGCACCACCACGGCTTCGTCATAGGTGGAGGTCCGTTTCGGCGCCGAGTAGGACGTCGCCTCGAGGTCGTACCGGCCGGGCTCGACACGGGTCAGGTCGATGTCGACCGTGTACAGGTCCCGGTTCGGAGAGACCGAGCGCACCACGATCGGGGTCACTCTCTCGCCACCCCGGCTGAGCCACAGGGTGTCCTGCTGGTGCAGGGCGGTGCCGGAGATGGTGAAGGTCGCCGTCGACCCGGTCGTCAGGACGTATGGGGCAGGACTCCCGAGCCCGAAGGAGGCGTGGTTGCAGAGCCTGACAAGGGTGACGCACGCCGCCTCAGCCCGGAAGGGCCCGGCCCGCTCCGCGAGGAACGCGACCAGGGCACGGTTGCTGACCTGGGACGGCTTCGGCGAACAGGCCCAGGTGGTGCCGTCCTGGTTGCACCGGACGATCCGGCCGTCGCCGTTGATCACGTACGGCTCGGCGTTCTCCGTCGTCAGCCGGAACTCGTCGTAGAGCCCGGTCGGCACGGAGACACAGTGGGCCCGGTCGTCCGCGCCCAGCGTCCCGGTGACCGGCCCGAAGCCGTACGCGGTGGTGTCCGTGATGATGCCGCAGTCCGCAGGCGCGGAGTAGTCGAAGCCGACCGCCCAGGTGTCCAGCCGGTAGGTGGCCGGCTTCGCGGCGGCCACGATGACCTCGGTGGACGGCACCATGCAGGGAAGCGCCGGGCAGGTGTACAGCTCGCCGTCCGGGCCGAAGCGCCCGATCGTGGGTATGTCTCCGCCGCCCTGCACGCCGATCCACGAGTTGGCCGGGACCCGGTAGCACCGCACGTCGCCGGAGATGCTGATCGAGCCCGCGGTGGCCGGCCCGCCGAACGCCGTGGAGGCCGGCGCCGCGCAGCTCTCGCTGATTCCGGTGACCTGGCTGATCCGGTACCGCCCGGAGCCGGTGGCCGAACGCACCACGACCATGTGCCGGGCGCCGCCCAGCTTGCAGCCGAGCTGCTGGTACGCCGCGGCGGCCGTGTCCTGGCACACCACCCTGCCGTCGTAGTCGTAGACGGAGAGCCAGGCCGTGCCGTCGCCCTCGACCCGGTCCAGGGTGAGGATCTCCTCGCTGCCGGAGCCGCCGGCCGGAAGGTCGAAGCAGGTGACGAAGTCGGTGCCGGAGAGCGGGACGGTCGCGTGACCGGGAGCGCCGGGTACCCCCGGCGACATGTCGGCGCACTCGTTCGCCCCGGTCGTCCGCTGCACCGCGAGCCGGTACTCACCGGTCGTCCGCGGGTCCTGGGACACCACGATCAGCGAGACCGGCCCGGGGACCTGGGGCTCGCAGCCGTACACGTCGGTGACGTTGCCGGGGGTACACGGCCGCGCGTCCCAGTCCCGGATGAGCTGCACCATCGGCCTGTTCGGGTCCCCAGGTGCGAGCGTGACCTGGTAGCGGCCCGGGACGTCGGGCAGGTCCAGGCAGCGGACCTCGCCCTGATTGGCGAACGTGCCGCGGTACGCGGTGCTGAAGCCCTGCGCGGTCACGGCCTCGCAGCCGGGGCGGTTCAGGTCGACCACGGTCGCGCGGAAGGGCTCGGTGTACGGCTCGGCCGCGCCGGGCTCGGCAACCAGGTAGTAGGTGCCGGCACCCAGATCGCACCAGGCGACGGCACAGCGGAGGCTGTCGCCTTCGTAGACCGCGCTCGCGAGGGTCTTGTTGTCGGCGTCGGCCGCCCGGGCCAGGTACACCCCGCTTGCCGCGACGCTGAACCGCCGGCAGCTGCCATCCTGGAGGCGGTCGGCCGGAGCCTCGCCGAAACCTGTCATCGAAGTCACGGCACAGCCCGCCGGATTCACCGGCATCCGCGCCGGCGCCGGCGCGGAGGTGGCGGCATCGGCCGTCCTGGCCAAAAGGAAGCTCGGAACGGCAACCGCGAGCGCCATCCCAGCCGCGATCACCAGTCTTGCTGCCCGACCAGTACGCCAACGCCTCACGACGCTCTCCCCCGCTCATGATCCACAACCCGAGGATCTTCGCAGCGGCGCCGAACAACACCAATCCCTGTCTCACTAAATGGGAAGGGCCAGGTGGGAGGCGGCGACGACCCCGTTCCGTCGCTACATCGATGAGTACCCGCACTCATCTGGATCGTCGCCATGGAGCTCCGCAGCCTGGACGGATAGGGTGCCCGCGTGCCAATGACCGAGGACGACCTGCGGGCAGTCCGCAACAAGCCCGAATACAAGGCAGGGGTCTGGGCATTCCGGGTGATGCTGGCCGTACTGGCGGTGAACGTCGCCCTCTGGTCGATCGATGCGGGCCGCCTACTCTCGGGCCTGTTGTGGCTCGCCTACCTGGTGGCCGCGATCTACGGCTTCGTGCAGTTCGACCGCGCGGGCATGCGCATCTCCGGCCTCTCCGAGGATGTCTGGAGCCGTCGCAAGACCATCTACACGGACGTGTTCCGGCTCGGCCGACGGTAGCGACACCTGTTACCGGTCGGCGCACGGGATAGGGCGAATTGCACATTCACCTACCTGCGCCCCGCCGATCACCCGGCCCGTCGCGCCGCTGTCCACGACCAAGCGCCTACGTGCACTGGTGGCCGAAGAAGAATTGACGGCGGAACATCATCGACTCGGCCCTGAGGCTTCAGCGAGCCAGAATCGACCCCGACTCATACCGAACCTGCGCCCACCGGCCGAACCGGAAACGACAAGCGCTACCACCGCACCGCGGGGCTTCCGGCCAGCGTGCGGCCGTACATCAACCCCGGCAGTACAGGTGATCTTGGCGTGCCCGGTAGCAGCCCGAAAGGCCCGGGGCTACGAACCCCGGGCCTTCCGTGTGCGAAGTGCTTAAGTGCAGTCCTACTGCCGGGTCCAGGTCCAGTCCTTGATCAGCACCTCGTGCTGCGGGCCCCACGTGGCCGTGGACCCGGGCCAGAGGGAGATCGCCTCCGCCTGCAGGCGTGCCGAGACCTCGGTGCCCCATCCGCTCTTGGGCGTCTGTGAGTACGGCGCCGAGATCTGGGTGCCGTCGATGGAGAGCTCCACCCGCTGGCCGCTCGGGTCCACGAGGAAGGAGACCTGGTGCCAGGCCGTGTCCGGCTTAAGGTAGCCGGCCGCCTGCCAGGAGCTGCCGGTCCATACCCGGATCTTGCCGAAGTTCGCGTCCCACGGATTGAGTAGCCACTGGAAGGCGGTGCCGTGGTCGACCCGGGTGTTCAGGCCATCCCAGACGAACAGGCCACCCTCGACGGTCTGGGCGTTGCGGGGGCCGCCGGCCGTGGACGGCACGAAGGGCATCTGGAAGGAGTAGCTGGCCTGGTGGACGAGCGTCATCATGGACGGGTCCGTGACCGGCTTGTACGTGATGTTGTGCGCCATGATCCCGCGGTTGAGGATGTTGGCGCGCAGTCGGGAATCAGTGCTGCGATGTTCGGCGGTGATGTCGGCGTCGTTCACCGGCGTCTGGCCGGCCGCCGCATAGACGCCGTCACCGACGACGGTCGTCCAGCCCGACAGATCGGTACCGGTGTCGGTGACCGGCGTCGTGGAGGCCATGGCGGGCGCCGACAGGCTCGTCGAGGCGGCCACCGCGAGGGCCGCCGCGCCCGTGCCCAGCAGCATGAGGAAGTGTCGTCGGCCGCGCACGGCCGACTGGTTCAGGTTAGGCATGGGTCACTAATCGGCAGGCGGCCCAGCACGCAGTAGATCCTCGCCCTGTGACCCTTGCCCCGGCGCCTACCCCCTCATCGAGGGCCCGCAGTGCGCTTGCGGCGGAGCTCTGCCGGTCACGGCCGGATTTGAACCGACGGACTCTTCGTTCCCGGATGAGGGCAGGATCATGGCTCGACGTCGAGGTGTGGCTATATGACCTGCTCATAGCGTTGGTCGCCGACGGTCTGGGTAGGAACATCATCGACTCGGCCCTGAGGCTTCAGCGAGCCAGAATCGACCCCGACTCATACCGAACCTGCGCCCACCGGCTGAACCGGAAACGACAAGCGCTACCGAAACGACAAGCGCTACCGAAACGACAAGCGCTACCGAAACGACAAGCGCTACCGAAACGACAAGCGCTACCGAAACGACAAGCGCTACCACCGCACCGCGGGGCTTCCGGGGGCTCGGCCCCCGGAGCAGACAAGACGAGTGGCCCCGGTCCGCGCAACCCGCGGACAGAGGCCACCCAAACACTCGTGGAGCTGTGGGGATTTGAACCCCATACACCTCGTGACCAGCGGGAACGCGGCACAGTCGGGCACATCGGGCCGCTGAGCTGCCCGCGTGTTGCCATTGACTGACATCGTTTTACACCCGTTTCCGAGCGCTGTTGTGCCCGAGTTGTGCCCGATGATCTTTACCAGCAAGGGCTAGAGGCTTCCCGGGGCGCGGGCTCTGCCCAATCGGGCCGCGCCGCCGGCGGCAAGCACGCTCCATCGCTTGCCGCCGGCGGCGCGGTCTGATTGCCTCAGGCGCGTCTCGGGAAGCCTCCTCCCGAGCGCCCGCCGGAGGCATGTTCTTCCGGCTGGCCGCAGGCCGCCCCCGGCGGGGCCGCCGGAGGCATGGTCGTTGGGTCACATCCGCACCAACCCTCGCCCGAAAGGGTGGTGACCCTGTGCGCACAGCGCGTTAACGTCGGCCCCCAGGCCGAAACGGGCAAGGAGGGACATGGGCGCACTTTGGATCGCGAAGGTCCTCATCAGTGCGCCGACCGAAGAGAAGATCAACTCCAAGCACGGCATCACCGCAGATCAAGTCAGCGATGCGGTCACATGCATCGAAGGTCTTGACTACGTGCACCACAACGACGAAGTTCGTGGATGGCGCTGGCTAGTGAAGACACGGATCCAAGACCGCCCAGCTCTGGTTGTGCTGTACGACGCGAACGACCCGATGGGGGACGTTTACCGGCTGGGTAGTGCCTATTTCACCGATCGGTAGGCGACTCACAGGTAAGGAGTGCATCATGAGCGGCATGAGTCAGGATGAAGACTTCTACGAGGAAGACGAGCAAGTCGACGACCTCTTGGCGGCCTTCGACTCGGCGGCCGAGCGAGGGAAGACCCAGCGCCCTACGAACGGGCAGACCCACTGGCTTAACCTCGTCGGTATGGCATCCCGCATCAACGTGCAGCAGTCGGGTAACACCGCGAACCTCTTCGCCGCCTGATGGCGTCACCTCTCGACATCCAGCTCATCCTCTGCGACGCGGCCCAAGCCGATCCGACTACAGGCAAGGTCCACATGCTTGGGGCGGGCTGGTCCCGGGCTGGCACGCCTGTGTCTCACGCCATCGTCGTTCTTGCGAAGGTTCCGTGGGATCGGGCGAACCAGCGGATCCCACTCACCTTGACCCTTCGCGAGCAGGACGGCGATCCGGTGTCGTTCGTGATTGATGGTCAACCCCGGCCGGTCCGCTTCGAGGGCGCTATTGAAGTCGGCCGCCCGGCAGGCGTCCCTCCAGGCAGCCCTCTGGATGCGTCATTCGCCCTTAACGTGTCCCCACTACCGCTCAAGCCGGGGCGCTACGACTGGCTGCTTGAAGCGCCGCAGGTGGAGCGAACCGCCTCCTTCACTGTCATGGCGCCGCCGACGGCCGAAAACTTCACCTTCTGACCCTTGAACTGAGCCCCAGTCCGCCCCGCTATGCGCCGGCAGGCTGGGGCTTCGTCGTGTCCGGCGGAGCTTCACGTCTGCGCGGTCGGGGTCGACGCCGGGAGCGCAGCGGCAAGGCGTCGATCCCCGAGCCGCGCCTTGAAGACGTATAGAAAGTTCTCACCGCCGTACGCGGCTCAACGCGGCTCAACGCGGCTCAAGGCGGCCCTACGCGGCAAGGCCAAGCAGGTCCCGCGCGTGGACGTTGAAGCGCTGCACCTCGGGGACGTCGGCGAAGGGAGCCATGCGCTCTTGGAGATCGCGCACGGTGGCGATCGCGCGGGACGAGTTGACGGACGCGGCGAGGTCGACGACGAGCGTGGCCTTGGATGCGGCGGCCTCGACGTGGGTGCGCTCAAGCTCGGCGATCGCTAGGGCTGCCTCGCTCAGCGCTCCACGCCGTGCGCGGCCCTGCTGTCGGGCGACGGCGGCCGACTCTTCCGCGAACGTCTCGATCTGGTCGGGCTCTCCTAGGTCGCGGAAGCAGTGCGCGGCCTCGCCGAGGAGGTAGGGCGTGTCGATGAACTTGGCCCAGGTCGGCTCGTTCTCATGCGTGACCCTGCCGAACGTCTGCTCCGCCTGCGTGACTGCTCGCGTGGCGGCTGCGGAGTCGCCCAGCGCTGCGTGGGCGCGTCCTTCGAGGATGTGGAGGTCGGCGAGGCACGCGAGCGATTCACCCTCGACAAGGCCTCGCCGCCCCGCGCGGGCAAGCATGAGGGCCTCCCTGGGATGTCCCAGCAAGTTCGCCTGGTCTGACATGCCCGCCAGGACGTGGGCGCCAAGAGCTGAACTCTTTGACGCCTGGGCGAGGCGGAGTGCCTGGATTAGGTACCTCTGGGCTAGGCCGTGCTCACCGTCGTCGTATGCCATCCACCCGACGAGGTAGGACTGTTCGGCCGCAGCTTCGTAGAGCGCGCGCTGCACAGGGGCTTCGTGGTCGCGCTTTAGCAGCGGGAGTACGTAGCTCTGCATGTACTCGACCAGGGCGGTCCGGGCGTGTCCGCCCCCTCGCATGACGTCCATGTCCTGGAACAGCGCGAACATGTCACGGATGCCGCCGACCTGGCGCATTCCGATCTGGCGGGGACCACGGTCGGTGACTGTCTCGTCGAGCGTTGCGAGCAGCCAGTCCCGGCTAGGTGCTCCGAGTGCGGCCAGCACAAACGGGGCGCGGATGATGTTCCGTCGCTTCACGTCGGCCCTTCCCAGGTCGATGATCGTGTCTACCGTCGCGCGAGGGCTGTGTGCGTATTCCAGTCCTCGGGCGGCCAGGGTCTGTTCCTCCATCATGCCCAGATCAGATGGCGTGATCCGTCGGCCGAGGCGTTCTGATAGCGCGCGGGCGAGCAAGACAGGGACGGGCGAGCGAGGTTTCTCGCCTCGCTTGATCCAACGGTTCACGGCGGTGTAGTCGTAGCGCAGTGCGATTCCCTCAGCTAGACCGAGGTCGTTGACCCTGCGGGCTAGGCCAGCCCAAGAGAACTCGGACTCCTGGACTAGTGCAGCGAGGCTGTCGTTCTGTTCGCTCACGTGACGTTCCTCTCGTGACCGGCCCTCGTCTGACTCGACGCTACCGCCTACGGCGGCGAGACGGGTACCGGCACGTGGCCGCACGAACTTCACATGGGTCTTCACATGGTGGCAGCGAAGTCCCGGCGAGGTTCGCTTATAGCCATGATGGACAGCCGCTATCGCAGGCCTCGCACCACCGTTTTGACGGTAGCGGGCGAGACGCCCGCCGCGTCCGCGATCTCGGGGACGGAGTGCTCACCCGTCAGCCGAACCTCGCGGATGAGCTTGTCGCGCTCCCGCCGCAGGTCGTCTAGCGCGGCGGTGGCGTCGCGTACCCGCGTTGCAAGTTCGCGCAGCTCATCCAGGGTTGGCATGCGTCAAAGCATACCGGATGTCCGTCTACCGAATAAACGGCTAGTTGACTAGACGGCTATCCGCTAGCCGGTTAGCCTATAGCCAAGGCACGAAGAAGGCCCCGACGGGCTGCAACCCGTCGAGGCCGGTGCATCGATCGATCGTCCTAGCGAAGGGAGTCAGCCGATGCTGTCTCAAGGTACCTCTCCCAAGTCCCGTGACCGAGTCGGAGCGGGCAACGCCCCGGCGCTGTTCGAGTGCGCCGAGTTGGTGGAGTCGCTGCGCGCTGGTGAGCTGGCCGTGGCGCTGGACGCTTCGGGTCTGCCGCTGGTCCGGTCCATGTCGGCCGATGAGGTCGTGTGGATCGCGTCGGTGGGTGTGGCCCGGATCGGGCTGGCCGAGGTGAGGGCGCGGGACATCCGTGACCGCCGCCTGAACCTGGACCTGCTCGACGACGTGATCACGCCGGAGACCCGGACGGCGCGTCAGCGCCGGATCTGGTCGTCGCTGTCGCGCCGCAAGCTGGCGCTGGGCCTGAGCCTCTGGTTCGGCTCCCGGCACGCCATCGCCGCGTTCCGCGCGGCGAACGGCATAACCGGTGGTGCTGCGGCGCCGTCTGTCGACTCGCTGGCGGTGGCGGCATGACCGAGCAGCGGCGTCTGGATGTCACGCGTCTGCGGGATGTTCTGTTCGGGCTCACCTACGGCGAGATTGCCGTGGCGGTGGCCGCGTCGCCGGTCGACGGCGGCTCACCGGTCGACGCCGTCCGGGCCGGGCTGTCCCTGCTCGGCTATGCCGAGGTGGCGACACGCAATGCCGCGTCGCTGCGTCTGGTCAAGGCCATGCACTCTGGTCTGGACCGCCGGTCGCGGCGTGCGGCACGTGCCACCCACGCGCTGATGTGGGGCGGTGCGTCCGGTTTCGGCCGCGCGCACTCGACCGCTGAGCGGTTCTGGCGTCAGTACGACCCCAGACTCAGCCACGGCGGTTCTGTGGCGGTGGCGGCATGACGGAACTGCGTCTGCTGCGCCTGTCCCGCGGCTGGGACCCCGTGCAGTTGATCGGCCGAATGAAGATCGCGGCTGCTCGTGACGGGGTCACCCTGCCTGCGGTGTACCTGCTGGTCCGGCTGGTCTTCCTGTGGGAAAACCAGCGCAGCACGGTGCCCGGCTACTACGTGGGACTGCTGCGCCGTGTCTACGGCGAGCGTCCCGCCCTGGTCGGTGGTGCCCGATGACGGTCACCACCGACACCGCGCCCCGTGCCCTGACGGGCTGGGCGGCGCGTGACGACAGCCCGGAGGAGTTCCCGGGTGTCCAGCACGTGTGGAAGCGCCGGCGCCTGACGGCCGGTCTGAAGCAGTCCACCGTGATCCGTCGACTGACCGAGCTGGCCGCCCGGGAGGGCGTCAGCATCGCCGCGCCTGCCTCTCTGAAGACGATGTTGTCGAAGTGGGAGAACGGCGCCACCATGAGCCCCTCGTATGAGGAGCTGCTGTGCCGGATCTACGGCATCCGCTGTACCCGACACACGCGGCTGCGGCCTGCCCGCTACCGCAACAACGCCATCTATGACCGCCTGCTGCACGCGGTGCGTGCCCAGGAGTGCCCGCTGACTCAGCCGGGACTGCGGTGACCTGATGGCCCTTCGAGCTGCCGCCGCCACCTGCCAGACCACCGCGCCCGGGGCCGGAGTCTGCCCCGTCTCGGCCGCGTCGCTGGCTGCTGCCGTGCAGGCTGTGAGGTTCCGGCCGTCGGCCGGGTGGCCGCTGGTGCCGAGTCTGGCCCGTCCCGCCGCCGACCTTCAGGTCATCGGGCCGGACGCTGCACAGACCCCCGCACCCGCCGTGCCACCCGCCACGACGTACCGGCTGCCTCGCCGTGCCTGCTCCGGTCTGCTGCCCGCACCGTGTGCCCGGAGCGGGGCCGGACCGTCGGCTCCTGTGTCGTGGGTGTGTGCTGACCGGGACCGTGTCGGCTGCTCGGTGGCACCTGTCGTTGTCCGCACCGTCACCGGTACTCGCAGCAGCCTGGATATGTTGCGATGACCGCCTCGACGCTCAGCGCTGTACCCGAAGCTTCCGCTTCGGGTGCGGCCCCGTACGCCGAGCCGGACCCTGCCCAGCGCCTGGAATGGCTGTCCCGCTCCACCGACGTCCGTCTCCAGGCGGTCGCCCGCGCCGCCCGGCCGGACTACCCGGCCTGGTTGTCGCACGTCCAATCCGCGTCCGCATGCATGCGGCCGGTCCGGCTGGCCGGGACCATCGCCACGATCGAAGCCGCCACCGGCCGCGTCCTCGCCGAGCGTGCCACCGCGGACATGCCGGACGGGGTGATCTACAAGCCCTGCGGCAACCGCCGCGAGAGTGTGTGCCCGTCGTGCTCGGACCGGTACAAGCGCGACGCGTACCAGATCATCCGGGCTGGTCTGGTCGGTGGCAAGGGCGTGTCCGAGCAGGTCGCGCATCATCCGGCGGTGTTCCCGACGTTCACCGCGCCGTCGTTCGGTGAGGTGCACTCCCGCAGGGTCAAGCGGCACACCTGTGCCCGCCGGGCGGGCTGCGACTGCCGTCCGGAGCCGTGCCACGCCCGCCGCGAGATCGCGGTGTGCCCGCACGGGGTGCGGCTGGTGTGCTTCGCCCGGCACGGCGCGGAAGACCGCAACCTCGGCTCGCCGCTGTGCATGGACTGCTACGACTACGACGCCCAGGCCGTGTGGAACCTGATGGCCGGCGAACTGTGGCGGCGGACCACCATCGCCATCAACCGTTACCTGCGCCGCGTCGCCCGCGAACGCGGAATCCCTGACGTGGCAACGGTTTCCGCGTCGGGCAAGACGCGGATGGTGGCGCCGGTGCGGCTGGAGTTCGACAAGGTCGCCGAGATGCAGCGCCGCGCCGCCGTGCACCTGCACGTGATCCTGCGCCTCGACGGCGTCGACCCCGCCGACCCGGGCGCGGTCGCGTCGCCTCCGGCGGGGATCGCCGCGCAGGACCTGGTCGACGCCGTCGACCACGCCGCCGCCACGGTCGGCTTCACCACCGGCCCGCACCCGGCCAACCCCGGCGGTTGGCACATCGGCTGGGGCGACCAGGTCCTGACGAAGGTCATCAACTCCGGCACCGACGGCGGGGTCACCCACGCCCAGGTCGCCGCGTACCTCGCCAAGTACGCCACCAAGTCGACCGAGGTCACCGGCCACACCTCCAACCGGCTCAGCGACAGCACTATCACCCTGTACGCCGACCCGGACGGCAGCCACACCGAGCGCCTCATCGACGCCTGCTGGCGCCTCGGCAGCTTCCGCACCGACCCCGAACCACCCGCGGCGCTGCCCAGGGCGCGGCGGGCCGAGACTGCCCCGGCCGGACCGTTCGGCCCGCTGCGCACCGATCCGAACTGCGGCGGCTGTACCCGCTACCGGGTCTGCCCGACCTGCGCGGCCGAGCAGGCCGCCGCCGCCGACACGGCCCGCCGCACCCCGCCCGGGCCACCGGCAAGCCCGTACCTGAAGCTGCGCCGGTGGGCGCACATGCTCGGCTACGGCGGTCACTTCCTGACCAAGTCGCGCCGCTACTCGATCACCTTCGCCCTGCTCCGGGACCAGCGCGTCGTGTTCCGCCGCGCCCAGAGCACCGGGCCGGAGCGGACCGAGCCGGTCGCCGAGCCGACGACGCTGGTCGTCAACTTCCTCGCCTTCGTCGGCGCGGGATGGCACACCACCGCTGACGCGCTGCTGGCGAACACGTCGGCGGCGATGGCCCGCGAGCACCAGCAGACGGCGCGGGAGTCCCTGACTACCCCCGCCGCATGACCGGCGTTTCACCGTCAAGCCCGCCTTGACGGCCGTCCCTTGACAACTCCATAGCGGCACACCCACCACGGCCTACCCGGCCCCCGTCACTCCAGCACCGACTCAACCCGCAGGAAGGACCCGTTCATGCCCTACCGTCCCCGGCCGCTACTCGCGGTCCGCCTCATCGGCCCCGCCAACGTCGTCGCCGCACAGAAAGCGCATCTGCTCGCTCACCTCGCCGGAACCTTCGGCGACCGGGCGACCTGCCGCGCCAGCACCCACCCCGCCAGCCACGCCAACGAGATCCGCGTCTACCTCACCGTCACCAGAAAGGAGGCCCCGCCACCATGACCACCACCACGCCCGACCTCTGGTCGATCAGCCGCACCTCGCAGTACCTCGGCATCCCGGTCGGCACCCTCTACCAGTGGCGGCACCGCCGAATCGGCCCACCTGCCCGCAAGGTCGGCCGCCACCTGCGCTACGACCCCGCCGACGTCTACGCCTGGTTCCGAGGGCAGGCCGCCTGATGCCGATTGACGATCTCTGGTACCTCAAGGAGCGCGGTCCGGACAAGAAGCGGCTCAAGTCCCGGCGATACGGCCGAGGCAAACGTTGGCGCGTCCGCTATATCGACGCAGCCGGCGGAAGCCGGGAGCGGCTGTTCGACCGCAAGACCGACGCGGAAGCCTTCGACCTGGAGGCCCGGACGGGCGCCGCCCCGGAGACGCAGCTGAACCAAGCCGACCAGCGAACCACGTACCGCGAGTACGCCGAGCGGTGGCGGCTATCCCGCAGCGTCGGCCAGGCACTGGACTACCAGCGGCATCTCGACTCCCGACTCCGGCATCACCACTACCCGCACTTCGGTGACCGGCCCATCCGTTCGCTGAACGTGACGGACATCTTGGAGTGGATCGCCAAGCTGATCGCGGGCAATGCCGCGCAGCTGTCCATTCGGACGTACTTCGACGTCTTTAACAACGTCATGAATGCCGCGCTGGCCGACAAGGTCATCCTCCACAACCCGTGCCAGTCGATCAAGATAAGCACCATTCTCCGAGGGCTATCGCTCGCCCCGAAGTGGGTGCCCACGACCGATCAAGTCGTGGCGCTGCTCGACGTGGTACCGCCCAACTTCCGCCTGGCGATCCTGCTGGGCGCGGGCGAGGGTACCCGCTTGGGCGAGGTTCTCGGTATGGAGGCGGGTGACCGCTGTGTGGACGACGAAAGCGGCGTCGTCCACGTCGTGCAGCAACTCCGCTTCCACAGGAGCCACTACGGCGGGTTCTACCTCGCGCCCCCGAAGTCCGGATCGGTCGGTGACGTCGACCTGGACGACGCGGTCTCTGCCGCCTACGCAGATCACGTCCGCGACTACCCGCCGGTTGCGGTGGATCTGGTGGACATCACCCGAGGCACGCCGGACCCGGGCAAGCCGCCGACGCGGCGGGTGGTCCGGCTGCTGTTCACCGACGACCAAGGACGTCCGATCCACGATCAGGCGTGGGCGAGGCTCTGGCGGGTCTGGCGCGACGCGGCGGGGTGGCCTGTGGGAGCCACGTTCCACTCCCTGCGGCACTACTTCGCGACGCTGCTCATCGCGTCGGGCGCCGACCCGGTCGACGTACAGAAGGCTCTCCGACACGCCGGTCTCCGGACGACCTTGGAGACTTACGTGCACTGGTGGCCGAAGAAGAACCGGCGTCGCAACGTCGTGGGCTCAGCTCTGGCGGGTGCACGGCGAGAGCTACCCGGCAGGCCAGATCGGGCATGAGTTGTGCCCAATCTGTGCCTAACGATCACTGGCCAGTGTTTCCGCTGGCCAGGAGATTACAAGTGGAGCTGTGGGGATTTGAACCCCAGACCCCCTCGATGCGAACGAGGTGCGCTACCAGACTGCGCCACAGCCCCCCGGCCCCGTAGGACCGCAGCAAGGCTAACAGGTCTCCCCACCGCCCCGCGAATCACCCTCCCAAAGATCATCAAGCCGGATACGACGACCCCCGGCCGCCCGCCTCGTATGCCCGGCCGCGCAGCCCGCCGCCGCGCCGGTAGGACACCGAGCCGCCGTTGACCGCCGCCGGCAGGTCCGACGGGTCGCGGTCCAGGCCCATGGCGGCCCGCCGCACGGCTTCCTTCTGTGCCGCCAGCCGGCGCTGCGCCTCCCGGCGGGCCGCCGCCCGGCGGGCCTGTTCCCGGCGCACCTCCGCCTGCCGCGCCGCGAGCCAGGCCGCCTCCCGGGCTTCGAACCGGCGGCGGCGCTTGTCCGCGATCGCCCGGTTGCGCAGGTGTACCAGGTACATCCCGAGCAGGGTGCCGGTGACGGCGAAGCCGATCCAGAAGCCGGGGCCGACCGCGAGCACGCCGATCAACTCGATCACGTTGAGCAGCAGCAGCGCAGCGAACACCCGCCGCCGCCGGACGACTGCGGGTGTCTGCCTGCGGCGTACGGGTGGACGGCGCGCCGGCCGACGCGCCGGGACCAGCCGCAACCGCCGGGAGGGCTGTGCGGGGGCGGGGGCGGCCGACACCGGCGCAGGATCACCCGTTAGGGTCCGCGACGTAACCGCGTAGCGGCGTCCGGGGTTTACCGGTCGGCGTCCGGGCACAGTGCGAAGCCGACGGCGGCGCTGAAGCACCCGAGCCGTCGACGACGCCCGCTCCGCCGCCAGGCGCTCCGTGGCATCGTACCGGCGCACGAGCGCGGGTGCGAGGGCGAGCAACCCGGCCGCGGCGAGGACGGCGAGGAGCACCGAGGTCGGCACCCTCACCCCTCCCGTCAGCCTCGAAGGGCGTCCGGGCGGCGACCCGGGCGCACAAAAGTCCCAATCTCCCCGAGGTTACGGGCGGGAGCTGCGGAAATCGCCGCGCCGCGCCGGGGCGGTACCGTCCTGATGATCATTTCGGCACATCGACCGCGGGGCGTGTCGCGGGTGGGGGCGGGGTTACCCGGCGTTGGCGCGCAGCCGCCGCCACCTGGCCACCAGGCCGCCCTCGGCCGCGACTTCCTCGCTGGTCATCGCGAATCCCAGGTGGTCGCGCCAGGCGCCGTCGATGTGCATGTAGCGCGGGTGGTAGGCCTCTTCGCGGAAGCCGAGCTTCTCGACGACGCGGCGGCTGGGCACGTTCTCCGGCCGGATGTTGATCTCCACCCGGTGCAGCCCACCGGCGCCGAAGGCGTGATCCACTGCCAGCGCCAGCGCCGTCGGGATCACCCCGCGTCCGGCCACCCGCGAATCGACCCAGTAGCCGACGTACGCGGAACTGAACGCCCGCCGCACGATGCTGCCGAGATTGATGTGGCCGACCAGCCGCTCGCTGCCGTCGTCCTCGCGGAGGCAGACGACGAAGGGCATGCTGTCGCCGCGCCGGGCGGCGCGTTTCATGTCGCGGTAGACGTAGAGGTACGCACGGGGGGAGTTCATCTCGGACCAGGGTCCGGGCGGCGACGACTCCCAGGGGCTCAGCCAGGCCTCGTTGGCGATCCGCACCTCGGACCATGCCTGCGCGTCACCGCGGCGGTACGGCCTGAGCAGCACGGATCCGTCCGCCAGGACGGCAGGCCATCCGGGCATGGACCCCAGCATCATCGCCTCCGGTCGAGCAGCAACACGTCGACGGTCGACCCGGCAGCCGCCGAGGTGACCCGCTCGCCGAGCACCAGCAGACCGTTTGCTTCGGCGAGGCCGGACAGAGTGTACGGCCCTCCGGCGAGCGGCTGCACGGTGTAGCCGCCACCGCGCCGCTCAGCTACGTGCGCGGGGCGGAACTCGCGCAGCCCTCCGGGCGAGGAGACGGTTTCCAGCAGGTGCGCCTTCACGCTGGGCCGGAACACGGGCTCGGCGCCGGCCAGCAGCTGGATGACGGGCCGGGCCAGCACCTCGAAGCCGATCAGGGCCGCGCCGGGCTCGCCGGGCAGGCAGACGACGGGAACCTCCTCGCCGCCCACCGTACCGAAGCCGAGGGTCGCGCCGGGGCAGAGCGCCACATCGGTGAACCCGACGGTGCCCCGGCCGTGGTCGCGGCGGGACAGGACCCTGCGCAGCATGTCGCCGGGGCCGGTACCCGTTCCACCGGTGGTGATGATCAGGTCGGCCCGCAGCGTCTGGTCCTCGAGCAGCCCGCGCAGTCCCTCGGGGTCGTCGTCGCAGATCCCGATCCGGTACGCGAGCGCGCCCGCCTCCACGGCCGCGGCGGTCAGGGCGTGCGAGTTGGCGTCGACGACCTGACCGGGCTGACTGGGCCGGCCGACGTCGACAAGTTCGTCGCCGGTCGCCACCACGACGACCCTGGGACTCGGCCGAACGACGACGTGCCCGATGCCCGAGGCCGCGAAGACCGCCACCATCGCCGGGGTCACGTAGGAGCCGGCGGGCGCCAGCACCCGGCCGACGGGCAGCTCCTCGCCCGAGCGCCGCACGCCGGAGCCGCGCTTCGGCGCGTACAGGATCTCCACCGCGGCCATGCCCTGGTCGGTCCAGTGCACCGGCACGACGACGTCGGCGCCGATCGGCAGCGGCGCGCCGGCCGCCACGGAGAAGCAGGTGCCGGGGGTCAGCCGTACCGGCCGCCAGCTCGCCGCGCCGAGGTCGCCGACGACGTTGAGGCGGACCGGCCGCGGCCCGCCCTCGAACGTGCCGAAGGACGGGTGTGACCCGATCCGCCCGGCGGCGGCAAGGTCCTCCCAGCGAGCCGCGTACCCGTCGATGGCCGACTGGTCGAAGGCCGGGTACGGATGCGGGGCGAGCACGTCGTTGGCGAGGACGTTGCCGTGCGCCTGGGTGAGGTCGAGGTCGAGCGGAGGCAGCGCCCGCAACCTGCGCAAGACACTGCCCAGGTATTCGGCGAGAGGCATCAGCTCGTTGGCGGCCGCCTCGGCATCGGCCGTAGCGGTCATCCCTTGGCACCGCCGGCGACGAACTCGCCGAGCCACGCCCGGAACTCCGCGCCCAGGTCCTCGCGCTTCGCGGCGAGCTGCACGACCGCCTGCAGGTAGCCCAGCGGCATGCCGGTGTCGTAGCGGTGGCCGCGGTAGATGATCCCGTGCACCGGCGTGCCGTCCGCCAGCAGCGCGGCCATCGCGTCGGTCAGCTGGATCTCGCCGCCGCTGCCGGGCTTGGTGTCCTGGATCGCGTCGAAGATCTTCGCGGGCAGGATGTAGCGGCCGAGGACGGCCAGGTTGCTTGGCGACTCCTCGGGCGACGGCTTCTCCACGAGCCCGGTCACCTCGACGATGTCGTCGCCGCCGATGGCGGAGGGCGCCACCGAGGCGATCCCGTAGCGGGAGGTCTCCTCGGGCTTGACCTCCATGAAGGCCAGCACGATGCCGCCCGTCTGCGCCTGCAGGTCGAGCATCGCCGGCAGCAGCGGCTTGTCCTCCTCGACGAACTCGTCGCCGAGCAGCACCGCGAACGCGTTGTCGCCGATGTGCGAGGCGGCGACGCCGACGGCGTGGCCGAGCCCGAGCGGCTCGCCCTGGCGGCAGGTGTAGATGTCGGCGAGCTCACTGGTACGCCGTACGGCGGCCAGCCGCGCGAGGTCGCCCTTCTCCTCGAGCCGGGCCTCGACGTCGGGCCGCCGGTCGAAGTGGTCCACCATCGAGGTCTTGCCGCGGCCGGTCACGAGCAGGACATCCGTGATGCCCGCGGCGGCGGCCTCCTCCACGATGTACTGCAGGACCGGGCGGTCCACAACGGGCAGGAGTTCCTTGGGCACGGCCTTGGTCGCCGGCAGGAAACGGGTGGCGAGCCCCGCTGCCGGAATGACGGCCTTCACCGCTCGACGGCCGCTCGCATGGGCCTTCGTCGTCATCTGAGAGGTCACCGTACCTTCGCTCGATTCGTGCCCGGACATGCCGCGAGACTATCGGCCGCGACCCTGCCGCGGCGGCTGTGGCCCGCCGGACGCGCCTGGCGCCGCCACGTCTGTACCAGTGACATGATCGAAATGCCCTTCCGGTGCGCCCGTCGAAACCGCGGCGTCCGTCACACCTGCCGCGGGCAGCGGCACGGTCTCGGCCAGGCGATAGGTGTCTCTTCCGGCATTCTTCGCCGCGTAGAGGGCGTCGTCAGCCGCATCGAGGACCTGCTGCGCGGTGGTCCCGTGCTCGGGATAGACGGCGATGCCGATCGAGACGCTGATCGCGACCCGGTCGACGGGCTGCCCGGTCGCCGAGTCCTGCCGGCGGGGGTCGATGGGCACCGGGATCTCGCGCACGGCGGCACCGAGCCGTTCGGCGACTATCACCCCGCCGTACGCGTCGGTCTCGGGCAGCAGCACCACGAACTCCTCCCCGCCCTGGCGGAAGGCGACGTCGACCTCGCGCAACCCGATCCGGATCCGCCGGGCGAACTCGCCGAGCACGGTGTCGCCGGCGGCATGCCCGTACGTGTCGTTGACGTCCTTGAAGTGGTCCAGGTCGAGCACGAGCACGGTCAGCATCCGGCCGAACCGGCTGGCCCGCTCCACTTCGCGGCGCAGTGACTCGCGCAGGCAGCGGTAGTTCCAGAGTCCGGTGAGCGGGTCGGTCAGGGAGAGCCGCTGCGCCTCCTCGTGCACCCGCACGTTGTGCACCGCCACCCCCGCCTGCCCGGCGAAGGTCCGCAGCGTGAGCAGGTCGGCGTCGTCGAACTCGTCGCCGCCGAGCCGGTCGTAGAGGGCCAGTACCCCGAGCGTGGCCGGCTGCCCGCCGGCCATCGCGGCGCCCGGCACGAGCGGGTCGCCGACGGTCGCGGGTGCGCAGATCGGCACGGCAACGTACGTGCGGCAGGCCGGCTCGTCGAGGATGCCCGCGCCGAGGCCGCGGACGCCCCGCCGGGGCTCGCCGCTGGCCGCGACCGCGCCGAGGACGCCGGCGCCGGGCGTCAGGCGCAGCGTGGGCAGGTCGGCCTCCGGCACGTCCCAGCGCCCGGTCAGCCCTTCGGCGCAGCGCGCGACGAGCCGGCCGTCGACCGGGTCGAGCAGCAGCACGATCCCGGCCCGCGCCCCGGTCGCGGAGAGCGCGGTCTGGAGGATGACCTGGAGGATCCGGTGCAGGTCGTGTGTGCTGGACAGGGTGTCGCCGAGGATGGCGAGATGGCCGCGCAGCTGGTCGCGGCTGGCGGTGAGCGCCTGCACGTACGCCTGCAGCTCGCGGGTCATCCGGTTGAACGTGCCCGCCAGCTTGCCGAGCTCATCGTCCCGGCCGACCGGCACCCGGGTGCCCAGCTCGCCGTCGGCCACCTTGCCGACCGCCCAGGCCAGCTCCTCGAGCGGCCGGGTGGTGGAGCGGGCCAGCTGCCGGGCGACGACGACCGCGACGCCGGCGACGACCGCGACGCCGAAGATCAGGAATGCGTAGAGGGACATCGGGTCGGAGTCCGCCACCGAGACCGCGAGCGGCAGCGGCTGGCCGGGCTCGGCCGGGATTCCGCGCACCGACCGGTGCCCGCGCGCGGTCCGGTCCTCGGGCAGCGCCGCCGCGACCCGCCGGCTCACCCGGTACGGCTCCGAGCTCAGCGCCGGCCCGGCACCCGGCCCGTCGCCGGCGAGCAGCGTGACGGCGACGCCGCTGGAGGCCGCCAGCCGGTTGACGAAGCCCACGTCGAGCTGCTGGGCGGCGGAGACGGTGACGTCGCCCTGGCGGGCCCGGGCGACGATCGCGGTCGCGACTCCGCCGGCGACCGGCGCGGCGCAGTCCCGCTGGCCGGCGGGAACGCCGCCGCCGATCCGGATCTCGGAGGCGAGGCCGCGGGTGACGAGCTGGTCGGCGGCGTGCCGCCGGTCGGCCTCGGGCAGCACGGCGACCGCGTCGGCGGCGGCCTGCAACTGCCGGCACACGGCACCGATGGCGGTGCGCACCGTCGTCGCGGCATGATCGAGCCGCTCGACCGTCCGATCCCGGCTCACCGTGGCGACGGTCATCCCGACAAAGAAGGACCCGAGCAGAACCGGACCGAGCACGACCGCCAGAAATGCGGTAGTGAGTCGGCCACGCAGAGTCACACGTCCTCCTGGAAGTGGCCTTCTTTGGAGCGATGCTGACATAGTGTGCACCGTTTGCCGGTTTTCAAAAGGGGGTGTTGCATGCCGGATTTCGCCAGTGAAGCGGAAAAATCAAGAACCGCGAAGATTGCGCTGCGCGATCAACTCCTCGCCGCGCGTAGATCACTACCCCCGGAATCCCGCGCATCGGCCGCGGCGGCGGTCCAAGCCGCCCTCCAAGATCTCGTACGCGCACAGTCACCCACGATCATCGCCGGCTATGTCCCGGTAGGTCCTGAACCGGGCGGCGCCGACCTGCCGGAGGTTCTGGCGGGCCGGCTGATCCTCCCGGTGCTGCTCCCGGACAACGACCTCGACTGGGTCCGCTACGAGGGGCCGGAATCCCTGCGGCCGGGACCCCGCGGCCTGCGGGAGCCGGTCGGGCCCCGCCTCGGCCCGGAGGCGGTGGCGAGCGCCACGCTGCTGGTGGTGCCGGCCCTGGCGGTCGACCGCTCCGGCCTGCGCATGGGGCGCGGGGGCGGCTCCTACGACCGGGCACTGGCCCGCGCCGCGAACGCGTACTCCGTCGCCCTGCTGCACGACGGCGAGTTTCTGCCCTCGGTACCGGCCGAACCGCACGACCGCCGGGTGCGCGCCGTGATCACACCGGCCGAGGGCCTCAGCGAGACGGTGGACTGGACGAAATAAACTCCGATGACGGAGCATTGGCACTCCTAGACCACGAGTGCCAAGCCAGCGAGTATCACGGAGGACCAGTGCCCACGTACCAATACGCCTGCACCGAGTGCGGTACCCCACTCGAGGCTGTGCAGTCCTTCTCCGACCCGGCGCTGACCGACTGCCCGAACTGCAGCGGCCGGCTCCGCAAGGTCTTCAACTCCGTGGGCATCGTCTTCAAGGGCTCGGGCTTCTACCGCAACGACTCCCGCACCGGAAACGTGAGCGCCGAGAAGGCGGCATCGTCCACCTCCTCGGAGAGCAAGTCGGACTCGTCGTCGACCGCGGCATCCACGTCCGGTTCCTCGTCGTCGACGTCCTCGGCGCCGGCATCCTCGAGCTCGTCCTCGTCCTCGTCCTCGTCGGGCTCGTCGTCCTCGTCCTCGTCCTCGGGCTCCGGCTCGTCGGGCTCGGGCTCCGCGAAGGCGGCGAAGTCCTCCTCCTAGCAGGCCCCGCGCCCGCTGTGTAGTTGTCCACATCCCGGGGTCGTCCACAGGACGGCCGCCGGGATGTGCCGCATCCGCCTACCGTTCTGCCCGACGACGCACCCGGGGCGGTCAGGAGGCGGACGATGCGCGGGGAACCACGACTGGACCCGGTCCGCTGGCGCCGCCCGGGCCGGGCGGCGCTGCTGAGGCCGGCGGTGGTCGCGGCCCTCCTGGCCACCGCGGCGATAGTGGTGTGGTCAGGACCACAGGGCTGCGCCCCGACCCCGGCCGCCGGCGCGTCGCGCCCGGCGGCCCTACCGGCCCGGACGGGCGCGGACTGCCCGGCGGACTCCGGGAGATTCGACCGGCCGGCGTCCCCGGAACCCGCGGGCGTCGCCGATTCGGACCCGTTCGGCGCCGCCGGCGAGCCGGGCCAGGATGAGCCGACCAAGGATGACCCGGCCCCGGACGACCGGTCCACGGCCGGCGCACCGGCGGCCCGAGACCGGCCGGGAGTGCCGGCGGGAACGGTAGGAGTGCCGATCCGCCTCGCGGAACCGGCCGCCCTCCGGCTGCTCCGCCCGGGCGACCGCGTCGACCTGTTCCGGCTGACCGGCGCCGGACAGGCCTCGCCGGCCGTGGCCACCGCCGCCCTGGTCCTCGACGTGACGGGGGCCGACGACCCGGCGACGGGCGGGCTGCTGCTGGCCCTGACCCCGGCCGAGGCGCAGCGCACCGTGGCGGGCGCGGACCACGGCTACGCGGTCCTGATCCGCCCGGACGGCTGACCATGCCACCGCCTCGCGCAGACGCCACGCGCCCCGGGCAAACCCCCGAACCTCAGACGGCCAACCGCGCACCCCGGGCGTCCGCCGCGCTTCGCTGCCCGCCGGGGACCGCGAAGTGGGCACGGCCGCCCGGCCCGACGGCCATCGCCAGCCAGGCTGTGCGCTCGGCCCAGATCCCCTGAGCTCCGGCACGAACTTGGATCAGCCCCGACGCCGAATCAGACCCGCCAGCCTTGGCCATGCCCCTCCGGAACGGACGGGCGCAGCGCAGCCCTCAGCACACCAGACCCCCTTGGATTGGACCGGCGCAGTCCGGCCCCGGTGCGGGTCAGGCCCGCACGGATCGGACCGGCGCAGTCCAGCCCCCGCGCGGGTCAGCCCCAGTGCGGGGGCCGGTCCTCCAGGAGGCGATCATCGTTCGAGTCTTCGCCGCTGAAGCCCCAGCCCCGCTCGGTGTCGTCGCGGGTCTGATCGGGCAGCAGCGGCATCTCCTCGGACTCGAGGTCAACCGTGCGCTCGGCGTCGGCATCACGTTCGGGCTCGTCCAACATGTCCACGGTATGAGGGTAGGCCGCGTCGCGATGCGCCGTCGGCACCGGATGGATGTAGCGTCGATGAACGTGAGCGCCCCGACCGGTTCCGACGACGACGCATATTGGCAGCGCCCCGATGCCGAGCCGGAGCCCTTCGGTGCCGGCCGCCCGGTGCCGGCGCCCGATCCCACGCCCACCTACCAGGGACCGCCGCGCACGCCTCCGCCGTCGCCGCACTGGCGTCCGCCGATGCTCCAGAAGCCTCCGCCGCCGCGATCCATGCCGGGCCAGAACAACGACGTCCTCGACGAGTCCGAGGGCTCGGCGCGCACCGTGACCTACGGCATCGGCCTGGTGGCGGGAGCTATCGCCGTGATCCTGATGTGCCTGCTCTGCGCCCGCGTGATCTTCTGACCGGCACGGGTACCGGGCTTTCGGCGGCCGCAACCGAGCGGCCGAAGTCGTGTTCGGAGATCGGGGCCGGGGAGTTACCGTCCCGGCCGCCACCCCACATGGCGGCCGGGACGGTGGACCGTCAGGACGTCGTTCCCCAGACTGCCTGGGCTCCGGAGTCGCCGGTCCTGAACACGTAATAGCCGGAAATCACCGCGAGCGCCACCATGATCACTGCCAGTCCGAGTTCGGCTGCGCGGGGTAGCGGGCGGCTCGCCTTGCGACTGGCCAGCACGACCATGATGAGGGTCACAACGCCGAGGCCGAGCGAGAAGTAGAAGGTCAGCGTGCCGAAGCCCATGTGTTCGTCGATCGCCTCCAGGGGCGGGCCGCTCAGGCCGTTCGCCACGAGGCGGTCGTGCAGCTTCGTGCCGGACAGCATGGCCACCGCGGCCGACGCCGGCGCGGCGATCGCGAGCAGGACGGCGGCCCAGCCGATCTTCGATCGCCACCGCGGCAGGACCGCGTAGGCGATCGCGGCGAGGGCCAGCAGCGGCACGAACACCACCGCCGCGTGGACCACGAGAGCATGAACGGGCATGCCGTTGATCTGGTCGAACACGGCTACCTCCTTGGTTCGTTCGGGGATCGGGTCCGCCAGCCTAGAGATATCTGACGCCGCAAACACCCCCCCTGTCTCCGCCTACGCGCAGTGGACCACTCCGGTTCACCGGCCGTGCCGATGTTGCCGAAACGTGCCCTATCGCAGGCCACAGCCGTGCGCACGGAGGTTGAGCCGGCCGGATCGGCGTGTTGTCATGGTGTGATGTCGACGGGTGAGCAGCTGCTTCGCGCAAACGGCATGCGCGTGACGCGGCCGCGGGTGGCCGTGCTCGACGTGCTGACCCAGGGCGGCCATCTGGAGGTCGAGGAGATCACCCGGCAGGTCCGGGACCGCCTCGATTCGGTCTCCACCCAGGCCGTCTACGACGTGCTCGGCGCGCTCTCCCGGGCCGGCCTGGCCCGGCGGATCGAGCCCGCCGGCAGCCCGGCGCGCTTCGAGGCCCGGGTCGGCGACAACCACCATCACATCGTCTGCCGCAGCTGCGGAACGATCGAGGACGTCGACTGCGCCGTCGGCGAGCGCCCGTGCCTTGACCCGGGCGTCGCGCACGGCTTCGAGGTGGACGAGGCGGAAGTGACGTTCTGGGGGTTGTGCCCCTCCTGCCAGCGCGAACGCCGCGCCGATCGCGCAGCCTGAACCTGTTCAACTTTCCCGCCCGGCGTGGCACGCTGGACCCCATGGACAGCTCCCCGGACGTGGGACTCTTCGGCCCGGCCTCGGTCACGTGGAAGGTGCACAACGAACCCATCGTGACGATGGGCGGTCTGCGCTCCCTCTACCTACAGGCGCTGCACCCGCGCGCGGTGGCGGCGGTCGCACAGAACTCCGGCTACCGCGCCGATCCCTGGGGCCGTCTGAACAGGACCTCGGAGTACGTCGGCACCGTCCTCTACGGCAGCACGGCCGAGGTCGAGGCCGCCGCGAGTCGCGTCCGGCGGCTGCACGCCCGGATGTCGGCCACGGACCCCCGTACGGGTGAGAGATTCCGCGTCGACGAGCCCGACCTGCTGCGCTGGGTGCACGTGGCCGAGGTGGAGTCGTTCCTGACGACGGCCCGCCGCGCCGGCCTGAGGCTGACCGACGAGGAGGTCGACGGCTACTACACCGAGCAGCGGCGCGCGGCGGAACTCGTCGGCCTTGACCCGTCGACCGTGCCCGGCACGGCGGCCGAGGTCGCGGCCTACTACGAACGGATGCGACCGGAGCTCGGCATCACCCGGGAGGCAGCCGAGACGGCCCTGTTCCTGACCGTGCCGCCGGTGCCGAGCGTCTGGAGCAGCCGGGCGATCCGGCTGGGCCTCACGCTCGGCCCGGCCCGCTGGGCCTATCTCGGCATCGCGGGCACGGCCGTCGCGCTGCTGCCCGCCTGGGCCCGCCGGATGTACGGCGGCCTGGGCTGGCCGACCACTGACATGTCGGCGGACCTCTCGGTCCGCGGCATGCGCCTGCTCATCGGCGCGATCCTGGCCGCGGTGCCGAAGCAGTACCGGGTCACCCCGATGCGCCGCGCCGCGCTGGAGCGTGCGGGCCTAGCCTGACGCGCGCTCGAGATGCTCCACGGCCGCCCACGGATCTTTGGCCTGCGCCTGCTGCCCCGCCGGACAGGTACGCCGGAAGTCGCACCAGCCGCAGAGCGTGCCGGGATTGGTCGGGAACTCCGCGTCGGGATCTCCCCCGGCCGCCACCGCCTTCTCCGCCGCGATGATGTCCCGCGCCGTGTCCTCCGCCCGCGCCACCTGCCGCGCCAGCGACTCCTCGGTGTGCTCGTGCGCGGCGACCGTGCCCGTCGGCAGGTGGTGCAGCTCGACCCGGTGACACGGGCGCCGGAACACCCGCTGGGCCGCGTAGGCGTAGAGGGCCAGCGCCTGCGAGCCGCGGGCGTCGTCGGCGTCGAGGCCGGACCGGCCGGTCTTGTAGTCGACGATGACCGCCTCGGGCCCCTGCTCGCCGGCCCGCGAGTCGATGCGGTCCGCCCGGCCGTTGAAGGCCAGCAGGGCCGTCTTGGTCGCCACCGTCCGCTCGACGCCCAGCGGCTCGTCCTGCGGATCGAGGCCGGTCACGTAGGTCTCGAGCCAGCCGAGCGCCTTGCGGTAGGTCACTCGCTCCTGATCGACGTCGCGGTAGCCCTCGCGCACCCACGTCGCCTTGAGCAGGGTGGGCAGGGACTCCGGGACGCGGCGCTCGGGCGGCACCGAATACCAGTTCTTCAGGGCCGTGTGCACGCTCGCGCCGAGCGAGTTGTGCGCCCAGGGCGGGCCCTTCTGCGGGGACGGCCGATCAACGTAGGTGTAGCGGTAGCGGCGCGGACAGTCCGCATACGCGCCGAGCTTGCTCGGCGTGCAGACGAAGAGCCGCTCGGGCATGCCGGCGAAGCCCAACTGCTCGGGCACCGCGGCCGATCGGGGGGAGGTCCTGGGCACGTGGTAATCCTGCCAGCATCCTCCGACAGGAATCAGGGCGCCGCGGCGTAAAGCTCCACGAAGGCCGCCACGGAGTCGGCGATCAGCTGCACGGCGATGGCCGCCAGCAGCAGGCCGGCGATGCGGGTCAGCACCTCGATGCCGCCCGGGCGCAGCAGCCTGACGATGCCGCCGGAGAAGCGCAGCACGAGCCAGACCGTCAGCATGACCGCGAAGATGGCGAGGCCGATGACCGTGTAGTCGTCCATCCCGTCGGCGCGTTGCACGAAGAGCATCGTCGCCACGATCGCGCCCGGCCCGGCCAGCAGCGGCGTGCCGAGCGGCACCAGCGCCACGTTGGTCGTCCCGCCCTGCTCCGAAGGTTCGTCGGTCTTGCCGGTGAGCAGCTGCAGCGCGACCAGGACCAGCAGCAGACCCCCGGCGCCCTGCAACGCGGGCAGCTGGACGTGCAGGTAGTCGAGCAGCGTCTGGCCCGTCACCGCGAAGATCACGATGACGCCGAGCGCCAGCAGCACCGCCTGGGTGCCGGCGCGGATCCGCTCCTTGGCCGGCAGCGTCCCGGTCAGGGCCAGGAAGACGGGCACCATGCCCGGCGGGTCGACGATCACCAGGAGAGTCACGAAGGCCTCACCGAACAGCTTCAGGTTCACGAGATCAACCTAGGGGGCCGTCCGCGCATGACGTGCTCGACTGCGTCGATCGTCACCCCAGGGCCGGGACGCCGGTCGCGGCGGCGACGATCTTGGCGTACGCGTCGGGAGCAGTGCCGAACGCACCCAGCCGGACCGTCTTGTGGCTGCCGTGGAAGTCGGAGGAGCCGGTGGCGACCAGGCCCAGCCGCTCGGCGAGGGCGCGCACGTGCGCCCGCTGCTCGACGGTGTGGTCCTCGTGATCGGCCTCGAGTCCGAAGAGGCCCGCCGCCGCCAGCTCCACGATCAACTTGTCGGGGACGATGCGGCCCCGGACGGTCGCGTTCGGATGGGCGAAGACCGCGACCCCGCCGGCGGCCCGGATGGCCTGCACGGCCTCGAAAACATCAAGATCCGCTTTCGGTACGAAGTAGCGGGCGCCCAGCCAGCGCGAGGCGAACGCCTCGTCGGTGGTGCGCACCAGCCCGGCCCGGATCAGCGCCTGCGCGATGTGCGGGCGGCCGACCGAGCCGCCGGCCGCGTAGCCGTGCACCTCCGGCCAGGAGATGTCCACGCCGTCCGCGCGCAGCAGCTCGACGATCTGCTCCGCGCGCTGCTCCCGGTCGGTGCGCAGCCGGGCCAGGTCGGCGGCGAGGGCGGGCTCCTCCGGATCGAACAGGTACGCGAGCATGTGCAGCGGGATCGCCGGCTCCACTCCGTACCAGCGGCAGGAGAGCTCGGCACCGCGTATCAGGGTCAGGCCCGGCGGCCGGGCCGCCGCGGCCTCCGCCCACCCGCCGGTGGTGTCGTGGTCGGTGATGGCCATCACGTCGAGGCCCGCCTCGAAGCCCGCACGGACCAGTTCGGCCGGGGTCAGTGTGCCGTCACTGGCGGTCGAATGGCAGTGCAGGTCGATTCTGGTCACTAGAAAACGCTACCGGGTGCGCCCGGCGGCCCGGTTGCGGACGTCAGGCGTCGTCGCCCGCGTCACCGTCCTTGCCCAGCCGGGCCTCGACTGCCTGCGGTTCGTACATCTCCTCGACGACCCGCAGGTAGAGCTCGTTCGGGTTCGGCAGGTACTTGACCTCGCGCAGCGCCTGGTCCTGGCCGGCCGACTCCAGCACGAACGTGCCGTAGCTCAGCATGCGCCCGAGCGCGGACTGCTCGTACTTCATGTCGGTGACCCGCAGCAGGGGCATCATGGCCACTTTGCGGGTGACTATTCCGTTGACGACCATGACCCGCTTGTTGGTCAGGATGAACCGGTCGAAGTACCAGTCGCCGATCCGCCACGCGACCCAGCCCATGACGCCCAGCCAGACCAGCACGGCCACGGTGACCATGCCGTCGACGTTCTGCCGGGTCAGGAAGCCCGCGAGGTAGCCGAGCAGCAGGGTCGCACCGACGCCGATCAGCAGCGGGGTCGACAGGCTGACCCAGTGCCGTTTCCACTCGCCGCGGTAGCGCTCGGTCGGGAAGAGGTAGCGCGAGACCAGGGTGGTCGGCTCGTCCTCGAGCGGCAGCACCCGGCGCGGTCCACCCGGGACACCGGATCCGTCGCCGCCGAGGCCCTGAAGCTCCTCCTCGGTGAAGACGGGAGCCTCGTATTCGCCCGGATCGCGGTACTCGTCGTCGCGCGGGTCGGTGCCGTAACCGCCGTAGCCGGCGCTGGGCGAGTAGCCGGCGTCCGGCGAGTAGCCGGCGTCGGGGGCGTAGCCCGCGTCGGGCGAGTAACCGGGTCCGGGCGTGGCCGTGCCCTGGACGTACTCGGGACCGTCGTCACGGAACGCCGGATCGTCGTAGCCGAAATTCTCGTCGTCGTCCCGAGGGCGGCGCGCACCCTCATCGTCAGGTTGCCGCGGCTCGCCAGGACCCATCAGGTGATGTTAAGCGACGAGGTTGGTGAAGAACGTTCCGAAACCGCGGGCAATGTCGCCGATCGTGCTACCCAGCGACTCGAACACGGCAGCGGCAGAGTTCGGGTTGAACGCAATGAAGAAGATCAAGAATGCGATGCCAAGCCAGGTGAGAACCTTCTTGATCATGGCGGGCCTTCTCCTCCGTTGCGGGTGACGGTCATCGCCGCGGCAATACTCACGGTATCAGTTTCGTGGCTCAGTGTGAACAATGTGGCCGTAAAGCCGATACCGGTCCCCGCAGGTCAGACCATTCGGATCAGGCCCGGCCGTGCAGGTAGGGCGACGGCGCTCCGTACACGAGCTCGGACGGCACCCCGTCGGACAGGTCGTGCAGGACGACATGCTCGGCCAGGAAGTAGCCCGCGCTTGCGGGCCACGCTACCGCATAGAGCCACATTCCTTTGGCCTCACTCACATAGGCGCTTCGATCTTCCGGGGACTTGACACACCACAGTGGAGTGGGGTGCCCGCCGACCCTGATCTTGGCGTGCGGGCCGGAGTGTCCACCCGGGTCCGGGCCGCCCATCGCCTCGGCGATGAGGTAGCCGGGGTCGATCCCGGCGATGCCGGCGAAGCGGGTGCCGAGCCCGACGCCGGGACGCTCCGCGATCAGCACCAGATCGGCCGGGCCACCACCGAGCGGCTCCGGCCCGCTGCATGACAGCGCGGTCGCCTTGACGCCGTCGCGGTCGTCGCCGGCCCAGCCGACCCCGGTGACCATCCAGCCCGGCGGCAGCGGCCACGGGCACCAGAGCGGCATGTGATCGACCGTGGGCGCCGACTGCCGGAGCACGCTCTCGATGATGTCGGGGCCGATGTGCTCGGCGACGTGGAACGGGGAGATCTCGCCACAGTTGTCGCAGCGCCATTCGCTGTGCATCAGATCCGGCGGCCGGACCTGCGCAGCACAACGGGGGCAACTCACCGTGACACCCACCCTCTAACGGTGCGGGTCGGCAGGGCCCCCGTCAAGCGAATCGGCAGAACCCGGGCGCTGGGCGCGGTTCATTCATCCGAGCTGATGATCATCACTCGGGTGGCGGGCCGGCGTGAGCGCGGATCCAGGCGTGCATGGCGATGCCGCTGGCCACTCCGGCGTTGATCGAACGGGTGGACCCGTACTGGGCGATCGAGAAGACGGCGCCGCACGCCGCGCGCGCGGCCGCGGACAGCCCGGGCCCCTCCTGGCCGAAGATCAGGACGCAGTCGCGCGGCAGGGTGGCCGTCTCCATGGGCCGCGACCCGGGCAGGTTGTCGATGCCGACGATCGGCAGGCCGGCGGCCTCCGCCCAGGCGGTGAACCCCTCGATCGTCGGGTGGTGGCGCACGTGCTGGTACCGGTCGGTGACCATCGCGCCGCGCCGGTTCCAGCGCCGCAGCCCGATGATGTGCACCTCGGCCGCCAGGAACGCGTTGGCGTTGCGGACCACGGCGCCGATGTTGAAGTCGTGCTGCCAGTTCTCGATGGCGACGTGGAAGCCGTGCCGGCGCCGATCGAGATCGGCGACCACCGCCTCGTGCCGCCAGTAGCGGTACCGGTCGACGACATTGCGGCGATCGCCCTGCGCCAGCAACTCAGGGTCGTAGTGCTCGCCCTCGGGCCACTCGCCCGGCCAGGGACCGACACCGACCTCGGACTCGTCCATCGCGACGGGGTTTTCGACGACCATGGTCCAGGAGGCTAACCAGGGGCCTCGGGGCCACACCTGGGGGGAGACGCAATGAGCGGCGGGGCCCTCCCCGGCGCCCGCCGCCCACGCTCTGTTGGGAGAGAGTCTGCCTTACCCTGCGTATCTATGTGAAGAGATTTCGTGAGTGACTCAAGTCACATTTAACATTGTTACCTATTACCTTCGGTGGTGACCTGTTCGTTATCTAGCTGAAGCTGGGGGTCCCGAGACCGCCCAGGGAGGCCGCAGCTGTCGCAAACTGGACGCTACACGCCGCTTTACGATTGAGAGCGCTCTCCCTACTTTGAGTTACGATGAGTCGCCCAAGGTCAACGCCCCGAGCCGGAAATGGTGCCGCAGGCCACGTGTCACCCGGTCCGAGCCCGGGAATCATCGAGGTGGACGATGGGTTTGCACCGCACGTAGGCCCCTTTCCCGTGGCCTTCTTCCCGTGGACGGAGAGATCATGGCGACAGTCGCGCTGACCGCAGAGAACTTCGACGAGGTGACCGGCAAGGACGGCATCGTCCTTGTCGACTTCTGGGCCAGCTGGTGCGGGCCCTGCGTCCGCTTCGCGCCGACCTACGAGCGGTCCTCGGAGAAGCACACCGAGATCACCTTCGGCAAGGTCGACACCGAGGCCCAGCAGGAGCTTGCGGCGAAGTTCCAGATCAGCTCGATCCCGACGATCATGGCAGTGCGCGACGGCGTCATCGTCTTCTCTCAGCCCGGCGCCCTCCCCGAGTCGGCGCTCGAGTCCCTGATCGACCAGGTCGAGAAGCTGGACATGGACGACGTGCGCAAGCAGCTCGCCGCGAAGTAACCACCGACACTCGGGTCGTCAGCGCCGCGGACCGGACGGTCCGCGGCGCTCCCTTTTGGTGGGTTCTCCGGTACCGGGTGGACAGTCGATCGAACGTGTGTTCGAATCTTCGCCATGCGATGGTCACACCTGTCGGCCTCCACCGACGACGACTCGCTCCCGAACGCAGCGCCGGCGGCCCCACCCCTGCCGCTGGCGCTGCCCGGAGCGACCGTCCGCACGTTCGACACGCCCGGCTTCGCGGGCATGACCTTCTACGAGATCCGCGCCAAGTCCCTGATCAACCGGGTGCCCGGCGCCTCCCGGGTGCCGTTCGAGTGGACGATCAATCCCTACCGGGGCTGCTCACACGCCTGCTCCTACTGCCTGAGCGGCGACACCCCGATCCTGCTGGCCGACGGCTCGACCCGCCCGCTCTCGCAGCTGCGGGTCGGCGACGCGGTGCTCGGCACGATGGGCGCCGGACCGCACCGGCGCTACGTGCCCACCACGGTGCTCGACCACTGGACCACGTCGAAGCCCGCCTACCGGGTCACCCTGGCGGACGGCACCCGCCTGGTGGGAAGCGGCGCACACCGCTTCCTCACCGACCGCGGCTGGCGGCACATCAGCCCGGCGGAGCCCGGGCTGCCGGCCCTCGCGGTCGGCGACCGGATGTCAGGCGTGGGCCGCTTCGCCGAGGCGCCGAAGGAGTCCCCCGACTACCGCACGGGCTATCTGTGCGGCCTGGTCCGTGGCGACGCGGGCGCGCTCGCCGGATCCCGGGAGGGCGACGCCTGGATCCGCGCGGACGCCTACCTCGAGGACATACCGATGCACGTGGCGCTCCGCTGGCCGGAGGAGCCGACGGGCGGCTGGCATCGCGGCTTCCTGGCCGGCGCGTTCGGCTCGACGGGGCACGCGGACCGCCTGGCCGTCGTCTTCACCAGCCGCGACCGGGGCTTCCTCGACCGCATCACGGAGGCGCTGACCCACCTGGGCCTGCCGAGCCGCCGCCCGCCCAACGTCCAGCTGGGCGGGGTCCACTCGGTCGAGACGGCCCGCGACCTGTGGGCGGCGCTCCGCTTCCGACACCTGACCGGGGTCAGCGACGCGCCCCTCGACGCCTCGGGCATCGGCGTCCGCGGCGAGGCCCAGCTGACGGTCGCCGACATCGAGGACCTCGGCCTCACCCTCCCGCTCTACGACATCACGACCGGCACCGGCGACTTCGTTGCGGACGGCGTGGTGAGCCACAACTGCTTCGCCCGCAACACCCACACCTACCTGGACCTGGACGCCGGCCACGACTTCGACTCCAAGGTGGTCGTCAAGGTGAACGCGGGCGACCTGATCCGCCGCGAGCTCGCGGCACCGAGGTGGCGGGGTGCCTCGATCGCGATCGGCACCAACGTCGACGTCTATCAGCGCGCGGAGGGCCGCTATCGGCTGATGCCGCAGATCCTGGCGGCGCTCCGCGACTTCGCCAATCCCTTCTCGATCCTGACGAAGGGCACCCTGCTCCTCCGGGATCTGGACCTGCTGAGGCAGGCGGCGACGGTGACGGACGTGAGCCTGTCGATGTCGATCGGCTTCGTCGACGAGCGGATGTGGCGTGCGGTGGAGCCGGGCACACCGAGCCCGCGGCGCCGGCTGGACGCGGTCAGCCGGCTGACGGACGCCGGCTTCTCGATCGGCGTGCTGATGGCTCCGATCCTGCCGGGCCTGACCGACACGGAAGAGTCCATCGAGGACACGGTGGCGGCCATCGCGGCGGCGGGCGCGGCGAGCGTGACGCCCCTGCCGTTGCACCTGCGCCCCGGGGCGCGGGAGTGGTACGCGGCCTGGCTGACCCGGGAGCATCCCGAGCTGGCCGCGCGCTATCGGGACCTCTATCAGGGCGGCTCCTACCTGCCGCAGGTGTTCCAGCACGAGATCGGCGCGCGGGTGCGGATGGCGGCCCGGCGCCACGGGCTCCACCGGGCGGCGGACGGCGAGGCGCGCACGGCGCGAGTCAACGGCGTCCCGGCGGCGGACCGCCAGGACGCCGACGCGGCGGGCCGCCAGGACGCCGGCACGGCGGGCCACCAGAGCGCCGGCACGGCGGACAGCGCACCGGAGCACGGCACCGGCCGCAAGGCGGAGCCCCGGCAACTCACCCTGTTATAGGGCGCCGAGCCAGCCAGCCAGCCAGCCAGCCGGCCCGGCGTCGGGTGGCGGTCACCGGCCGCTCAGCCGGCCCAACCGGTGCAGATCGGCGGAGAGCCGCCGGCGGATGTGCCCGATCAGCACCCGCATGTCGGCGCAGTAGACGGTGGGATTGCGAAATCCCTCGCCCGGCCGGTAGCGGTGCGCGTAGTGCCCGCCGCCGCAGATCCGGTGGATCGGGCAGTCACCGCACTCCTCTCCGAGCGCGGCGAGACCGATCTGGCGGGCGACGAAGCCCGGATGCCCGAGCGCGGTGCCGAACGAGTCCGTCAGCACGTTGAGGCCGGTGTCGCACGCACCGGAGTACGCGCTCTTGAGCGAGTCGACCTGCTCTATCGCGCCGTCCGACTCGACCACCGCGACGGCCACCGGGCTGAGACCGACCTGGTCGGAACGGCTGGACCCGCCCAGCAGCAGGGTCATGATCTCCTCGAAGAGCCGGACCCGGGTCTCCCGGCGCGGCGCGCCGTACCAGCGGTCGAAGACCACGGCGAGCCAGTCGCCGTGCGGAGTCGCCTGCGCCGGCGATCTGGGCGGCGGTACCGCCCAGTTGGCGTGTGGCAGCAGAAAGTCGATGGCGGGCGGGGCATGCTCGAGCAGCCCGGTGTAGGTCGAGACCGGATCGGCCGCCGGGTTCACGGCGCACAGGAGGCCCGCGAAGCACGACCGGAACCGCGCGCTGCCCAGCAGCCCCACCGCGCGGTCGACGGCTTCGAAGCTGCCGCGACCGCCGCGGAACCTGCGGTGCAGATCATGGTCCTCCGGCCGGCCGTCGACACTCACCCCGATCCTGACCCGCTCCCGCGACAGCCGGGCGAGCGTGGGCTCGTCCAGGGTGACGGCGTTCGTCTGCATGCCGACGGAGAGCTCACAGCCGCCCGGCATGGCGCCACGCAGGTCGGCGATCAGCCGCAACAGCCGGTCGGCGCCGGCCAGCAGGGGCTCGCCGCCGTGCAGGATCACACTCACCCGGTCCAGGCAGTGCTCGCGCGCGTGCTCGCCGATGCGACCGCCGGCGGCGTTCCAGACCTCGGGGGACATCACCGCCGGCCGGCCGCGCCAGCTCTGATCGGCGAGTTCGTAGACGTAGCAGTAGTCGCAGGCGAGGTTGCAACGCTGATGCACCTTGAGGACGAATTCCCGAATGGCGGTGGGCCGCCATCCCGTCCGCCGCAGCGCCTGCACGTCGAGCAGGTCGTAGGGCCACGGTGGGTGGTCGGGCGGGATCGGCGAACGCCGGGCAGAGGTACTCATCAGAATGCGTCTCCCCGCAGATCGCCGAAGTGCGCCGTCAAGCACCGATCCCTTGTCGAGGGTCGCGCGGGCCCGGCATCCGGGAAGATCTCACCGGCCCGTCGATCGGCCGCGCTTTCCACATCGTGGCCTCCCCACACAAACGGTCGAATCGCGAGCCATCGCCGTGCGGCGCCGTTGCCACCCCGTCGTGAACCTACGCCGGTACGCGGTTGCGGTGACGCGTGGCGACCCGGCGCGGGCCCGGGCACGGCGTGGATAGAGTCGAGGGCATGAGGAGCGCACAGCAGATCCTGGCCGAGGCGAACGTCATTGCCGTGGTCGGAGCCTCGCGGGACCCGGCGAAGCCGGCGCACGGCGTGCCACTGCAGATGCTCCGGCACGGGTGGAAGATCATCCCGGTCAACCCGTTCGTCGACGAGGTCTTCGGGATCAAGACCGTGCCCACGCTTGCCGATCTGCCCGAGGCGGTGGATCTCGTCGACATCTTCCGGCCCGCCGCCGACGCGGTGGAGGTCGTCCGGCAGGCGGTTGCGATCAACGCGCCCGCCGTCTGGCTGCAGACCGGTATCGTGTCCGCGGAGGCCCGCCGCATCGCCGCCGAGGCCGGGATCGACTATGTCGAGGATCGCTGCCTCGCCGTCGAGCGGGCGGTCGGAAACCTCAGCAGGATCGCCTGATCGGCGCCCGAACGATCACGACATACGCCCGGGTCGTCCAGACACGCGGAATCGGGGCCCCCGATCTACCCATCGGCTAGTACGGTGCCGGGGTGAACGAGGAGGACCTTAGATGACTTACCCGCCCGCCGGTGGTACGCCGGACCCATATCAGCCCCAGCAGCCCTACGGGCAGCAGCCGGGCTACGACCCCACGTCGCCGTACTCGCAGGACCCGTATGCGGCCCCGGCCAGCGGCGCACCCTCGAGCGGGCAGCCATACGGCCAGCCGCCGTACGGCGCTCCCTCCAGCGGGCAGCCCTACGGCCAGCCGCCGCCCTACGGCCAGCAGCCCGGCTACGGCCAGCCCTATGCGCAGCAGCCCTACATGGGCGCGGCGCCGACCAACACGATGGCCATCCTGAGCCTGGTGTTCGCCTTCGTGTTCTCGCCCGCCGCGATCGTCATGGGCCACGTCGCCAAGAAGCAGATCCGCCAGTCCGGCGAGTCCGGCGAGGGCCTGGCCACCGCCGGCCTCTGGCTCGGCTACATCTTCACCAGCCTCTACGTGCTGATCTGCGCGTTCTACATCGTCGTCGCGGTCGTTGCGATCGGGTCGAGCAACACCACCTACTGACCGGGCGGCTCGCCCGGTGGACGGCTCCGTCCACCGGGCGAGCCGGCTCAGCGGAACTCGGCCTCGCGGACGCTGTTGCCGCCGTCGACCACCAGCATCTGGCCCGTGATGTACGACGCCGCGGGCGAGCACAGGAAGGCGATCGCCGCCGCCACCTCGTCGGGGGTGCCGGGCCGGCCGATCGGCGTGCCCAGGCCCTGCTTGATCTCTGTCACCGTGGACGCCGCCGTGTAGATCGTGCCCGGCGCCACGCAGTTGACGTTGATGCCGTCGGCGACGAGCTCCATCGCCAGCGCCCGGGTCAGGCCGACCACGCCCGCCTTCGCCGCGGCGTAGGCGGCCTCGGTCGGCAGGGCGTTGATCGGGCCCGCAGTCGCGGCGAGGTTGACGATGCGGCCCCAGCCCTGCTCGGACATGCCGCCGACGAACGCCCGGCTGCACAGGAATGCCGTGCTCAGGTTCCGGTCGATCTCCGCCCGCCACTCGTCGTAGGTGAGCTGCGCGACCGGGCGGAGCACCTCGGGGCTCGTGCGGCTGGCCAGGCCCGCGTTGTTCACCAGGACCTGCACGTCGCCGAGCTGGTCGACGACCGCGTCGGCGAGCGCACCCACCTCGGCCTCGTCCGTGAGATCCGCCACAAAGCCCGTCACCCCGAGCTCGGACGCCCGCTCGTGGATGCGCCGCGTCGTCGACACGATCGCGACGCGGGCGCCCAGGTCGCGCAGCCGGCGCGCGGTCGCGTACCCGATGCCGTCCGGGCTGCCCGCGCCCGTCACCAGGGCGACCTTTCCGTCGAGCCGCAGGGTCACGGGGCCCTCCTCGGCCTCGGCCGCGGTGTCGTCCGGTGCGAGTCCGGTCTCGGCGGCCGGATCCGGACCCAGGTCCTGCTCGGACTCGGAACTGGGCGCGGCAGACCGGGGCCGGCGGCCGGCGGCGGGGCGGGTGGCATCCCGCCTGGACCGGCTTCCGGTGGCGGAACGGGCGTCGAAGACCATGCGGCGATCCTGCCCGCTCCCGCGTGCCGGGGCAAACATCCTCGGCCGTGGCGCACGCCATTGGCGCTCGGCGACCGCACCCCGCGCACAACCGGGCACCCCGCGTACGCGGGGACTGCGGGCCGTGACAGCTGCCTCTACCCTTGCGGGCGAAGACGACGCGCCGGAGGAGGCCGCCATGACCTACCCACCGACGCCCGGTCCGGACGGCACCTACCCGCCGCCGCCGGATCCACCCGTGCAGGCCTACCAGCCGCCCCAGCCCTACGCGCCGCAGCCGTACGCCTACGGCGCCCCGGGCTACGGCACGCCGACGCAGCAGCCCGGCTACGGCCCGCCGGCCGGTTACGACTACGGCTACCCCGGCAGTCCGTACTCCCACCCGGCCGGGCCCTACGCGGGTGCACGGCCGACCGAGGGCATGGCCATCGCCTCCCTTGTCGTGTCCTGCGCCAGCGTGCTCGGCCTCTGCCTGTGGGGCCTCGGCGCAGTGCTCGGCATCGTCGGCGCGATCCTCGGCCACGTGGCCCGCCGCCGGATCCGCGCGTCCGGAGCGGGCGGCAGTGGCCTGGCCCTGGCCGGGATCATCGTCGGCTGGACCATGGCCGGCCTCGCGCTGATCGGCGCCGCATTCCTGATCTTCTTTGCGGTGGCGGACTCCAACTCCAGCTATTAGGACCCGGCCCCGGGTCAGCCGCCGGTCCGGGGCGTCGTCGGTACGGCCATCGGAACCACGGGCCCCTGCTCGACGAAGACCAGCGGGGCGTTGCGACCGTAGCGGCGCGGCAGCTCGATGCGGGCCAGGTCCACGTCGCGGGTGCCGACCTCCACCCCGGCGCCGTCGTAGCGGGCCACGACGCTGGAGATGTGCACGCCCTCGGCGCCCCAAGCCGCCAGGTCCGCCACGATCCGGTCCTGCCACCCGGTCAGGTCGGCCAGGCTGTGCAGGGCGTCACGGACCACGATGCACATGTTCTCCGCGCTGAACCGGATGAAGTCGTCGAACTCCGCGGACGGCACCCGGTAGACGATCACCCGCACATGTTGCTGGTCGACCTCCAGGCCGGCGTAGCTCGCGGCGTGGTCGGCCCGGCCGCCGGTGTCGATCCGCGCGATGGCCGCCGCCAGCGGCGCGGGCGTCGCCGGCAGGATCCGGCCGCCGACGTTCACGGTCTCGGCGGCGCGCGTGAACTCACATCCCGCCGTGGTCCAGCCGCCGGTCAGGCCGGGCAGCGGGAGGTCGGGCTCGTCGCACGCGCTCGTCACCAGCACCGCCCCGAGCAGCAGCAGGCGGAGCCGGTATCGATCGCGGCGCATCTCATCCCACCTCTCTACCGCGTGGCGCGACGGCACGCCAGGGTGCGACGACGCCCGCAGGGTTCAACGACATCAGCGATCCTCGGGATCCGCGCCGTCGGCCAGCGATGCCGTTGCCGCCCGCCGCCGTACCCGGGCGTCGCCGAGCACCACGACGGCCACCCCCGCGACCAGCAGCCCCAGCCCCGGAAGCGCCGCGGCCCGGGGCGTCTGGCCCAGCCAGGCCCAGGCCAGCAGGGCCGCGCCCGGCACCTCCAGCAGGATGAGCACGCTCACCGTCGTGGCCGAGGTCCGGTGCAGCGCATAGTTGAACATCGAGTGCCCCAGCAGCTGCGCGCCCACCACCAGCGCCAGGATCGCCGCCCAGGTCTGCTCGTCGTACCCGTGCAGCCGCACCCCGCCCACCACGCAGACGACCAGCAGCAACGCCGCGCAGGTCCCGTAGCAGACCCAGGTGTACGTCGTCGTGCTCAGCCGCGTCCGCGCCCGTTCCCCGAACGCCGTGTACACCGCCGCCGCCATCGCTCCCACCAGCGCCAGCAGGTCGGCCAGCACGGCCTGCGTTGACACCCCGACGTCGATGCCGGTCGCCCATGCCGCACCGGCCACCGCCAGCCCGATTCCCACCCAGCCGGCGGTCGACGGCCGCCGGCCCTGAGCGGCCGCGATCAGCCCCTGCCAGACCGGCTGGGTCGCCACCAACGCCGTCGCGGTCGCCACCGAGCCCAGCTGCACGCTCGGCATCCAGGTCGCGAAGTGCAGCGCCAGTGCCAGCCCCGCCAGCACCGCGAAGACGCCGCTGCGGCTGCGCAGCGTCACCAGCTCGAACCGGCGGGGTCCCGCCGTGATCGGCGTGAGCGCCACGAAGGCCAGCCCGTTACGCCAGAACGCCACTGCCAGGGCCGGTGCGGCCGCGAACGCGATCAGCGGCGCCGACGAGGACACCGCGAGGACCGCCACGGTCAGGGCCGCGACCGTGGGCAAAGCGGGCGTTGAACGCATATTCATCCCCCGCAGTCACTTCTTGCTTATCCGCAGAACAGCTCGTCACGTTTTGTTGAACGCAAAGTGATGCAGTCGTTACGCTCGCCGCCGACGCATTCGTCAAACCCCATGGAGAGTGGTCTTCGATGCCCGCGTACCAAGCGGTCGTGTTCGACTTTTTCGGCACGCTGACCCGCTCCATCCGGAGGGGCCCACAGCACGCCGACATCGCCAGAGCACTCGGCTGCGATCCCGACGCGGTGCTGAGCGTCCTCGACCGCACCTTTCAGGTACGGGCACGTGGTCATCTCGGCTCCGCCGAGGCCACCTTACGGTGGGTCACCGAGCAGGCCGGCGGCAGCCCGCAGACCGCGCAGCTGCAGGCCGCGGTGCCCGCCCGCGTCGACGCCCTGAAGGCCGACACCAGGATGCGCACCGACGCGGAGAGCGTCCTGCGGGCCATCAAGCGCCGCGGCCTGCGTACCGCGCTGATCAGCGACTGCACCCACGAACTGCCCGCGTTCCTGCCGAGCATGCCGATCGCGCCGCTGCTCGACGTGAGCGTCTTCTCGGTCGAGGTCGGCCGCTGCAAACCCGACCCGCTGATCTACCTGGAGGCCTGCTGGCGGATGCGGGTCGCACCCGAGGACTGCCTCTACGTCGGCGACGGCGGCAGCCGCGAGCTCACCGGCGCGGCGGCGGTCGGAATGACACCCGTCCGCCTGGCCGCGCCGGACCTCGCCGATCATCTGGTCTTCGACGCGGACGAGTACTTCACCGGGCTCAGCGTGCCGTCGCTGACGGCGGTCGTGGACCTGCTGGATCGCGTACCGGCGCTGACCTGAGCGCATGCGAGGATGGCCCGGTGACGACCGAGCTGGTGGCTGAGGCGATCAAGAAGGCCGGCATCGCCTGGATCAGCGTGGCCGGCGGGCCGTACCGCGGCCTCTGGGTCATGCCGCTCGACGGCACGCTGATCGTGGTCTGCGGCCCCGGCGAGCAGGACGCGCCGGACCTGGCCGGTGCGGCGCGCGCCGCCGTGCGCCTGCGCGGCGACAACGGCGGCCTCATCGTGATCGTCGAGACGCTGGTCGAGCGGCTCGCGCCGGGCAGCGAGGCCTGGACGGAGATCGCGCCGCAGCTGGCCGGCAAGCGCCTGAACGCCTCGGGCACCGCGGACGAGGTGACCGCGCGCTGGGCGGAGACCGGCTGCGCGGTGCTCCGGCTGACGCCGGCGGACGAGCCGCCGATCGCCGCGCCCGACCTGCCGGCCGACTCGGCCGCGGCCCCGCCCCGCGAGACGCCGGCGCGCGTCGTGGTCCGTAACCCCTTCCGCCTGCACCGGGCCGGCAAGCGCAAGCTCTGACGATCCGGTCGATCGGCTAGCCGATGAACGGCGGCACGGCGATCTCGCCGCGCGCCACCGGCACGACGTGCCCGCTGACCGTCGCGACGCTCGCCGAGCCACCCGCGGCCGTCACCGTGCACCGCAGCAGGGACGGCCGGTGCATCTCGACGCCCTGATGAACCGTGTAGGACGAGGTCCCGTCGCCGGGCAGCAGGCCGTTCGCGACCAGCCACACGCCGAGACCCAGCGCCGCCGAGCCGGTGGCCGGGTCCTCGGGCACGGAGACGCCCGGGCAGAAGACCCGCGCCTGAGCGGTCCGGGTCCCGGCGTCCCAGGCGAACACGCTGATCCCGGTGACCTTCAGGGCGCGGCCCCGCTCGGCGTCGGCCCAGGCCCGCGCGAGGGCGTCCCGGCGCACCGGCAGAAAGACGAACTCCAGCCCGCATCCGGCCGGGGCGGGCTGCGCCGCCCCACCCGCGAAGTCGTCGTCGGCGAGCCCGACCAGATCGAGCAGCCCGCCGACCGGCAGCGCCGCGCCGAGGGTCGGCGCGCCGCCCGTCAGGGTCGCGGAGGCGTCCGTCACCGAGACCGGCAGCAGGCCCGCGCCGCACTCCTGCACCAGCTCCCCGGGCCCGGCCAGGCCGCGCCGCGCCGCGGTCACGGCGGCGCCGATGCTCGGATGGCCGGCGAAGGGCAGCTCGGTCTCCGGGGTGAAGATCCGCGCCCGGTACGTGCCTCCGGCCTCGGGCGGCAGCACGAACACGGTCTCCGAAAGGTTGAACTCGCGGGCCAGCAACTGCATCTGGTCCCCGGCGAGCGCCTCGGCCCCGAACACCACCGCCAGCGGGTTTCCCGCATAGGGCCGGTCGGTGAACACGTCCACGATCTCGTACGCCACGGTCGACATGGTTCGACGCTAACTTAGGCTGGGGCGGTGACCATGGGGAGCAGGGTTTACCTAGCGCGGCTCGCGGCGCTGCCCGTGTTCGACCCCAACGGCGACCGGGTTGGCCGGGTACGCGACGCCGTCATCCGGCTCCGCACCACGAACCGGCCGCCGCAGGTCGTCGGCCTGGTCGCCGAGATGGCGCTGCGCCGGCGGATCTTCCTGCCGATCGGGCGGGTCACCTCGATGGACGCGGAGGCCGTCGTCCTGAGCACCGGCATGCTCAACCTGCGCCGCTTCGAGAAGCGGCCGAACGAGCTGCTGGTGCTCGAGGAGGTGCTCGACCGCCGGGTCACCGTCGAGCCCGAGGACCGCCAGGGGCAGGGCCAGCCCGGCACGGTCGTCGACCTCGCCATGGAGCTCAACCGCAACAACGAGTGGCTGGTCACCCGGGTCGCCGTGCGCCAGTACACCGGGCGGCTGGCCCGGCGCGGGCACACGTACCAGGTCGACTACGACCGGATCCGCGGGCTGGTCGGGCCGACCGACACCCAGGGCACGTCGAACCTGGTCGCCCTGCTGGAGCAGATGCGCCCCGCGGACATGGCGAACGCCCTGCAGGACCTGCCGGACGCCCGCCGCAATGAGGTCGCCGCCGCGTTCAGCGACCGGACGCTCGCCGACGTGCTCGAGGAGCTGCCCGAGCACGACCAGGTGGAGATCCTCGTGCACCTGAACCGGGAACGGGCCGCCGACGTGCTCGAGCGGATGGACCCGGACGACGCCGCCGACCTGCTCGCCGAGCTGCCGAAGACGGAACAGAGCGTGCTGCTCGACCTGATGGAGCCGGAGGAGGCGGCCCCGGTCCGGCAGCTGATGAAGTACACCCCCGGCACGGCCGGCAGCGTGATGACCTCCGAGCCGGTCATCCTGACGCCGGACACGACCGTGGCGGAGGCCCTGGCCCGAATCCGCGAGCCGGAGCTGTCCCCGGTCGTCGCGGCGCAGGTGTTCGTGGCCCGGGCGCCCTCCGCGACACCGAGCGGCAAGTACCTGGGCATGGTCCACTTCCAGCGGCTGCTGCGCGAGCCACCCTCGTCGATGCTGGGCGGCCTCCTCGACAGCGACATCGACCCGCTGCGGCCCGAGACCGGCCTCAGCGAGATCACCCGGCGGATGGCGACGTACGACATGGTGGCCATGCCGGTGGTCGACGGCGCGTACCGGCTGGTGGGGGCGGTCACCGTCGACGACGTGCTGGACCACTCGCTGCCCCGTGACTGGCGTGACCGCGACACCCATGACGACGAGACCCCGGCGATCCTGCCGGGTACACAGAACCCGGGGGCGGACGCATGACCGAGCCACGCCGGGATCGGCTGGACCAGCCCGTCGAGCCGGGCCGGGTACGCCTGCCCCGCTTCGACCCCGAGGCCTTCGGCCGCTGGTCGGAGAGCATCGCCAGATACATGGGCACGGCCAAGTTCATCGTCTACATGACGCTGGTCATCAGCGCCTGGTTCGCCTGGAACACCCTCGCGCCGGTGCGCCTGCGCTTCGACCCGTACACGTTCACGTTCCTGACCCTGGTGCTGTCCCTGCAGGCTTCCTACGCCGCACCGCTGATCCTGCTCGCGCAAAACCGGCAGGCCGACCGGGACCGCCTGACGATGGAGGAGGACCGCCGGCGCGCGGCGATGCAGAAGGCGGACACGGAGTATCTGGCCCGCGAGATCGCCTCGCTGCGGATCGCCGTCGGCGAGGTCGCGACCCGTGACTTCCTGCGAACGGAGCTGGCCCGGCTCGCGGACGAACTGGACGAGGCCGCCCATCGACGGCAGAAGCTGGAACGCAAGGAGTGGGAAGAGGAGCGGACCTGACACCGACGTAGCATGGTCGGCATGTCCGCACCCGCCCCCACCCTCGAGGACGCCGTTCAGGCGGCCCTGGCCACCGTCGACGACCCCGAGATCCGCAAACCGATCACCGAACTCGGAATGGTCAAGGGCTTCACCGTCGCAGGCGCCAGCGTGAAGGTCGAGCTGCTGCTCACGGTCGCCGGTTGCCCGCTTCGGGACAAACTGACCGCCGACATCACCGCAGCGGTCACCGCCATTCCCGGCATCACCGCCGTGGAGATCGACTTCGGTGTCATGACCGAGGAACAGCGCAAGGCCCTGCAGGCCACGCTGCGTGGCGGCGGCGCACAGGCCGCCGAGCCGGTCATCCCGTTCGCCCAGCCGGGCTCCAAGACCCGGGTGTACGCGGTGGCCAGCGGCAAGGGCGGCGTCGGCAAGTCCAGCGTCACCGTCAACCTGGCCGCGGCCCTCGCCCGGCGCGGCCTGTCCGTCGGCGTGGTCGACGCGGACATCTACGGCCACTCGGTGCCCCGGATGCTCGGCGTCGACGGCCGGCCCACCCGGGTCGAGGACATGATCATGCCGCCGCAGTCGCACGGTGTGAAGGTCATCTCGATCGGCATGTTCACCGCCGGCAACGCCGCCGTCGTCTGGCGCGGGCCGATGCTGCACCGCGCGCTGCAGCAGTTCCTCGCCGACGTCTTCTGGGGCGATCTGGACGTGCTGCTGCTCGACCTGCCGCCGGGCACCGGCGACGTGGCGATCTCGCTGGCCCAGTTGCTGCCGAACGCCGAGATCCTGGTCGTGACCACGCCGCAGATGGCCGCCGCCGAGGTGGCCGAGCGGGCCGGGGCGATCGCCCTGCAGACACACCAGCGCCTCGTCGGTGTGGTGGAGAACATGTCCTGGCTCGAGCTGCCCGACGGCACCCGCATGGAGGTCTTCGGCTCCGGTGGCGGCCAGACCGTCGCCGACTCGCTGACCAAGACCGTCGGCGCCTCGGTGCCGCTGCTCGGTCAGATCCCGCTGGACACCCGGGTGCGCGAGGCCGGTGACGCGGGCACGCCGGTCGTGCTGGCCGACCCGGAGGCCCCGGCGGCGAAGGCCCTGGACGCGGTGGCGGACCGGCTGGCCATCCGGCGCGAGTCGCTGGTCGGCAAGCCGCTCGGGCTGATGGTCAACGCCCGGCGATAGGGCTCAAGTAGCGAACTTGCATGGGTTTTCCGCTGCGGGTTGGCTCAGTAGCGAACTTGCATGGGTTTTCCGCTGCGGGTTGGCTCAAGTAGCGTCGACGTCGAACGTGTGCGGCGCCGTGGTGGGCTTGTCCGCCGCGGCGCCGTCGCCGTCACGGCGGGCCCTGAGATCGGCGGCGGAGGCGACCTCGCCGAGCTCCGACTTCACGCCGTTCAGGTCGCTCTTGACGTCGTCGAAGAGGCCCTGCAGCGGCTGGCGGATCGCCATCTCGTCCTCCTCGCTGAGCAGATGCTTGCGAATGAAGGCCTTCGGGTGCAGGTCCTGAAGCTGGATGTCGGTGCCGAGCTCGCGGCTCAGGTCGGAGGTCGCGTTCTGCGCCATGGCCCGCAGGCCGCGCAGCATCCGCAGGCCGTCGCCGATCACCTTGGGCAACCGCTCACCGAAGATCAGCAGGGCGAGCATGAGCAGCCCGCCGATCTCCCACCAGTTCAGGTTCTCGAACACGGCCGGCCTCCCTCGTCCCGTACGGGGGCAAGACTACGCACGTTCGCTGTGCGACGCCGCCCGCCCATGAGGGCGCTTCACTTCGCGTCGGCCGCCAGGGTCACGGAGGCCGTCTGCGTCTTGGTTCCGCGGCGGTACTCGACCGCCACGACCGACGACGGCGCGTACTTGCGGACCAGGGCGATCAGGTCCGCGCCGTCCTCCAGCGGGTGTCCGTCGATCTTGGTGATGACGTCGCCGGACTTCAGGCCAGCGGTCGCGGCGGGGCCGCCCTGCCCGACCGAGCGCAGCCGGGCGCCGGTCGAGCCGGTCGACCCGCCGCTGCCGCTTGTCGACACCTCGGCGCCGATCACGGTGCGCCGGGCCTTGCCGAAGTCGATGATGTCCTTGGCGACCCGCTTGGCCTGGTTGATCGGGATGGCGAAGGCGAGGCCGATGTTGCCGGCCTCGGTGTCGCTGGCGCCGACGGACCGGATCACCGAGTTGACGCCGACCACCCGGCCGGCGGCGTCGACCAGCGGGCCGCCGGAGTTGCCCTGGTTGACGGCCGCGTCGGTCTGTATCGCCGCGTAGTAGCGGACGGTGCCGCCCGGGTCGCCGGCCTGGATCGTGCGGTCCAGGGCGCTGACGATGCCGGAGGTCACCGTGTTGACCAGTGCCAACGGCGAGCCGAACGCCAGCACGGGGTCGCCGACCGCGATCGAGTCGGAGTCGCCGAGCTGAACGACGGTCAGATCCTTCTTTGCGACCTTGATCACCGCGATGTCGGACTCGGGGTCGCGACCGACCACCGTCGCGGACGCCGACGAGCCGTCGCTGAACGACACCGAGATGGCGCCCTCGGAGCCCTCGACGACGTGGTCGTTGGTGATCACGTAGCCGTCCGGGGAGACGACGAAGCCGGAGCCGATCGCGCCGGTGACCCGGACCGTGACCACGCTGGGCATCACCTGCTCGGCCACGCCGGCCATCGAGTCGGGTGCCCGCTGCGCCGCCGACGGGGCGGCCAGGGGCGCGCCGCCGAGCTGGGTACCGCCGCCGACCCCGCTGTGGGTGGCGAAGACGTAGCCCAGCGTGCCGCCGAGGCCCCCGGCCAGCAGGGCCGTGACCAGACAGATCAGCAGGATCGGGGCCATCGACCGGCGCGGCGCGTCCGGGTCCGGCACCCGCTCCGGCTGGGGGCCGCTGCTCACCGGCGCGGACGGCACCACGACTGCCGACGGCGCGTACGGATCCCGCCACGGATCGGCCAGTGCGTCGGACCACCACGGCGAACCCGCCGGCGCTCCGGGCGTGGCGGGCGGCGGCGGTTGAGGCTGGCGCCAGTTCCAGCCGTCGGTCACGTCGATGCCTCCACTCGTCGTACTGGAACCCCCGGGCTCCGCGTCCAGGATGACACGGATCGGCGACGATCATCCGGTGAGTCGGACGTCGGTTGCCGGTCGCCGCTTTTCGGCGGCGAAGTCCCCGATGCGCGAAGGGTGGGCATCGCTCTACGCTCATACCCGATGTGCACCGGTTCCGGACCGCTCATCCTCTTAGCCAGACGGAGGTCGTCATCGTCACCGAAGCCCGATCGCCCGGCGCACCCACCGCGCAGTCGATGCGGTTCGCCGAGACCTACGTCGCCGAGGACATCGTCCTGCAGACCGCGCGCAGCCTTGCCCAGGAGGTCGGCCTTGCGGCCGTGACCCCCGGCGCCGGCGCCGTGCTCAGCCTGCTCGCGGCGGCGGGCAGCGCCAAGGCGGTAGTCGAGATCGGCACCGGTACGGGGGTGAGCGGCGTCTGGTTGCTGCGCGGCATGCGGGCCGACGGGGTGCTGACGACGATCGACGTGGAGAACGAGCACCAGCGCATCGCCCGCCGGATCTTCCAGGAGGCGGGTTTCGCGGCGTCCCGCACCCGGATCATCACCGGCCGCGCCCTGGACGTGCTGCCCCGCCTCGCCGACGGCGTCTATGACCTGATCTTCGTGGACGCGGACGCCACCGAGTTCGGCGCGTGCGCCGAGGCGGCGCTGCGGCTGCTGCGCCCGGGCGGCGTGCTGATCGTGAACGGCGCGCTGGCCGGCGGCCGGATCAGCGACCCGGCGGCCCGTGACGTGGACACGATCACGATCCGCGAGACGGTCAAGGCCATCCGCGAGTCCGACGACTGGACCCCGGCCCTGATCCCCACCACCGCCGGCCTCCTGGCCGCGGTCAAGCGCTGAGGAGATACCGGAGCAGGGTTCGCACGCCCCAGCCGGTGGCGCCCTTGGTGAGGTCGGACTCGTCCTGCTCCGCCCAGCTCGGCGCCGACATGTCGAGATGTGCCCAGCGGTCCGCCCGGTCGCCGAGGAACTCGCGCAGGAACAGCGCCGCGACCACCGAGCCCGCGCCCTGCGCCGGCGAGCTGTGCCGGTCGGCGATCTCGCTGCGCAGGTGCTCGACGTAGTCGTCGGGCAGCGGCAGCCGCCACATCTGCTCGCCGGCGGCCGCGCCCGCGGCCGCCAGGGCGTCGGCGAGGTCGTCGTCCTGGCTGTACAGGGCGGCCGTGCGCTTGCCGAGGGCGACCGAGTTGGCGCCGGTGAGCGTGGCCAGGTCGATCACGACGTCCGGGTTCAGCTCGGCTACCGCGTAGCCCAGCGCGTCGGCGAGCACCAGGCGGCCCTCGGCGTCCGAGTTGGTCGACTCGGTGGTCGCGCCGTCCCACTGGGTGATGACGTCGCCCGGGCGGAAGGCCGAGCCGCTGACCGCGTTCTCCGCCAGCGGCGCGAGCGCGGTGACGCGTACCGGAAGGTTCAGGTCCGCGGCCGCCAGGGTCGCGGCGATGATCGCCGCCGCGCCCGCCATGTCCTTCTTCATCAGCTTCATGCCGTCGGTGCTCTTGATGGAGATGCCGCCGGTGTCGAAGGTGATTCCCTTGCCCACGAGGACCACATGGCGGGACGCGGCCGGCGGGTTCCAGGCGAGTTCGACGAGCCGCGGCGGCGTGGCCGAGCCGCCGCCGACCGCGAGGATGCCCCCGAAGCCCTCGGCGGCGAGCTGCTCCGGCCCGCGCACGGTGACCGTCACGCCCGGGCGTGTCGCGGCCTCGGCGACGACCTGGTCGGCGAACCATGCCGGGTTCTTCACCGCCGCGGGCGTGTTCGTCAGGTCGCGGGCGAGCCAGGTCGCCGCGGCGGTCACCCGGGCGGTCTCGAGGCTCTCCGCGTACGCGGCGGCGTCCGCGGTCGTGAGGGTGACGGTCGCGGAGCGTGGCGGTTTCGGTGCCTCGCGGAAGCGGTAGCCGCCGAGCCAGAGTCCCTCGGCGAGGCCGCGGACGGCGGCGGGGGTGACCCGGTCGGGCAGCGGCACGTCGAGGGGCTCGTCGCCGGCCGCGGTCCGGGCGACGGCCGCGCCGGCGGCACGCCAGCCGGCCTCGTCGCCGGCGCCCACGCCGGCCAGCAGAAGCTTCGCCGGGGTGCGCAGCGGGCGCGGCAGCACCTGCACGGCACCGGCCCTACCTGCGTCTTCGGCGGTACGCACCAGCTCGGCGGTCTCCTCGTCGCCGCCGGCGAGCACGCCGGAGTCGTCGACGGGTAGCACGCGGGTACCGGGGCTCCCGGTGGCTGACAGGCCGATCGCGAACACTGGAGGATGACCTTTCCTCAGGACGTGGAAAGCCCGCCGGTACGGCAGGTACCGTACCGGCGGGCCACGTGAAACGTCAGCCGGCGATCGCCTTCAACGCGTCACCAAGCGCGTTGGCCTCGTCCGGAGTCATCTCAACGACGAGACGGCCACCACCCTCCAGCGGGACGCGCATGACGATGCCGCGCCCTTCCTTGGTGACCTCCAGCGGACCATCGCCCGTCCGCGGCTTCATCGCCGCCATCTTGTCTCCCCTCAGACCTACATCAGGGTCGGTGGGTTACCCCACAGCCACTTCGTCAACGTCCCGTGCTCAGCCCCACGGGGCGCCGTACCTCGTTTCCGACCGGCGGAGTCGCCCCCGCTGGACCGACCCGAGACCGTAGCGCTGCGAGCCTCGCCCAACGTCACGCGACGTGGCCCACCGTGCCGATCAAACATTTTCCCTGATGAACACCGGCGAACCCAAACCCAGCCCGGACTGATGTGACAGCGTCTAGCATATCGTCTTTCCTGCTGTCACAATGTGCGGTCATGCAGGCGCGGTCGGCACTCTTCGACCTCTACGGCGACTATCTGCGCCCGAGAGGCGGCCGCGCGCCCGTCGCAGCCCTCGTCAAACTGCTCGCTCCGGTGGGGATCGCGCCGCCGGCGGTGCGTACCGCGGTGTCCCGGATGGTGCGTCAGGGCTGGTTGCACCCTATGCGACTGGTGTCCGGTCCGGGCTACGTGCTGACGCCGAAGGCCGCGCGCCGCCTCGACGAGACGGCGGCCCGGATCTACCGGACCGGGCGCAACGGCTGGGACGGACGCTTCGATCTGGTGCTGACGCACGGCCCGGTGCCCCGCCGCGAAGCCAAACGCCTGACCTTTCTGGGCTACGGCATGTTGAGCGAACTGATCTGGGTCGCACCGCGGGCCGCGGACGAGATCGACGCGTTGCTGGCCGACGCCGGGGTCGGCTACGAGCGGTTCAGCGCCAGCCACGCGGCGGGCTCACCGGGCGCGGCCGAGGTGGTCGGGCGGGCCTGGAACCTGGCCGAGATCGGCAAGGCGTACGAGGACTTCATGGCGGCGCAGCGCCCGATCGTCACGGCGGTCAATGCCCGCAGCACCGACGAGGAGGCGTACGCGGTCCGCTTCCAGCTCGTGCACGCGTGGCGCTCGTTCCTCTTCCTCGACCCGCAGCTGCCCGCCGCCCTGCTGCCGGCCCGGTGGCCCGGTTCCAGCGCCGCGACGTTCTTCGACCGGCATGCCACCCGGCTGCGCCCGGCGGCCGACCGCTTCGTCGAGCGCTGCCTGGCCTCGGCATCGCGCGGCGGCCGTGTGGGATTCTCTGAGCCATGACCGATTCCCTTCTCGTCGACCGCACCGATGCCGTCGTGACGCTGACCCTGAACCGGCCCGACGCGATGAACGCGCTGGACATCGACCTCAAGGAGGCGTTGCGCGACACCCTGGCCTCGATCGAGGTGGACAAGTCCGTCCGCGCCGTGGTGCTGGCGGGCGCGGGCACCGCCTTCTGCGTCGGCCAGGATCTGCGGGAGCACGCGCGCGACCTGGACAAGGGCGCGACCGAGCTGGACACCGTGCGGCAGCACTACAACCCGATCGCCCAGCGGCTGGCCAGCCTGCCCAAGCCGGTCGTCGCGGCCGTACGGGGCACCGCGGCCGGCGCCGGCGCCTCGCTGGCGCTGCTCGCCGACTTTCGGGTCGGCGGCCCGCGCACCACGTTCCTGATGGCGTTCGCGAACGTCGGCCTGGCCGGCGACACCGGCATCTCCTGGTCGCTCCCGCACCTCGTCGGCCGCGCCCGCGCCCTCGAGCTGCTGCTGCTCGCCCAGCCCGTACGCGCGCAGCAGAGCCTCGACTACGGCCTGCTCACCCAGCTGGTCGAGGACGACGAGCAGGTGCTGCCGACCGCGCAGGAGTTCGCCGCCCGGCTCGCCGCGGGCCCGACGGTCGCGTACGCGGCCATCAAGCGCGAGCTGTCCATCGGCACGGCCGGCTCGCTGTCGGACGCGCTGGCCGCCGAGGCGCAGGCGCAGGCGATCTGCGGTGCGACCGCCGACCACAAGGCCGCAGTGAACTCGTTCGTGGCGAAGCAGAAGCCGGTCTTCGACGGACGGTGATTCTTACGGCCGGATATGGCCCACGGTATGAGTATTTCGGGATATCCCATATATGCCGGTGAATGTTTGACTCTCACCCAACAAAGAAGGAGTGCGCCCCACCCCCGGGCGCACCTTCGGCTGGGGAGGTCTGGATGGCAAGGTGGCGCAGATTCCTGGGCGCGGCGGCGGCCGCACTCACGGTGGCCTCGATGGGCACCCTGATGCAGTCCTCGCCCGCGTCGGCGGCCGACGACGGCCCGCAGATGGTCGTCGGCGGCAGCCGGGCCACGCAGGGCGAGTTCCCGTTCATGGTCCGCCTGTCGATGGGCTGCGGCGGCGCGCTGTACAGCCCGACCCTAGTGCTGACGGCCGCTCACTGCGTGAGCGGCACCGGCACCAACACGTCGATCACCGCGACGATCGGGGTCGTCGACCTCAACTCGTCGAGCCGGGTCACCCGTAAGTCGAACTACGTGTACCGGGCGCCCGGCTACAACGGCAACGGGAAGGACTGGGCCCTGATCCGCCTGGCCAGCCCGATCACCGGCTACGCGACGCTGCCGATCGCCACCACCACGGCGTACGACTCGGGCACGTTCACGATCGCCGGCTGGGGTGCGGCGCGCGAGGGCGGGTCGCAGCAGCGCTACCTGCTGAAGGCGACGGTGCCGTTCGTCAGCGACGCCACGTGCAACTCGAGCTCGATGTACAACGGCCAGATCATCGCGAGCAACGAGATCTGCGCGGGCTACACGGCCGGTGGCGTCGACACCTGCCAGGGCGACTCCGGCGGCCCGATGTTCCGCCGCGACGCGTCCAACGCCTGGGTACAGGTCGGCATCGTCAGCTGGGGCGACGGCTGTGCCCGGCCGAACAAGCCCGGCGTGTACACGCAGGTGAGCTACTTCGCCTCGACGATCGCCTCGGCGGCTACCAGCCTGGGCGGCTGACCCCACGATCGACACGTCGCGGGCCCGGAGCTTCAAGCTCCGGGCCCGCCGCGCGTGTCCGCCGGATCAGTCGTCGTCCTCGTCCTCCTCCGGGTCGAGGTTGGCCTCCTCGCCCAGCACGAAAGCCTGCATGGCCAGCTCGTCGCCCGACGGCGAGACGAACGTCGGCAGCTCCGCGGGCCCGAGCTCCAGCACGTACGACCAGAACTGGCGCACCGCCTCGGCCGGCGTCGCCGCCTCGATCGGCAGGTCCAGGCTGACCAGCCAGGTCCGCCGGTCGCTCCGGCCGCCCAGCCGGGCCGCGAGCCGCCGGAACAGCTCCTCGTCGACCTCGGCGACCGGCTCGGCGAGCTTGAGCTCGTCGGCCGGCACCGGCTCGTCGAACGAGCGCCGGGTGTAGTTGACCACCAGCTCGGGTACGCCGTGAGCGCCCCGCCGCGACGGCGCCGCCGCGACGGCGCCGAGCGCCACGACCTGCGGCGCGTCCTCGCCGGCCACGAGGAGCACCTCGTCGCCGGTCCCCGGCTGCACTCCCGGCAGGCCGGCCACGGTCAGGGTGTCGTGATGGAACAACCGCTCGGTTGCCCATCGATCCGCCGGAATGATCACCGCCCATTGCGCCATGCGCACCATCTCATCACGGGCCACCCGGGAGCCCTCCGCTGACTCGCGCGGACGTGGCACACACCGCCGCGCCCGTCGGAGGACCTGCACGTCGCCCCGCGAGCCCACGTGCATGTCCCTCTGCCACGCGCGGCTCACACGCCCCTCAGCGGCAAGCTGGGCCGCCGTAACGGCCGATCCTGGCGCGCGGCGTGGGTCAGCCGGACGCCGGCGCCACGAAACAGCCGGCGAGGTGGTCGTCGACCATTCCGGTCGCCTGCATCAGGGCGTAGGCGGTCGTCGGGCCGACGAACTTGAAGCCGAGTTTCTTCAGCGCCTTGGCCAGGGCCGTCGACTCCGCGGTGATCGCCGGGACGTCCGCCCGGGTCGCCGGGCGGGGCCGCGGCGCGGGCGCGTAGGACCAGAGCAGGGCCGTGAGGCCGTCCGGCAGGTCCGCGGCCACCCTGGCGTTGTGCAGGGTCGCGTCGACCTTCATCCGGTTGCGCACGATGCCGGTGTCGGCCATCAGCCGGGCGGCGTCCCGCTCGGTGAAGGCCGCCACCGCCGGGATCGAGAAGTCCGCGAACGCGGCCCGGAAGGCCGGCCGCTTGCGCAGGATGGTGATCCAGGAGAGCCCGGACTGGAACGCCTCGAGCGACATCCGCTCGAAGAGCGCGTCGTCGCCGCGGACCTGCCGGCCCCACTCGAGGTCATGGTAGGGCCGGTAGTCGGGCGTGCTGCCGCCCCAGGCGCACCGGGCACGCCCGTCCGGCCCGATCACCAGCCCGTCGGTGCCGGGCTCGCCGATCACATCCGTCATGCGGACGACGGTACGAGGCACCCCCGACAGAAAATCAGCGGAGGCGGCCCTCTTCGACGAGCCGGCCGAACTTCTTCAGCGCGCCCTTGAGGCTGAGCTTCGATCCCGGCCAGAGCACCGGCCAGGCCAGCCGCCCGGCCGCGCCCGGCGGCAGGTGGAACCACTCGTGCATGACCACCTGGGTCCGGTCGCCGCCCATCGCGGTGCACCGCATCGACCCCGGACCGCGCAGCACCTTGCCGCAGTGCACGACCCGCAACTCGTACGGTGCGTCGACCCGGACCACCCGCATCTCGTCGCGGAGCCCGGCCGGGCCGACCCCGGTGATCGCCTCGATCAGGCTGCCCTCGCCGCCGTCGCCCTCGACCACCCGCACCTTGGTGAAGGGGATCCATTCGGACTGCCGCTCCCAGTTCATGAACGCCGCGAAGACCCGGGGAGCGGGCGCGTTGACGATGACGGTCGCGGTGACCTCGCCGGTGCCAGGGCGCGCCGCGTCGTCGAGGCCGCCGACCGGCCCGGTCTCGCTCATCGGCGCTCCGCCGGCTCCCCGTCGCCGGCTTTGCGCCCGGGCGCATCCTCGACGTCGGCCGCCGGCTCGGCGGTCGCGGCCGGCTCAGCGGTGGCGGCCGGCTCGGCCGGCTTGTCGGCGGCGGGCGGAATCTCGGGAAGCGCGCCGTCGGGCCGGGCGGCCGGTGGCGGCGGCGCGACGGCGGCCTCGCGGGCCCGGCGCAGCACGTCGGCGTCGGCGGTCCGGCCCTCGCGCAGGGCGGCGACCTCGGCCTCCAGGACGCCGATCAGCTCGCCCTTGTAACCGATGTCATAGGCCGCCCGCTGCAACGCCTGGTCGACCTGGCCCATCCGGTAGCCGCGGAACGCGGTGTCGAACCTGGTCCGCAGGATGTCCTCCTCGCCGAGCGGGCGGTCGCCGGGCAGCGCCAGGGACCTCCCGTCGGGTTCGACCGGCGTCAATCCGGAGTCGCCGCCGCTCACCATCACGGTCACGCCGAAGACGATCGCCGCGACCACGAGCGCCACGACGATGAAAAGGAGAAGCTGACCCATGGGCACGATCGTGGCACGACCGCTGCGGCGTGGCGAGCCCGCCACCCCGCAGGCGGGTGATCCCCCCGCTCGATCGAGGGGTGTCAGGTCCAGGTGAGGATCTTCTTGCGCCAGGCGTAGGCGATGCCGAGCGCCAGCACGGCCACGAAGACGGCCATCTCGACCGCCGTCACCAGGCCGAACCCGGGCCGGTCGAAGACGACCGCCCAGGGGAAGAGAAATACGGCCTCCACGGCGAAGAGCACATAAAGGTACGCATAGACGTAATAGCGGATCTTCGCCTGCGCCCAGTCACCGCCGACCGGGTCGACGCCACTCTCGTAGGTCGTCCGCTTACCCGCCGGTTCGGCCGGGTTCGCGGGCCTGAGCAGCCTGTTCGCGCCGAACGCTCCGACGAAGACGACCACGCCGGCGGCCAGCGCCAGCCCCAGCGTCGCGTACGAACCCAGATACCCGTCCACGGCCGCAGCCTAGCGAACCGAAGGGTGGACTCAGTTGGCTCAGGCAAGCCTTGCCTGGCTACTGTGGTCAACGGTCTGAAGTCGGACAGCCACCCGTACCCACGGTGGTAAGGAGCGCCGACGTAGGCTGGAAGTGACTATTGCGGGCCGGCTCATCGACGTGCGTACCCGCCGGCCGGCTCCCTCAGGAGGTTGGAACGTGGCCGCTCCCGCGAAGCGTGTCGAGCAGCTTGATCGCGTGGTCATCCGGTTCGCCGGGGACTCCGGTGACGGTATGCAGCTCACTGGTGACCGGTTCACGTCCGAGACCGCGCAGCTGGGCAACGACATCTCGACCCTGCCCAACTTCCCGGCGGAGATCCGGGCACCTGCGGGCACCCTACCGGGCGTCTCGAGCTTCCAGGTGCACTTCGCCGACTACGACATCCTCACGCCCGGCGACTCGCCGAACGTGCTCGTGGCGATGAACCCGGCGGCGCTGAAGGCGAACCTGGCCGACCTGCCGACCGGCGCGGACATCATCGTGAACACCGACGAGTTCACCAAGCGCAACCTGACCAAGGTCGGCTATTCGGTGAGCCCGCTCGAGGACGGCTCGCTGGACGGCTACGCCCTGCACCCGGTGGCGCTGACCTCGATGACCATCGGGGCCCTCGCCGAGCTGGGCGTGGCGAAGAAGGACGCCGAGCGCGCCAAGAACATGTTCGCCCTCGGCCTGCTGAGCTGGATGTACTCGCGCCCCTTCGAGTCGACGATCCGGTTCCTGGAGAACAAGTTCGCCAAGCGCCCGGACCTGGTCGCGGCGAACAAGGCGGCCTTCAACGCGGGCTGGAACTTCGGTGAGACGACCGAGGACTTCTCGGTTCGCTACGAGGTCAAGCCGGCCAAGATGCTGCCGGGCACCTACCGCAACATCACCGGGAACGCCGCCCTCGCGCTGGGCCTGGTGGCCGCGGGTGTGCGCGCCAAGCTGCCGGTCTTCCTCGGCGCCTACCCGATCACCCCGGCGTCGGACATCCTGCACGAGCTGTCGAAGCACAAGCGGTTCGGCATCACCACGATGCAGGCCGAGGACGAGATCGCCGCGATCGGCGCGGCCGTCGGCGCCGCGTACGGCGGCGCGCTCGGCGTCACCACGACCTCGGGCCCCGGCGTCGCGCTCAAGGGCGAGACGATCTCGCTGGCGATCGCGCTCGAGCTCCCTCTGGTCATCATCGACGTGCAGCGGGCCGGGCCGTCGACGGGCATGCCGACCAAGACCGAGCAGGCCGACCTCAACATGGCCCTGTACGGCCGGCACGGCGAGGCGCCGCTCGCGGTCATCGCGCCGAGGTCGCCGTCGGACTGCTTCCACGCCGCGATCGAGGCGGCCCGGATCGCCCTGAAGTACCGCACGCCGGTGATCCTGCTGTCGGACAACTACGTGGCGAACGGCTCCGAGCCGTGGCTGCTGCCCGACGTCTACGACCTGCCGGACATCTCGGTCCCCTACACGACCGAGCCGAACGGCGATGACGGGCGCTTCCTGCCGTACCTACGCGACCCGGAGACCCTGGCGCGGCCGTGGGCGATCCCGGGCACCCCGGGCCTGGAGCACCGGATCGGCGGCCTCGAGAAGGCCGACAAGACCGGCGACATCTCGTACGACCCGGCCAATCACGAGTTCATGGTCCGGATCCGGGCGGAGCGCATCGAATCGATCCCGGTGCCGGACGTCGAGATCGAGGACCCGGACGAGAACGCCCGCGTGCTGGTTCTGGGCTGGGGCTCGACGTACGGCCCGATCGGCGCCGCCTGCCGGTCGCTGCGCCAGCGCGGCCTGCCTATCGCCCAGGCGCACCTGCGGCACCTGTCGCCGCTGCCGGCCAACCTGGGCGAGGTACTCAAGGCCTACGACAGGGTGATCATCCCGGAGATGAACCTGGGCCAGCTCGCCCACGTCATCCGGGCGAGGTACCTGGTCGACGCGGTTCCCTTCAACCAGGTCAGCGGCCTGCCGTTCACGGCCGCGACGCTGGAGAACATGCTCGAGGACGTGGTCAAGAATGGCTAGCCCGACACTGAATCACCGCAATCTGGCGCTCACCCCGGTGAAGCTGACCGCCAAGGACTTCAAGTCCGACCAGGAGGTCCGCTGGTGCCCCGGTTGCGGTGACTACGCGATCCTGGCGGCGGTACAGCAGTTCATGCCGGAGCTGGGCATCCCCCGGGAGAACACGGTCTTCGTGTCGGGCATCGGCTGCTCGTCGCGCTTCCCGTACTACATGAACACGTACGGGATGCACTCGATCCACGGCCGCGCGCCGGCCATCGCGACCGGGCTGTCCGCGTCCCGCCCCGACCTGTCGGTCTGGGTCGTCACCGGCGACGGCGACGCGCTCTCGATCGGCGGCAACCACCTGATCCACGCGCTGCGCCGCAACGTCAACCTCAAGATCCTGCTGTTCAACAACCGGATCTACGGCCTGACCAAGGGGCAGTACTCGCCGACCTCGGAGCTTGGCAAGATCACCAAGTCGACGCCGGCGGGCTCGGCGGACTCGCCGTTCAACCCGCTGTCGCTGGCGCTGGGCGCCGAGGCGACGTTCGTGGGCCGCACGATCGACTCGGACCGCAAGCACCTGCAGTCGGTGCTGCGGGCGGCGGCGGAGCACGAGGGCTCGGCGTTCGTGGAGATCTATCAGAACTGCAACATCTTCAACGACGGCGCGTTCGAGCTGCTCAAGGACTCGGACACCCGCGACGACCACCTGATCCGCCTGGAGCAGGGCCAGCCGATCACGTTCGGCGCGCAGGGCCAGTACTCGGTCGTCCACCCGGCCGGCGGCTTCGGCCTGTCGGTGCGCGACAGCTCCGACCTCGGCGGCGAAACCCCGGTCGTGCACGACGCCACCGTGGACGACCCGGCCTACGCGTTCGCGCTGAGCCGGCTGTCGGGCTCGGACCTGGGCACCACCCCGATCGGCGTGTTCCGCAACGTCCAGCGCCCGTCTTACGACGAACTGATCCAGAAGCAGCTGGAAGACGCCAAGGCCCAGATCACCGGGACGCCCGACCAGATGCTCGGCGAGCTGCTGAACGCCGGCGACACCTGGACGATCCTGTAGGCCCGAGGCACGCCTAGGCCGTCACGCCGACGCCGTTCTTCTCCTCGTCGCGGATGTAGATGAGCATGTCGCCGGTCTCGATGGTCATGGAGTGCTCGCCGCCCAGCGGCACCACCTTGCCGCGGCGGATCAGGGCCACGACCAGCGTCTGCAGCTCGCGGGGGTTGCGGCCGACCTCCGCACGCTCGGCGGAGCGCATCGCAAGCGCCATGCCCTGACCCGGCGTGAGCAGATCCTCGACGACGTCGATCAGCGGCGGCGCGGTGGTGGTCATGCCGAGCAGCCGGCCGGCGGTCGAGGACGTGACGATGACGTGGTGTGCGCCGCTCTGCTTGAGCAGGGCGGCGTTCTCCTGTTCGCGGACCGCCGCGATGATCCGGACCTGACCCGCGGTCAGCTGCCGCACGGTCAGGCTGATGAGCACTGACGCCTCGTCGGTGTCGGTGGCGATGATGACCGACTTGGCCTTCCGGACGTCGGCCTCCTCGAGCACCGCCGAGCGGGTGGCGTTGCCCTCGATCGCGACCAGGCCGTGCGAGGCGGCCTGGCGCAGCGCGACGTCATTGCTCTCCACGACGACGATGCGGGACTTGTCGTAGCCGGTCTCGAGCAGCGCACTGACCGCGGCGCGGCCCTTGGTGCCGTAGCCGCAGACGATGATGTGGTCCTTCAACTTTCGCCTCCACCGGGTGACCCTGAGGCTGTTCCGGTACTGGTCCGTCAGCACTTCGAGGGTCGTGCCGACGAGGATGATCAGGAAAAGCACCCGCGCCGGTGTGATGAACACGATATTCATGAACCGGGCCTCCGGCGTCACGGGCGTGATGTCGCCGTAGCCGGTGGTGGAGAGCGAGACGACCGCGTAGTAGAAGCTGTCGAGCAGCGTCAGCCCGTCCTCGTTGACGTCGCGATAGCCGTCCCGGTCCAGGTAGATGACGCCGACGGTGAGCAGCACGAGGGTGATGGCGGCCGCCATCCGGACGCCGAGCGCGCGCAACGGTCCCTGTCGGACCAGCGGTAGTCGAATCACTGGACGGCCGTCTGCACGTTCACACCATAGCGGCCCCAAACCACAGCGCTCTTTAGAACATCACATGACAGACCTGTTACGGAATACTCATTAGTAACTTGAGTCATCGTTAAGGAAAAGTCCATCGACCTGCTTGTATGCCGAAACCTTGGGCTCGAACACTGGCGGCCTACCGCTGGAGGTTTTGATGAATCGGTTCGTCCGCCGTTTCCTCGTCGTCCTGATCTCAGCTGTCGCCCTCCTCACACCCTCCGCCGCAGCCACCGCGGCAACGGAGAGCAAGGCCTCCGTCCTGTCCCGATGGACGCAGACCACCGCAGCCAGCACCGACTCCTGGAACAGCGCCCGGCTCAACCGCTCACCGTGGGCGAGCTACGGCTTCGACTGGTCCACCGACTACTGCTCGTCCAGCCCGGACAACCCGCTGGGCTTCGACTTCCAACTGTCGTGCTGGCACCACGACTTCGGGTACCGCAACTACAAGGACATCGGCGCCTTCGCCGCCAACAAGGCCCGGCTGGACAACATGTTCTACGCCGACCTGAAGCGCAAGTGTGCGACGTACAGCTCGGTCGTGCGGCCCGCGTGCCTGAGCCTCGCATGGACGTACTACCAGGCCGTGAGCGTCTTCGGATCGCTCGAGGCCGTCAACCCGTCCGACATCGACCGCGCCCGGGCATTGATCGACAAGTAGCTCCCACGATCGACAGGTTGCCGGCGGGCCCCGGATCCACCTCCGGGGCCCGCCCTCGTCAGCCCAGGGTGTGCGCGAAGCGGGCCGAGCCGTCCTCGAGGTCGGGGTGTTCGACGGCGAGGGCCGTCGCGACCGCCCGGGCGAATCCGTTGTCCGCGCCTTCGGCGTAGGCCACGTCGAAGGCGGCGTCGCCGAGCCTCCGGCGCAGCGCCGCCTGCTGCGCCGACCAGAAGGCACCGAACTGGGTGGCCCGCCGCGCGCCGCGCACCGACTCGGCACCCCCGAAGAGGATTGTCGCGGTGGTGGGATCGCCACCGACCGCGCAGCGGACCGCGATGGCGGCGACGGCGGCCGCGGCCGCGCCCCGGAATCCGTGCCGTAGCCGCGATCGCAGTGCGACGACCAGGTGGTCGTGCGCGGCGACCAGATCACCGCGGCGCAGGGCCACCATGCCGAGCAGCCAGTCGACGGTACGGCTGCCGCGGTCCTGCGGCCGCCCCGCCTCGAGCTGGCGGGCACCGCCGAGCAGCTCGGCCGCCTCGTCGACCGCGTCACGCCGCCAGAGCAACTCGGCGAGCGCCACGACCGAGGGCAGCGCGGCGCCCGGCACGCCGGTCCGCTCCGCCAGGGCGATGACGTCACGGCAGACCCGCTCGGCCTCGGCCAGCCGTCCGGCCCCGACCAGCGAGATCCGGTGGCCGGCCAGCGCGCGCACGAGCAGGGCGGGCTGATCGGTCTCGCGGGCGACGGCCTCGGCCCGGTCCAGGAAGCGAATCCGCTCCTCCGGGTCGTCGGCGAGTCCGGCATGGACGAGGTACGCGTTGGCCAACTCGGCCGGAGCGACGTGCTCGCAACCGGTGCGCCCGTACAGCCGGAAGAGCAGATCCCGGCCGGCCCGCGCCCCGCCGTGCTCACGCCACCAGGGGTCGAGCGCCCCGGCGAGCCGCAGCCCGGCCCGGACGCTGCCGCCGGTCGCGGACCAGCGCAACGCCGCCTGCCACTCGTCGACATAGGGCGCGAGTTCGGTGAGCGACACGGTCCGCGGCTGCCCGTCGGTGTCGACGGCGACGCTCTCCAAAGTGTGCAGCGACCAGGCGACGTGCCGGTCCCGCGCGGCGGGTTCCTCCCCCGCCGCGACGAGCCGGCGGGTCGCGTACGCCCGGACCTGCTCGGACATCCGGTACCGCGGCCCGGCGACGACCTCGATCAGCGAACAGTCGGCAAGCTCGGAGAGCGCGCCGAACGCATCCTCGCCGGACCACTCGACGGTGCCGAGCTCGACCGGGCCGGCGAAGACGGCCAGCCGCCGCAGCAGCCCGGCGGCGGAGTCGCTCAGGCCGCGGTAGGACCAGTCCAGGTTGCCGGTCAGGCTCGCGTGCCGCCCGGTGCCGAGCCGCCCGGCGTCCAGCGCCGCGATGGGATCGTCGAGGCGGGCGGCGAGCTGCGCCGGCGAGAGCAGGCGAAGCCGGTCCGCGGCGAGCTCGATGGCGAGCGGCGCGCCGTCCAGCTTCGAGGCGACCCGGGCCAGGTCGGCGGCCTCGCCGTCCGGACCGGGACGGCCACCGCGCGCGGCCTCGGCCCGCGCGGTGAGCAGGGCGAAGGCGTCGGCGGGGGCGAGCGGCGGTATCCGCCAGACCAGCTCACCTGGTACGCCGAGCGGAACTCGCGAGGTGGCCAGCACGTCCAGCCGCCGGCAGCCGGCGAGCAGGCGCTGCACCAGGTCCCGGGCGGCCGGATGCCGGGCCTCACAGGTCTCGAGGACGACGAGCATGCGGCCGCCGCCACAGCGCTCGATGATCGTGTCGAGCACCGGCCGGGCGGGCTCGGGCCGGACACCCATGGCGGCGGCCAGCGCCGCCTCGGGCCCGTCCTCCGCGAGATCCACCACCCAGACCCCGTCCGGGTACGCGGTGAGCAGCTCCTCGGCGGCGGCGTGTGCCAGCCGGGTCTTGCCGGCGCCACCCGGACCGGCGACGGTGACGAGGCGGTGCCGGCCGACGAGATCGCGCAGCTCGCTGAGCTCCGGATGCCGCCCGACGAACGGGGTGAGCGGGGCCGGCAGGTTGTGCGCGGGAGCGCATGGGGTGCGGGGGCGCGGAAAACTGCGCTCCAGGCCGGCGGCGGCGAGCTGGAACAGCCGCTCGGCGTCGTCGAACCCGCGCAGCCGGAAGGGTCCGAGGTCCAGCAGGTCGATGGTCTCGGTGCGCCTGGCGGTCACGATCTGCGCGACCCGCCCGGCCACCGTGCCGCGCCCGGCCCAGTCGAGGGCGGACCCCTCCGCGGAACCGGGACCGCGGGCCGGGACCGCCGAGGCACGCGGATCGCGGGCCGCGGTCGCGCGGGCGGCCACCGAGGTGCGTACGGCCGCCGCGGCGGCGTACTCGCGGGTGGCGATCGCGCAGCCGGACACCGAGGTGCGGGTGGCCGCGGCCGAGCGGGTGGCCGCGCGGCCGGACACCGGCGCGGCGCCCGCCAGGACGTGTTCGCCCTGGCCGGAGGCGGCGCTCGGACCCGGCTCCGGCGAGGGGCCGGAAACGGCGGAGGCCGTCGCCTCCGAGCAGAGGACCTGGCCGCCGTGTGCCGCGGAGGCCACCCGGGCGGCGCGGTGGACCTCGGCGCTCGCGTACTCGTCGCCGATCGGCGTGGCCCAGCCGGTGTGCAGACCCATGCGTACGCGGGGAACCGCGTCCGCGCTCGGCCACGGGTACGCGGCCAGTGCACGCTGCGCAGCGACGCACGCCGCAACGGCGGCCCCCGCGTCGCGAAAAGCAACGAAGAAGGAATCACCCTCCGTGAAAAGCTCGACGCCGGCGTAATTGCTCAGCGCTGCGCGCACCACGTCTCGATGCGCGTTCAGCACGCTGCCATAGCCTTCGCCAAGCATCCGGGCGAGCCTCGTGGAGCCCTCGATGTCCGTAAACATGAAGGTCACCAGCCCACTCGGCAGCTCGGTCCGTCCCGACACGGTAAGAACCTCCGCCCCCTTGGGAAGTCGCGCTTCGTGCTGCGCACCGCATTCACACGGCACATCGTAGGAACGGTCGGTAACCACCCGTCCGCCACGGCCAATCCCTCAAGGGCGACCCACGGCCTGGTCATCGACGTTCACGCACGGCACTACGCGTGACGTAACGACGCGGTTCACGTTCGAGTTGCGCTGCGGCCGGTCAGTTCCGCCGATCCGTTCGGATGTCCCCGCAAGAGTCACGTTGTGCGACTCCAGCAGGTCACCCGTAGATCACCACAGCGTTACGTCAATGAACCACCCATACTCGACGGAACAAGAGATCCTCAAGCCCTTCGCTCTGATACCGGACGATCCTGATACCGGCCGAACGGTCGGATCTCCACGACGATCGCGCGCCGAGTTCGTCGGCGGCGGCGCCAATGTCCGGATTTCTCTACCGGAAGGGTGCCTCCGGTGACCGATCGCGATGGAGTGGGCGATCGGTCCGGTGAGAGCGGGCAGAGGATGAGGTGTGAGGCCGGGCGGCGAGGTGGGCGCTGCCGGCCGGCGATTCAGCAGCCGCAGGAGCCGCCGCAGCAGCCTCCGCCGCCGCCCGCGGCCGGGGCCGACGCAGCGCCGCCACGTCCGGTGACCGCGACCGTCGTCAGCAGCTTGACCGTCTCGGCGTGCCCCCGCGGGCAGGTCGCCGGTGCGCCGGACTCGGCCATCGGCCGGTTCATCTCGAAGGTGTCGCCGCACGCGCGGCAGCGGTAGTCATAACGCGGCATACACACAGCGTATGGCCTGGGTATGACACTTTGCCGCCCTGGCTCCCCCGTTGTGACCCACAGGCATCGGACAAGGTCCATGGAACGACACCTGGCCGCCGCCCGGTATTCTCGTCCGCGTGGCGGACGGGCAGGAGACACCCTCGGCGCGGCGTGGGCAGCGGCCCCCGGCGCCGCATCTCGACGGGCCCCTCGGCAGCTCCGGCGCGGCGCCCGCGGACGAGCCCTCCGCGACCGACGGCAGCGACGATCGGGCGGCGAAGACCACCGGGTCCGCGCCCGCGTCGGACTCCCCTGCGGTCGGCGAGCCGGAGCAGGCGAGCGACGCCCCGCCTGCGGCAACCGGGGACGCGTCGGGCGACGATCGGACCCCGAACCCTGCCACGGACACCACGACGCCGGTGAGCGACGCCGAGGCCCCTGACACCCGCCTGGCGAAGACCGCGGGTAAGGAAGCGGCAGGCAAGGGCACCAAGGGCGAGGCGACCGCCGCCGAGCCGAGCGCCGGCGAGACGGCCGGAGGCACCGCGAGTAGCGGCGAGGACAAGAGCAGCCCGGAAAAGACCAGCCCCGAGTCCGGCCAGGAGAAGACCAGCCCGGAGCCCGGCCAAGAGAAATCCGGCCAAGAGAAGACCAGCCCGGAGCCCGGCCAGGAGAAATCCGGCCAGGAGAATGACGGCAAGGACGGCGCCGGCGAGAAGGCGGCGCCTACCGCCGCGGCCGTCGCCGCCGCCTCGAAGGGCCGGACCACCCGGGTCCTCCGGGCCGCCAATCCCGTCCGGGTCGCCCGGAACACCGCCCGCAGCACCTCCGCCTGGGCCAAGCGCCCCAGCGGCCGCCTCATCCTCCCCGCGGTCATCGCCGCCCTGCTGCTCGGCGCCGCCGGGACGGCCGGCGCCTACCTCGTACCCCAGGCTCTGCAGGCCGTGCCGACCCCGAGCGTGACCCCGGGCTTCGGCCAGGACGCCGGCGCCTCCGCGGGTCCCGTGGTCGCGCCCAGCATCAGCGGAGTTCCCGGGCTGCCCGGTTCCGTCTCCGCGCCCGTCGTCGGCGGCACCCTGCCGGGCGCCCCGCCGACCGTCGCCGGCCTCGGCAACGCGCGGCCCGCCGACGCGCTGTCGGCCTGGGCACAGCAGGCCGGCACCCGGGCCGGCATCCCGGTCGTCGCCGCGCAGGCATACGGCTACGCCGAGCTGGTCGTCGCCCGCGCCACCCCGACCTGCCACCTGACCTGGACCACCATCGCCGCGATCGCGAAGGTCGAGTCCTCGCACGGCAGCGCCAACGGCGCCGTGCTCAGCGTCGACGGCTCCGTCGCCCCCGCCATCTTCGGCCTGCCGCTGGACGGCAAGGGCGGCCGGCAGCTCATCCGGGACTCCGATCAGGGCGCCCTCGACGGGGACGCGCAGTTCGACCGGGCGATGGGCCCGTTGCAGTTCATCCCGCAGACCTGGACCGCGATCTCCGCCGGCAATGGTGTCGATGCCGACAACAACGGAATCTCCGATCCCAACGACATCGACGACGCATCGCTCGCCGCGGCCAGGTATCTGTGCCAGGGCGGACGCGACCTGTCCAAGCCGGACGCCTGGTGGGACGCCATTCTGTCCTACAACGCCGTCCGGCCCTATGCGCAGAAGGTGTTCGATGCCGCCAACGATTACGGGCAACGCAGCCGGGTATGAACAACAACCCACAGTGACGAGTCGCGTACATTTGACCGCCCGGCACTTCCCTGAAGGTCCAGATACCGGCAAGCTGTACGGGTGAGGGTGCGTGAGTGGGATCCCCGGGCCGCGTCGGCGGGGGAGATCCGGTCGCTCGTGGAGACGCTGAACGCGGTGCTGGCCGCGGATCTCCCCGACGATCCACCGTGGCAGGACGTGCAGGTCGTCGACTATCTGGCGGAGACCATGCCGGGCGAGCGCCGGATCAGCTGGGTCGCCGAGGACGACCGGCTCGCCGAGGGCGAGAGCGCCATCTTCGGCCACGTCAGCATCCTGCTGCTCGGCGACATCGGCGTGCTCGAGGTGCTGGTCCACCCCGATCTGCGCCGCCGCGGGCTCGGCCAGCAACTACTCGCTGTCGCCGCCCGGCGGGCCTATCTGGAGGGCTTCTCGTCCATCGGGGTCGAGGCGATCGGCGACACCCCGGCCATCGCGTTCTACACGTCGATGGGCTTCGAGCGGGAGTATGTGGAGACCCGCAGCGTTCTGAACCTGTCCAGGGTGGACTGGAACGCCCTCGGCACCATGGCCGGCGGAATCAGCCCCGGCTACCGGATCGAATACCACCCCGGCGGCCCGCCGGCCGAGCTGGTCGAGGCCTACGCGCAAGCCAAGCTGGAGGGCCAGGACGGCGACGACAGCGACCTCGACCTGCGGCCGAGCTCGTCCGACCCGCAGCGCCTGAAGGACAGCCTCGACACGCTGCACCGGCGCGGGCTGAAGCCGTACATCGTGCTGGCGCTCCACGAGGCGACCGGGACGGTCGCCGGGCTGACCGAGGTGGTCGTGCCCGCGCAGCACCCGGAGCGCGCCGACCAGTACGACACCATCGTCGTCCGGGAGCATCGCGGCTACGGCATAGACCGGGCGATCAAGGCCCGGATGCTCTTCGAACTGCGCGCGGCGGAGCCCGGGCTGCGCGAGGTGCAGACCTGGAACGCGCAGCACAACGAGTCGATGCTGAAGGTCAACGCCGAATTGGGCTTCCAGTCCGACCGAGATTGGTATGAATACGGCGCCGACGTTGCGCAACTGGTACAGAGACTGGAACCCACGGACTGACCTGGGGCTTTAGGGTCGGCGTACCCCCTAATAAGCTCCGCTGTGGAGGCTCCGTGCGTTACCACCGCATATTGCCGTTAATCGCTGTCCCGATGGTGACGGCGCTACTCATACCGGGTGTCGCCCGGGCCGCCGCCGACCCGCTCACGGTCGGCGCAATACAGGGCACCACGACCAACGCGGAGAACCCGCGGACGGATCGCTCGCCGCTCGCGAACGCGTCCGGCAACGGCACCAGCAGCACCCTTTACGAGGTGCGCGGGGTCGTCACCCAGCGCACCCTGGCCCGGACGGCGGCCGGCGCCGACCAGAACGGCTTCTTCCTGCAGAGCCGCAAGGGCACCGAGGACGGCGACCCGACGAGCTCCGACGGCATCTTCGTCTTCATGGGCACCTTCACGTCCCTGATCGGCGGCTACGTGCCGACGGTCGGCGACGAGATCGTCGTGCGCGCCCGGGTCTCCGAGTACTTCTCCATGACCCAGCTCTCCGGCGCCTCCCTGGTCACCGAGCTGGCCTCGGACGTGCCGATGAGCGAGGTGCAGGTCGACGACGCGGCACCGCCCGCCGACCTGGGCGCCGCCGAGCGCTTCTGGGAGCGCCACGAGGGCATGCAGCTGAAGGTTCGCGCCGGCTCCGGGGCCGTCTCGGGCCGCAACGTCTTCAGCGGCACCGCCGACGCCGAGACCTGGGTGGTCGACCGGGACGACCCGCTGCTCGCCCGCGCCGACCCGTACGCCCGCCGCGTGTTCCGCGACGCACACCCGCTGGACAACAAGCCGGGCACCGTCGACGACGGCAACGGCGACCGCATCCTGCTCGGTTCGATGGGCGTCAAGGCGACCGCCGGCGACAACGGCGCGATGCTGCCGCCGGCCAAGACCTTCGACGTGCTCTCCGCCGACGCCGTGGGCGGCCTCTACTACGCCTTCAACAAGTACGGGATCCAGCCGGCGACCGCCGAGTTCACGCCGGGCGCCGACCCGTCGCGCAACAGCCCGCCGAGGGCGGCCGCCCGCAACACCGAGTTCGCCGTCTCCACCTACAACGTGGAGAACCTCTACGACTACCGCGACGACCCGTTCGACGGCTGCGACTTCACCGGCAACTCGGGCTGCCCCGGCGTCAGCCCGCCGTTCGACTACGTGCCGGCGACCGAGACGGAGTACCGGGAGAAGCTCGGCAACCTGGCCGACCAGATCGTCAACAGCATGCACTCGCCCGACGTGATCCTCGCGCAGGAGGCCGAGGACCAGGACGTCTGCACGGTCTCCGGCAGCGCGCTGGCCTGCGGCGACACCAACAACGCGGACGGGCAGCCGGACACCCTGCAGGAGCTCGCCCTGACGATCGCGGGCAGCGGCGGCCCGGCTTACGCGGCCGCCTACGACCGCAGCGGCGCCGACGCCCGGGGCATCACCGCGGGGTTCCTCTACCGCACCGACCGGCTGTCGCTGGCCGCGGCGGACGCGGGCGACCCGGTCCTGGGCTCGGCACCGCGGGTGGAATACCGGGGCACCCCGCTGGCGGGCAACGCCGACGTGTCCAACCCCAAGACGCTCAACGCGGTGCTGCCGGCGGACGTGGACCGGTCCACCGGCGTCGACGGCTCGAACGTCTTCACCCGGGCGCCGCAGGTGGCGCTCTTCGACGTCAAGGCCGGGCCGGAGTCGTCCGAGCACTTCCAGCTCTGGGCGATCAGCAACCACTACTCGTCGGGTCCGGACGGCCGGATCGGGCAGCGCACCGAGCAGGCCGCGTACGGCGCCGCGATCGCCGCGGCGATCGAGGGCGGCCACGCGCACGCGCGGATCGCGTACGGCGGCGACCTGAACGTGTTCCCGCGGCCGGACGACCCGGTTCCGGCGAACCCGGGTGACCAGCTCGGCCCGCTGTACCGGGCCGGCCTGCACAACCTCTGGGACGACCTGGTGGCGGACGCGCCCTCGTCGGCGTACTCGTACGTCTTCGACGGCTCGGCGCAGACGCTGGACAACCTCTTCGTGAACGACGCGCTCTACGGCGACCTGATCGAGATGCGCGCCGCGCACATCAACGCCGACTGGGCCGCCGCCGACGAGGCGAACGGTTCGAAGGGCTCCAGCGACCACGACCCGCAGATCGCCCGTTTCCGTTCCCGGGCGGCGCTGAAGGTTGCGGACGCGAGCGTCGTCGAGGGCGATCGCGGCACCACGTCGCTGGCCTTCCCGGTGACGCTGTCCCGGCCCTTGAGCCGGCCGATGACCGTCTGCGCGACCGCGCTGCCGGGCACGGCGCTGCCGGTGATCGACTTCGAGCCGTACCTGGGTTGCAAGGTCATCGCCGCGGGCGCGACCGGCGCGGTCTTCTCGGTGCAGGTGCGCGGCGACAAGTGGAAGGAGTCGGACGAGAGGTTCACGCTCGCGATCGCGGGCCTGGAGGGTCTGCGTCTGACCGACGCCTCGGCGACCGGGACCATCAAGAACGACGACTGATCGGGAACACGGAGAAGGGGGCCCCTCGGGGCCCCCTTCTTCAGTAGCGCTCGCGCAGCAGCTGGGCGGCCTCGATCGCCCAGTAGGTGAGGATGATCTGCGCGCCGGCCCGCTTGATCGAGGTCAGCGTCTCCAGCATCACACCCTGGCGGTCCAGCCACCCGTTCGCCGCTGCCGCCTCGACCATCGCGTACTCGCCGGAGACCTGGTAGGCGGCGACCGGGACGTCGACGCGGTCGCGGACGGCGGCGATCACGTCCAGATACGGCAGGGCGGGCTTCACCATGACGATGTCGGCGCCCTCGGCCACGTCCAGCTCGACCTCGCGCAGCGCCTCGCGGACGTTGCCGGGGCTCTGCTGGTAGGTGCGGCGGTCGCCCTGCAGGGTCGACTCGACGGCCTCGCGGAACGGGCCGTAGAAGGCGCCCGCGTACTTGGCCGCGTACGCGAGCACGGTGACGTCCTGGTGGCCGGCGTTGTCGAGGGCCTTGCGGATCACGCCGATCTGGCCGTCCATCATCCCGGAGGGGCCGACGACGTGCGCTCCGGCCTCGGCCTGCGCGACGGCCATCTGACCGTAGAGCTCGAGGGTGGCGTCGTTGTCGACGGTCCCGTCGGCGGCCAGGACGCCGCAGTGCCCGTGCGAGGTGAACTCGTCCAGGCACAGATCGCCCATGATCACGGTCGAGTCGCCGACCTCGGCGATCAGGTCGCGGAGGCCGACGTTCAGGATGCCGTCCGGGTCGATGCCGCCGGAGCCGGTCTCGTCCTTGCCGGCGCTGTCGGGCACGCCGAAGAGCATCAGGCCGCCGACGCCCGCGCTGACCGCCTCGTGCGCGGCCTTGCGCAGCGACTCGCGGGAGTGCTGCACGACGCCCGGCAGCGAGCTGATCGCGCGGGGCTCGGTCAGGCCCTCCTTGAGGAACAGCGGCAGCACCAGCTCGGCCGGCGCGACCCTGGTCTCCTCGACCAGCCGCCGCATGGCGGCCGTGCGGCGCAGGCGCCGCGGACGCACGTCGGGGAACGACATGCCAACTCCCTCAGCCAGGCCGGCCGCGTGAGCCGGCGGGACCGGACCGGTCGGTCAACCGGTCCCGGCGTGACCGGGGCCGGCCGCGATGGCCGGCCCGGTCCGGATCGTCAGCGGAAGCGCAGGGCGGTCGGGCCCTGGACCTTGGAACCGCGGCGCTGCTTGGCCGGCATCGCGGCGAGCTTCTCGCGAAGCTCGACCGCGTACGACGCCAGCGCCTCGACCAGGTCGCCGACCGACGCGTGCTGCGGCTGGACGTCGACGCGCAGGCCGAACTCCGTCGCCGTCTCGGCGGTCTTCGGCCCGATCACCGCGACGACCGTGCGGGCGTGCGGCTTGCCGGCGATGCCGACCAGGTTGCGGACCGTGGACGACGAGGTGAAGAGCACCGCGTCGAAGCCACCGGACTTGATCGCGTCGCGGATGTCTGCCGGCGGCGGCGCCGCGCGGACCGTCCGGTACGCGGTGACGTCGTCCACCTCCCAGCCACGCTCGATGAGGCCCGCGGCCAGCGTCTCGGTGGCGATGTCGGCGCGCGGCAGCAGCACCCGGCCGACCGGGTCGAGGATCTCGTCGTGCGGGGAGAACTCCGCCAGCAGGCCCTCGCTCGACTGGTCGCCGGCGGGGATCAGCTCGGGCTGAATGCCGAACGCGCGGACGGCGCCGGCCGTGGCCTCGCCGATACAGGCGATCTTGACGCCGCCGAAGTGCCGGGCGTCCAGGCCGTGCTCGGCGAACTTCTCCCAGACCGCGCGGACCGCGTTGACCGAGGTGAAGACGACCCAGGCGTACCGGCCGTCGACCAGGCCCTTGACGGCCCGCTCCATCTGCGCCGGGGTGCGCGGCGGCTCGACGGCGATCGTCGGCACCTCGCACGGGATGGCCCCGTACGCCCGCAGCCGGGCGCTCATCGCACCCGCCTGCTCCTTGGTGCGCGGTACGAGCACCTTCCAGCCGTACAGCGGGCGGTTCTCCCACCAGCTCAGCTTGTCGCGCTGGGCGACCTCCGCGCCGACGGTGAGCACCACCCGGCCGGTGAAGCCGAGCGCCGCGGCGACGAAGCTGTCCACCGACGAGGTGGTCGTGTACTGGGTCTCACCGGTGCCGTCGCCGGTCACGCCGACCGGCGTGCCGGGCTCGATGCCCGCGGCCAGCAGGCCGTCGCGGACGGCGGCGAGGTCACCGGCGTCGACGGCGACGGCGAACGAGCCCTTGACCGCGGCCGCGGCGAGCGCGTCGAAGTCCAGGCCGGCCACGTCGTCGATGTCGGCGGCGGTGCGTACGCCGGGCAGCGGCACGCCGGCGTAGGTGGCGACGCCCTCGGCCTGGCCGAGCCCGGGCACGACCTCGAAGTGCACGGCGGTCCGGGCCACGGCCTGGACCTCCTTGACCACGGCCTCGTGACCGAACGGGTCGCCGGCGACCAGGTGCACGGCGGACAGGCCGGACTTGGCCGCGGAGAGCAGCACCTTGGCGACGTCGCCGGGTGCGCCCTCGGCCGGGCTGAACTGGGTGTCGTCCTTGGCCTCCGCCCGGATGGCCGCGAGCAGCGATTCGGGCACGCCGCGGTCGTAGATGACCTGATCGGCCTCGGCGAGGGTGTCGTGCGCCCGGCGGGTCAGCAGACCCGGGTCGCCGGGTCCGGCGCCGACGAACGCGATGCGCCCTGCGGACTTACGGGCGGTGCGGGTGGTCATTCTGTGCTCCCCATCAGGGTGTCGGCGCCGGCGTCGAGGAGATCGGCGGCAAGCGCCTTTCCGATCTCCGCCGCGTCGGCGGGCGTTCCGGTGCGCGACAGCCGGACAGCTCGAGCCCCGTCCGGGCTGATCACCGCACCGCGCAGGTAGATCTCATCGCCTTGCTCGCCTTCGGCGAGTTCGGCGTGTGCCGCGACCGGCGCGGAGCAACCGGCCTCGAGCGTGGCGAGCATCGCCCGTTCCGCCGTGACGGCGGCGCGGGACGGTGCATGGTCGAGTGCGGCCAGCAGCTCGACCAGATCTGCGTCGTCGGATCGGCACTCGATCGCCAGCGCACCCTGTGCGGGCGCGGGCAGCATGAGCATCGGGTCCAACGTCTCCGTGATCTCGGCGGCACGGCCGAGACGCGCCACGCCGGCCCGCGCCAGGACGACCGCGTCGAGGTCGGCCTCGGGGCCGAGCACCCTCGCGATGCGGCTGTCGACGTTGCCGCGGATAGGCGTGACCTGCAACTGTAGGCCCAAGGCATGCAGTTGCGCGATTCGGCGCACCGCGCCCGTACCGATCGCGGAGCCCGCCGGCAGCTCGGTGAGGGTCAGGCCGTCGCGGGCGATGAGCGCGTCGCGCGGGTCCTCGCGCTGCGGGACCGCCGCGATGTGCAGACCCGGGTGCGGGTGCGTCGGCAGGTCCTTGTACGAGTGGACCGCGAAGTCGATCTCGTTCGAGATCAGGGCGTCGCGCAGCGCGGAGACGAAGACCCCGACACCGAGCTGGGCGACCGGCGCGGCGGAGCGGTCGCCGGCGGTGACGATCCGGACCAGCTCGACCGGGCGGCCGGTGGCCGCGGTCAGCGCGTCGGCGACGAGCTGGGACTGAGCGAGCGCGAGCGCGCTGCCACGGGTGCCGAGGCGGAGTGTGGCGTTCACTCTTGTCCTCCGATCTCGGGTACGGCGTCAGCCTGTGTGGCGTGCGGCACGTCTAGGTCGAACAACTCACGCAGCAGCGCCGCGTACTGGTCGCCGCCGGGCTCGGCCGCGAGCTGCCGGACCCGCACGGTCGGCGAGTGCAGCAGCTGCTGGACGACCCGGTGCAGGGTACGGGAAACATCGGCCCGCTGCTCCTCCGTGAATTCCGGCCGGCGGGCGGAGAGCTTGCGCAGCTCGCCGCTGACCACCTCGTCGGCCCGGGTCCGCAGGGCGGCGACGGTCGGCGCGATCTCGGCGCCGCGCAGCCAGGCCATGAAGTGGTCGACCTCGGCCGCGACGATCTGCTCGACAGCGGCGGTCTCGGCGGCCGCCGGCAGGGTGCGCCGGCTCGTGGCCAGGCCGTCGATGTCGACGACGGTGACGTTCGGCAGGTCGGCGACCTCGGGCGCCACGTCCCGCGGCACCGCCAGGTCGAGCACGACCAGCGGCTTCTCCCGGCCGACGAGGGCGGGCGCGGTCAGCACCGGCTCGGTGGACGCGGTCGCGCAGACGACGATGTCGGCCGCGGCGATCGCCGCGTCCAGGGCGGCGAACGGCACGGCCTTGGCGCCGTACGCCTCGGCGAGGCGCTCGGCCCGGGCGGCGCCGCGGTTGGTGATCTGCAGCGGCCCGACACCCGATCGGGTCAGGGTGGCCACCGACAGCGCGCCCATCGCCCCGGCGCCGACCACCAGGCCGGTACGCCCGGCGAGCTCGCCGTCGAAAGTGGCGGAGGCCACCTCGAGCGCGGCGGTGACGACGCTCTGCCCGGCCCGGTCGATGCCGGTCTCGGCGTGCGCCCGCTTGCCGACCCGCAGCGCCTGCTGCATGAGCTCGTGCAGCAGCCGGCCGGCGGAGTCGGACTCGGTCGCGGCGTGATAGGCGTCTCGCAGCTGCCCAAGGATCTGCGCCTCGCCGACGACCATCGAGTCGAGCCCGGCGGTGACCCGGAACGAGTGGCGCACGGCCGCCTCGTCGAAGTGCACGTAGAGGTGGGCGGCGAGGTCGTTGGCCCCGATGCCGGAGTGCTCGGCGAGCACGTTGCAGACGTCGCCGAGGCCTCCGTGGAAGCCGGTGACGGCCGCGTAGACCTCGACCCGGTTGCAGGTGGAGAGGACGACGGCCTCGCCGATGTATGGCTGGGCGACCAGTTTCTGGAGAACGGCCGGGATGTCGCTTCCGGCGATGGTGAGGCGTTCCAGGATGTCGACCCCGGCGGTCCGGTAGGACGCGCCGACGCTGAGCAGGTTCACGAGCCGACCGCCTCCTGGTTTCCCGGCTGCGCCGAACGGCCGCCGGGTATCGCCGTGAGTGACGCCTTGCGGTGCTCGTGGAACGACAGGATCTGCAGCTCGATGGCCAGATCAACCTTACGCACGTCGACACCCGGGGGCACGGACAGCACGCAGGGCGCGAAGTTCAGGATGCTGGTGACGCCCGCGGCGACCAGATCGTCCGCGACGGCCTGTGCCGCACCCGCGGGGGTGGCGATCACGCCGATGGTGATGCCCTCCTCGACGACCGCCCGGCCCAGCTCGTCTATGTGCCGCACGGTCAGGCCGCCCAGCGGCTTGCCGACCTGTTCGGCGTCGGAGTCGAACAGGGCCACTATGCGGAAGCCGCGGCTGGCGAACCCGTCGTAGCCGGCCAGCGCGTGGCCGAGGTTACCGACGCCGACCAGCGCGACCGCGCGGCGCTGGTCCAGCCCGAGGATGTACTCGATCTGGTCGATCAGCAGCGCGACGTCGTAGCCGACGCCGCGGGTGCCGTAAGACCCGAGGTGGGAGAGGTCCTTGCGGAGTTTGGCCGAGTTGACGCCCGCCGCGGCGGCGAGGCCCTCGCTGGACACCGTCTCGGAACCGGACTCCGCGAGGTTGTGCAGAGCGCGCAGGTATTCCGGTAGCCGCGCGATCGTCGCCTCGGGAAGATCCGGGAAGGCGGGAACTGCACCGGTATTACCCGGCGTGCTTCCGTGACGCTGCTGACTCATCTGACTCCGTGCCGACGAGGCGGACCTACGGTGAGCCCTGCTGCAGGTCCGGTACCGGTGGCGCCTGCGTGGACCGGCTGTGATAGCGGGGCTCGTCGGAGTCACAGAATAGGCGCTTGTGAAGGCGTGCACAAATCGCGATCTTGGCTGGAGAACTGGACAAAGATCGAGTCGGCATGCTATCGCCGTCGACTCCTGTCGAGTATTACCAGTTACCGCCCCGGTGTGCCAGCGAGGTCGTATTGCCGACGACGAGCATCACAGCGTCCGGGCGATCCGCACCGCCTCGAGCAGGGTGTCGGCAACCGGCCGGCCGCTGGCGCGCAGCCGCGACGGGTCGGTGAACCCGCCGGTGTAGAGCACGCACACCCCGCCGACCGACTCGGCGGCCTCCGCGTCGTCGAGCGAGTCGCCGATCAGCACCACCTGGTCGCCGGGCACCTGCTGCTCGGCGAGGTGCCGGGCCAGGTGGCCGGCCTTGAGCCCGCCGTCGACCTCGGTCGGCCGCCCGTCGATGCGGGTGAACATGCCGGCCAGGCCGTACGTCTGCACGGCCGGGACCAGCTCGTCGTGGAACCACATGGAGAGCAGCGACTGACCGCCCGGCCAGGCCCTGATCGCGGCCTCGGCGTCCGCCGCCAGCGAGATCGTGGTCAGCCCGACCCGGTAGGCCTCGTGGAAGATCCGGTCGAGCTCCTCGAACTCCTCGGCGTCGACGGCCCGCTCGAGAATCTCCGCGTAGAACTCGGCGACCGGCCGGCGGAACCGCCGCCGGTGCTCGTCGGAGTCGACGCTGCGGCCGCCGACGGCCGCGAACGTGTGGTTGGTCGACGAGACCACCAGCGAGAGATCGTCGAGCAGCGTGCCGTTCCAGTCCCAGACAAGATGAGTGCGAGCCACGGCGCGAGGTTACAGGTGAGGTGCCCCCTCGGGTCTACCGAGATCTCGCAGCAGACGATCTTCCTCGACCCGCCAGTAGCCGTGCTCCCGGCCGTCGAGCAGCACCACCGGCACCCGGTCGCCGTAGTCGCGCTCCAGCTCGATCGACTCGGTGACCTCCACCCGGGTCCACTGACCGGGAGCGATCCGGTCCAGGGTCTGCTCCGCGACCTCACAGAGGTGGCAGCCGTCCCGGCTGATCAGGGTGATCCGGGTCATCGCAGGGCTCCCTTGCGTACCTTGCCGATCGCCGAGTGCGGCAGCTCCGGCACCAGTTCGATCCCGGTCGGCAGCTTGAACCGGGCGAGCTGACCCGCGCAGTAGACCTGCAGCTCGGCCGGGGTCGGCGGGGGGTCGAGGGCGGGCACGACATAGGCGTACGGCGCCTGCCCGGTGAGGCTGTCGGGTACGGCGATCACGGCCGCCTCGGAGACGCCGGGGTGCGAGCCGAGGACCCGCTCGATCTCGGCGGGGTAGACGTTGAAGCCGTTGACCAGGATCAGCTCGCCGATGCGGTCGACCAGCACCAGGTCGCCGTCGGCGTCCGCGTACGCGATGTCGCCGGTGCCCCACCAGCCGTCGGCGTCCGGACCGTCGCGCCCGTCCGGCCAGTACCCGGAGAAGAGGTTGTCGCCGCGCACCACGATCTCGCCGGGATCGGTGCCGCCGCTCACCTCAAGATCCAGGTCCAGCTCGTCGGAGGATTCGGCCGCGACGTCGCCGTCGCTCCACAGCACGGCGCCGTCCGCGGTGCGCAGCAGCAGGGAGACCCCCGGCAGCGGGCGGCCGATCGAGCCGACCTTCTCCCGGTCGCTGACCGCGGTCGTGGTGAGCACCGGCGCCGCCTCGGTGAGGCCGTACCCGATCATGACGGTCCTGCCGGTCGCGTCCGTGAAGCGCGCCGCGTCGGCCGGCTCGAACGGCGCCGCGCCGCACACCGCCGTGCGCACGGTCGACAGGGCCTCGCGCGCGGTCGGCACGACGGACCACGCCGAGTACATGGATGGCACCCCGACCACGGCCGTGACCTGGTGTTTCGCGATAAGTTCGAGCGTCGCCTCCGCGTCGAAGCGATCCACCAGCACCCCGCAGGCGCCGTGGTGAGCGATCGCGCCGAGGCCGGTGTTGAGCCCGTATGCGTGGAAGAACGGGATCGCCAGCAGCACCACGTCATCGCCGCCGAGCACCGGCGGCTCGATCCGCGCCAACTGGTCGTGATTGGCGGCGAGCGCACGGTGGGTGAGCATCGCGCCCTTCGGCCGCCCGCTCGTCCCCGAGGTGTAGAGCAGGACCGCCAGGTCGTCCCCGGCGACCGGGTGCGGCGCGGCCCGCTCCCCGGATTGCAGCGACGCCACCGGTACGGCCAGAGCGTCGGACAACCGCAGCCGGCCCAGCACCGCGTCCTCGGCCACCACCCGAACGGCGCCGCAGTCCGTCAGCGCGAAGGTCAGTTCGTCGGCCGTGTAGCCGGGATTGAGCGGAACCGCGACGAGTCCGGCCCGCAGGACCGCGAAATAGACGACGGCGAAATCGACCGTGTTGCCGAGTACCAGCGCGACGCGATCGCCGGGCGCGGCGCCGACGGCGAGACGGCCCGCGGCGGCCTCGACGCGTTCGTCCAGCTCAGACCAGGTGATTACGGATTCGCCGGCTATCAACGCCGGTGCGTCAGGTCGATGTTGCGCGGATGTGCGGACCGGGTCCCGAGCACTGTTCTCCACGACGCCTGAGTCTGGCATACGAGGCACTCGATCGGGTCGCCGGACACCATGTCCGGGCCCCCACCGGCCTGTCCTACATCGTGACAGATGTTCTTGATGCGATTTCTGTGCCAGTTCGGGATATTTTCGCGCAGCGCACACGTTGTGCGACTCCGCGTGTTCGATCTCCGCAATACTTCCGGTCTGTGTAACGGAGTCCACATCCGTGGGTGAGGTTGACCTGCCATGCGCGGGCCGCCCCACCCCCTTTTGTTGTGGAGCGGTTTTCAGAACCCCTCATCGACGGCCCGCCGGGTCAAGGAGGCGCAGTGAGTCATGTGTACGCCGGCGATCCGTACAGCCGCGACGTGTTCGCGGCGCGCCTCGCGCTCACGGAGGGCCTGAGCGCCCTCCGGAGGGGCATCGACGGCACGATCGCGTACGCGATCCGCAGCGACGGACCCAAGCGGACCCGGAACCGGCCGCACATCAACGAGTCTCCGAGCCGGCTCCTGCCGCCCACCGGAAACGCGAAACCGGGCAGCGGGCGGGTCGCCGTACCCGGACGCCCGCAGGCGCCGCAGCAGGCCGGACCGGACCGGCGGGGCGCGCCCGAGGCTGACGCCACCGTCGTCGTACCGACGCAGAGCACGACCGGCCCGCCCAGCGAGTCCGAGCCACCCAAGTATCCGGCGCGGCCGGACCCCGGCGACGCGGCCGCCGAGGTGTGGGCGCTGGTCGAGCGGGCCCAGGCCGGCGAGTCCGCCGCCTTCGGCCTGATCTACGACCGGTACGTCGACACGGTCTTCCGCTTCGTCTACTTCCGGGTCGGCAACCGGCAGCTCGCCGAGGACCTCACCTCCGACACCTTCCTGCGCGCGCTCAAGCGCATCGGCAGCTTCACCTGGCAGGGCCGTGACCTCGGCGCCTGGCTGGTCACCATCGCCCGCAACCTGGTCGCCGACCACTTCAAGTCGGGCCGCTACCGGCTCGAGGTGACCACCGGAGACGTGCTCGACGCCGACCGCGAGGACCGCGGGCCCGAGGGCAGCCCCGAGGCCGCCGTCGTCGACCACATCACCAACGTGGCGCTGCTCACCGCGGTCAAGCAGCTCAACCCGGAGCAGCAGGAGTGCATCGTGCTGCGCTTCCTGCAGGGCTTCTCGGTGGCCGAGACCGCGCAGACCATGGGCAAGAACGAGGGCGCGATCAAGGCCCTCCAGTACCGGGCCGTCCGGGCACTCGCCCGGCTGCTCCCCGACGGGTTCCAGTGGTGACGGCAATTCATCCGATGTCGATCTCTGCGGGCCCCAGCGGCCTGTTGGTACCCGTAACCGCTCCCGCCGGTCGTGCGTTTGTCCGGGTGCGACCAGTGGTGGGCTTCCGGCCCACCGGTTCCGTCGCGACCGTCGGCGAGATCGCCGACGATTCAGTCACGAGCGAGGGGAGGTGCACACGGTGAGCTTCAATATCTTCGATCGCCGGAGCGCCGAGCGCTTCGCGGAGCTTCTCGACGAGACCAACGGCGGCCTCCGCCACCACACCCGAGGCCAGGCTGACGAGCAACTCGCCGAGCTGGTCGCCATCGGGCATAGCCTTTCCGCGGCACGGTCCGGGGTCCAGGTGGATCTCGAGTTCCGGACGGGGCTGCGAGCGATGCTCGTGGCCACTGCCGAACGGGACGGCATCGGGGCGACCGCAACCGCCACCGCGCAGGAACAGGCCGAGTGGCAGAAGAGTGCCGAACCGGTCCGGAAACTGTTCGGCCGCCGGATCCGCGCCCGCGGCGCGATCGTCATCGGCGTCGCCGCCGGTGCCATGGCCGTCTCCGGAATCTCCGCCGCGAGCGAGAACGCCGCACCGGGCGATGCCCTGTACGGCGTCAAGCGTTCGACCGAGCGCGCACAGCTGGCCATGGCCGGCTCGGACGTCACCCGGGGTCAGCTGTCGCTGACGTTCGCCCGCAACCGGCTCGCCGAGGCGGCCGCGATGGAGGGCGACGACCCGGGCTTCGGCGGCGTCCTCGACGACATGGACAACGACACCCGGCAGGGCGTCAAGCTGCTCACGTCGGCGGCGGTGGCCCGCAAGGACAGGACTCCGCTGAACTCCGTCGACACCTTCGTCGACAGCCAGCGCCGGGTACTCACCCCGAGGCTGGAGCGGCTCGACGCGGGCAACCGCGAGCGGGCGCTGGCGTCGCTGGGCCTGCTCGACTCCGTGCACGAGCGCGCCGAGAACCTGCGCGCCGGGCTCAGGTGCGACACGGTGACGCAGTCCGGCAGCGACGCCATCGGGCCGAAGCTGCGTGAGTGCGCGACCGGCGCCGCGACCTCCACGTCCCCCGGTAGCCAGGGGCACGGTCAGAAGGAGGCGACGACCGGCAGCGGCGACAAGGGCAAGAAGGCCAAGCCGCGGACCAGCGGCAGCCCCACGGCCGACCCGGCCACCGGCGGCGCGCCCGGTTCCCGGAACCTCGACCCGTCGGCGGACCCGTCGATCCTGCCGGCGCCGCTGAACTCGGACGGCACGGACAACACACCGGCCGAAGAGGACAAGGGCCTGCTCGGCGGCATCCTGGGTGGGATCTTCGGAAGCTGATCGGGCGCCACGTGGCGAGGGGCGGTGTCGGACTGCAGGAGTCCGGGCCGCCCCTCGCTTTTCAGGTTAGCGGCCGAACGGGTCCGGGCGCTTCTCCAAAAGGGAATGAATCGTTGCCTGAATCGTCTCGCGCACCTCGTCGGCGAGGTTGTAGACGACCATCGGATCGTCCGCGTGCTCGGTGAGGTGCGCGGTCGGGATCGGCGGGCAGAACTCGATGAGCCACTTGCTGGGCAGCGGGACCAGGCCGAGCGGCCCGAGCCACGGGAACGTCGGCGTCACCGGGAAGTACGGCATGCCGAGCAGCCGGGCCAGCGGCTTGAGGTCGGCGATGATCGGATAGATCTCCTCGGCGCCGACGATGGCGACCGGGATGATCGGGGTGCCGGTGCGCAGCGCCGCGGAGACGAAGCCGCCCCGGCCGAAGCGCTGCAGCTTGTAACGCTCCGAATAGCGTTTACCGATGCCCTTGAAGCCTTCGGGGAAGACGCCGACCAGCTCGCCCTCGCGCATCAACCGCTCGGCGTCCGGGTTGCAGGCCACCGTCGCGCCGGCCTTACGGGCCAGTTCGGACAGCACCGGCATGCGGAACACCAGGTCGGCGCCGAGCAGCCGCAGATGCCGGTCCCGCGGGTGCTGGTCGCGCAGGGCGACCGTGAGCATGAGCGCGTCGAGCGCCACCGTGCCGGAGTGATTTCCGACGACGAGCCCGCCGTCGAGGTCCGGGACGTTCTCGATGCCGAAGACCTCGGTGCGGAACCAGTCCCGGTAGAGCACTTTGAGCATCGGGTGGAAGACGGCGTCGGTGAGCTCGGGATCGAAACCGAAGTCGTCGATGTCGTAGGCGCCGGCCAGGCGCCGCCGGAGGAAGGCGAGCCCGCTCGCCACCCGCTGGTCCCAGACGTCGACCACGCCGGCGGGCGCCGCCGGCAGTTCCGGCGTCGCGTCCGCCGCGGGCAGTTCCGGCGTCGCGTCCGCCGCGGGCAGCTCGGTGGCGTCCGGTTCGGTCGGCTCTGTGGCGTCCGGCCCGGTCAGCTCCGGGGCCGGCGGTCCCTCGACCGCGGCGCGGGCGGGCCGCCGGCCGGGCCGCCGCCCGTTCAACCGCTTCGCCGGTACGGCGACCGGCAGCTCGAAGTCGGTGTGCCCGGGCAGCGCCGCATGAAACTCGTCCTGTGTCATGACTGCACGTGCTCCTGGTCCTGCGTCGCCGCGGCCCGGACCCGGCGGATGCCGTCGAGGATGGCCCGCTCGGCGGCGGCCAGCCGGTCGGCGCTCAACGACGCGCCGTTGCGGTGACCGTTGATGAAGTCGTCGAAGGCGGCCGCGGTGGTGCGCGGCGTGAACCCGAACTCCTTGACCAGGCGGCTCGTGTCGACCACCCGGCCGTGCACGAACAGGTCGATCTGGTCCAGTCCGATCTGGCCGACGCCGACGTTGCGTGCGACCGCGGCGAACGACGAGAGCGTGCCCTCGGGCAGCGGCAGCGAGATCCGGCCGGCCCGGCGCACGGCCTGGGAGAGCGAGAGGACGCCGTCGCCGGCCACGTTGAAGGTGCCCGGGTGGTCCTCGACCACCGAGCGGTGCAGGATCTCCAGCGCGTCGTCGACGTGCACGAACTGCAGCCGGGCGTCGCGGCCCAGCACGGTCGGTACCAGCGGCTGTGCGAAGTAGCGGGTCAGCGAGGTCTCGGCGGTCGAGCTGATGAACGGCGCGAACCGCAGCACGGTGGCGCCGATCTCGGGACGCCGGCGGCGGAAGCCGCGCACGTAGCCCTCGATGTCGAGGATGTCGCGGGCGAACGACCCGCGCGGCACGGCCCGGGGCTCGGTGTCCTCGGTGAACACGGCCGGGTCACGGAACGAGGCGCCGTACGCGGCCGTGGAGGAGCGCACCACCAGCTTGCGCAGCCGCCCGGCGCCCTGCGCGCCGGCGAGCAGCTGCATCGTGCCGATGACGTTCTGTTCCTTCATCGCCATGCGCCCGCCGCTGTGCGGATCGGGCGCGCTGGTGACCGCCAGATGCACGATCGCCTCGGCGCCCAGCTCGGCGAGGACGCTCGCCGAGGCGCGCGCGTCGGCCTGGATCAGCTCGACGTCCGCCAGCAGGCCCGACAGGGCCGGCGACGGTTCGTGCGGATCCAGGCCGATGACACGTTCGATGCGGGGGTCCGCGGCGAGCCGGGACGCGACGCGGGCACCGAGGAAACGACTCACCCCGGTGACCACGACGACCCTCGGCGGGGCCGCGGGCAGAGACGTCACCACGGGCGCGCCTTTCGCATGCGGCGGTGCTGGAGGCAGGTGAGCGGGCCGGGTGTCATGCCCGGCCGGTCATCACTTGCCGAGACGGCGACGCTGGACGCGGGTCTTGCGCAGCAGCTTACGGTGCTTCTTCTTCGCCATACGCTTGCGACGCTTCTTGACCACGGAGCCCATACGAAATGCCTCTCGAAACCATGTGGGGCCGGTCCCTGCGCACCCGCAGGCACACCCGACCGAGCTTGACGGCGGCTCGCCCCGCACTGGCGCCGATTGGACGCACGCAGATGTCAGGGGGCGAACCGCTCCAGCGTAGCGGCCCGGCGGACCCAGGACCAACACGGCCCCGGGGTCACGCGGTTTGGCTGAACGCTCCGCGCAGGTATGTGTGGACGGCGTGCTCCGGCACGCGGAACGAGCGGCCGACCCGCACGGCGCTGAGTTCACCGCCGTGGACGAGCCGGTAGACGGTCATCTTGGAAACCCGCATGAGCGCGGCGACCTCGGCCACGGTCAGGAAGCGCACCTCCGCGAGGCGCTCCTCGGCTTGGGCTGGACCCGTCATCTCCTCGCACCGATCCTTTCGCAGGCGCCTCCGCCGCGGCCGGTCAGGCCTTGCGCCGCGGCGGGCGGGCGCGCGTGTCATCAGTACGGTATCGAGACTGCTGTGACCAAGGCGATGCGTTCCGTGAAATAACCACAAAAAGTCAAGCCGACACGCCACATGAGGCGCGTTTTACCCCGAAAGATGACTTACTTCCTACTAACGAGGGCTTTACCGAAGAACGCCACATTTGCCGGGCGCTCGGCCAGGCGGCGCATCATGTAGCCGTACCACTGGTCGCCGTACGGGACGTAGACGCGCACGGTGTGGCCGACGGCGGCGAGCCGGGCCTGCTCCTCCGGGCGGGTGCCGAAGAGCATCTGGAACTCGAACTCGTCGGACGAGCGGTCGAACCAGCGCGCCCGGTCCTCGGCGATGGCGATCAGCCGCGGGTCGTGCGTCGCGATCATCGGGTAGCCGTTGCCGGACATCAGGATGTTGAGGCAGCGCACGTAGGCCTTGTCGACGTCGAGCGCCGACTGGAACGCCACCGACTCGGGCTCGGCGTAGGCGCCCTTGCAGAGCCGCACCCGCGACCCCGCGGTGGCCAGCTCGCGGCAGTCCCCCTCGGTCCGGCGCAGGTAGGCCTGCAGCACCGCCCCCGTCGCCGGGTGGTCCTTGCGCAGCTCGGCGAGGATCTCCAGCGTCGAGTCCGTGGTGGTGTGGTCCTCGGCGTCCAGCGTGACCGTGGTGCCGGCGTCGGCGGCCGCGACGCAGATCTCCTGCGCGTAGTCGTAGGCCATCCGGTCGTCGACCTTCTGCCCGAGCGCGGACAGCTTCACGCTGACCTCGGCCGCCGGGGTGAGGCCCGCGGACTTCAGCCGGCCGAGCAGAGTCAGGTACTGATCGCGGGTGGCGGTCGCCTGCTCCGCCGTGAGGGTGTCCTCGCCCAGGTAGTCCAGGCTGATCGCGAGGCCGTCGTCGGCGAGCTCGCGGCTCGTGCGCAGGGCGTCGTCGACGCCGTCGCCGGCCACGAACCGGCGGACGATGCCCTTGGTGACCGGGGCGGTGGAGACGAGCCGCTCCATCCGGGACGACCCGGCGGCGGCGAGAATGACGGAACGGAGCATGGACCGAGCGTATCGTTCGTGGCCGCGCCAGTCGCCGCGGAGCTGTGTAGTCGCCCGAGGTGAGGCTACGGTTATCGGGTGAACTTCGATGCGTACGCGCGTACGGCGGTCGAGCTCGTCAACGCCGGGCTCGGCGACCTCGACGGGCTCAGATCCCTGTTCCGCGAGGATCTTGCCTGGATGCGCGACGAGGTCGCAGAGAAGGACCTCGGGTCCTTCCGCCGCGCACAGCGCCGGCTGCGCGACATCTTCGAGTACGGCACCACGGGCCGCGACACCGAGGCCGTCACCGAGCTGAACGCCCTCCTCGAGGCGTACCCGGTGCAGCCGCGCATCTCGGGGCACGACGCCTCCGACTGGCACATGCACGTCACCAGCCGCGGCGCGTCCGTGAGCTCGGAATACCTGGCCGGCGCCGTCTGGGGCCTGTCGGTCTGGCTGTGCGAGTACGGCAGCGCCCGCTTCGGCATCTGCGCCGACGAGCGCTGCGGCAACGTCTATCTCGACACGTCGTCCAACAACTGCCGGCGCTTCTGCTCCGAGCGCTGCGCGACCCGCTCACACGTGGCGGCGCACCGCGCCCGCAAGCGCGCCGCGACCCTCACCCCCGCGTAGCCGCCGGGGTCGAGGACGCGGCCGGCGCCAGGTGGTGCCGGGCGAAGGCGAGCGACTCCCGCAGGTCCGCCTCGCGGACCGCGCGGCTGGTCACCTTGCGGGTGGAGACCTCCAGCGCCACCGAGCCCCGGAAGCCCCGGCCCTCCAGCGAGCGCAGCAGCTCGGCGCAGGGCTGGTTGCCCCGCCCCGGCACCAGGTGCTCGTCGCGGCCCTCGCCGGTGCCGTCGCCCAGGTGGACGTGCTTGAGGCCCGGGCCCATCCGGTCCGCCATGACCAGCGAATCCGTCCGCGAGGCTGCGGCGTGCGACAGGTCGAGCGTGTAGGCGTCGTAGCCGGCCTCGGTCGGATCCCAGCCCGGCACGTACGGGACGAAGTTCCGCCCCGCCATCCGCACCGGGTACATGTTCTCGATCGCGAAGTTCGTGTCCGGGTGCCGGACCTGCACCTTCGCCAGGCCGGCGGCGAAGTTGCGGGCGTAGTCGCGCTGCCAGGTGAAGGGCGGGTGCACGACAACGGTCGGCGCGCCCAGCGTCTCGGCCAGCCCGGCCGCGCGGTTGAGCCGCTCCCAGGGATCCGGGCTCCACACCCGCTGGGTCACCAGCAGGCAGGGCGCGTGCACGGAGAGGACCGGCACGCCGTAGTGGGCGGCGAGACCCTTCAAGGCGCCCGCGTCCTGGCTGACGGCGTCGGTCCAGACCATGACCTCGACACCGTCGTAGCCCAGCGTCGCCGCCATCTCGAATGCCGCGGCGGTCGGCTCGGGGAAGACGGAGGAACTGGACAGGAGAACGGGGACACGGAAGGCCACCGGTCAAGGGTAGACCCGCCGAGCACACCTGCCAGGTCCTCCGTCGGTGTAAACAGTGGCAAACCAGGCGGCCGGGGCGGACGTAGTCACCCACGCGCGTACGCTGTCGCAGGTGAGCCGCCGCACCCAGATTCGCATCGTGATGGACGAGGCGGCTGCCGCCCGCGCCCGCGAGGTACCCCTCGACTTCCCCCGGGAATGGATCGAGTTCACCGATCCGGCCGACGACCAGCACGTGGTCCGCGCCGACCTGACCTGGCTGCTGTCCCGGTGGACCTGCGTCTTCGGGTCGGCCTGCCACGGCATCATCGCCGGCCGCCCACAGGACGGCTGCTGCTCACACGGCGCGTTCTTCACCGACTCCGACGACGAGAACCGGACCAGGAACGCGGCGGCCAAGCTGACGCCCGAGACCTGGCAGCACTACCGGCGCGGGTTCAAGAACTACACCGAGATGGACACCGTCGACGGCTCCAAGCCGGCCCGGCGTACGGCGACGCAGTCCGCCGACGGGCCGTGCGTGTTCCTCAACGACGCCGACTTCGCCGGGGGCGGCGGCTGCGCGCTGCACGCACAGGCGCTGCGCGACGGCGTGCACCCGCTGACCTACAAGCCGGACGTGTGCTGGCAGCTGCCGGTGCGCCGCGAGCAGGACTGGACGAAGCGGCCGGACGGCAGCAAGTACCTGCTGTCCACGCTTACCGAGTTCGACCGGCGCGGCTGGGGACCCGGCGGGCACGACCTCGACTGGTGGTGCACGTCCTCGCCGGACGCGCACGTCGGCACCGAGCCGATGTACCGGTCGTACGGGCCCGAGCTGATAGCCCTGATCGGCCAGGACGCGTACGACGAACTGGCCCGGCTCTGCGACATCAGGCTGCGGTCGAAGCTGGTCGCGCCGCACCCGGCCACGGTCGCCGCGGAGGCGGCCCGGGCGCCGGGCAAGCGCGGCGGGCGGGCGCCCGCGACGCCGCCGAAGCAGCCCTGACCGCCGCACCGCGGACTCACGGCTCGAACTTGTAGCCCAGACCACGCACGGTGACGATGTAGCGCGGGGCCGACGGCTCCGGCTCCACCTTGGAGCGCAGGCGCTTCACGTGGACGTCCAGGGTCTTCGTGTCGCCGACGTAGTCGGCGCCCCAGACGCGGTCGATCAGCTGGCCGCGGGTCAGCACCCGGCCGGCGTTGCGCAGCAGGAGCTCGAGCAGTTCGAACTCCTTGAGCGGCAGCTGAACCGACGTACCCTCAACGGTCACCACGTGCCGTTCCACGTCCATCCGGACCGGGCCCGCCGCCAGCGTCGGCGTCGTCACCTCGGCCGGCTCCGCACCCTGCCGGCGCAGGACCGCACGGATCCGGGCGACCAGTTCGCGCGGGGAGTACGGCTTCGTGACGTAGTCGTCGGCGCCGATCTCCAGTCCGACGACCTTGTCGATCTCGCTGTCCCGGGCGGTGACCATGATGATCGGCACGCTGGAGCGCTGGCGCAGCTGCCGGCACACCTCGGTGCCGGACATCTCGGGCAGCATGAGGTCCAGCAGGACGATGTCGGCGCCGGTCCGGTCGAACTGCGTCAGCGCCGAGGTTCCGGTCGGAGCGACCGACACCTCGAAGCCCTCCTTGCGCAGCATGTACGACAGGGCATCGGAGAACGACTCCTCATCCTCGACCACGAGCACGCGAGCCAATGGGGGTTCCTTCCTTCGGGGGCGGCCTGGTCAGGCCGAAGGGAGCCCGGCCGCGCCGGACTCGATCTCAATCGCCGGGGGTAACGGCATAGGTACCTCCGGGGGGCGCGCCGGTAGGCGCAGGGTGAATGTCGAGCCACCGCCGAGCGTGCTGGTCACCTCGACGCGACCGCCGTGGTTGGTGGCGATGTGCTTGACGATGGCCAGGCCGAGTCCGGTGCCGCCGGTGGAGCGCGAGCGGGCCTGGTCGGCGCGGTAGAAGCGCTCGAAGATCCGGTCGACGTCGTGCGGTGCGATGCCGATGCCCTGGTCGGTGACGTCGATCTCGATCCAGTCCTCGTCCTCGCGCATGGCCAGCACCACCTCGGTGTCCTCGCCCGAGTAGGCGATGGCGTTCTCGACGAGGTTCGTCACCGCGGTGGCGACCTGGCTGTCGCTGCCGTAGACGGTCGCACCCCTCGGGCCGGTGTACACGACCTCGATGCCCTTGGCCGACGCCGTGGTGCGGGTGCGGTCGACCACCTCGGCGATCACCCAGTCCAGGGCGACCGGCTCCGGGGTGGGCAGCGGCTCCGCGCCCTGCAGCCGGGTCAGCTCGAGCAGCTCGTTGACGAGCCGGCCCATCCGGGCGGACTCGTGGTGGATGCGCTCGGCGAACCGGCGCGCGGCGACCATGTCCTCGGACCGCTCCAGGGCCTCCGCGGCCGGCAGCTCCGTCGCGTCCAGCAGCGCCTCGGCGAGCAGCTGGAGCGCGCCGATCGGGGTCTTCAGCTCGTGACTGACGTTTGCGACGAAGTCCCGCCGTACCCGGGCCAGGCGGTGCGACTCGGTGACGTCCGCGGCCTCGATGGCGACGTGGGTGGCGTTCAGGGCCACGGCGCGCAGGTGCAGCCCGAGCGGGGCGTGCGCGGCGCCCGCGCGGCCGCGGGGCAGGTCGAGCTCGACCTCGCGGCGCATGCCCGTGCGCCGCACCTGGCCGGCCAGGGTACGCAGGATCGGGTGCGCCGCGATCGTCCCGGGTGCACCGCCGGAGCGCAGCAGCCCCATCGCCCGCGCGGCCGGGTTGACCAGTACGGGCTCGTCCTCGGCGTCGAGCACGACGACGCCGACGCGCAGCGAGTCGAGGCTCTTGCGACCGAGGCCCTTGAGTCCGTGTTTGCCCGTACGCTCGTCGTCGGTGTCGATCTCTCGTCCCCCCTCGGCCGGCCGGGCGGCCGGTGTGTTGTCGCTCGCGCGGCCGGCCGAGCCGGCCCAGCGGGCCCTGGACAGCAGGAACCCGGCCACCACGCCTATGGCGAGGGCGGCGAGAACGAGGGTTGTGCCGGACACCGGATTCACGCTGCGATCGTAGGGGCATTGTTTACCTGGACCGTACGGCTAACCGGACATAACCGGCGCGCTTCGAACAATGTTCACCACCAGGCCCGGCGTCGTTCACCGCCGTTCATGTTCAGGCTGCCGTGCACCCCTAGCGTTGCCCATGTAAGCCCTGCTCACAAGGCTGCCGCCCCCGTAGGGCCAGCCCCGAACCCCGGGACGAGAAATCATGCGCGAGGAGTTTCAGTCCGACCTGACGGAGGTCAGTCGCCTGCTGGTGACCATGGCGGAGTCCGTGCGCGCCGCGATGCGCAAGGCGACCACCGCCCTGCTGAAGGCCGACCGGGAGGCTGCCGCCGCGGTCATGGAACGCGACGCCGAGGTCGACGAGGTCTACCGCCAGGTCGAGGCGAAGGTGGCGGACAGCATCGCCCGGCAGGCGCCGGTCGCCTCCGACCTGCGGACGCTCATCACCGCCCTGCACATCTCCGCCGACCTCGAGCGGATGGGCGACCTGGCCGAGCACGTCGCGAAGACCGCGCTGCGGCGGCACCCGTCGCCGGCGGTGCCCGCCGAACTGCGGCCCGTCTTCCGGCAGATGGGCGAGGCTGCCGACCGCATGGCCGAGAAGATCACCGCCGTCCTGGCCAACCCGAACGCCGACCTGGCGGCGGAGCTGGAGAAGGACGACGACGCCATGGACGAGCTCGAGCGCGATCTGTTCAAGGTGCTGCTGCACGACGACTGGCCGTACGGCGCGGAGACCGCGATCGACGGCGCCCTGCTGGGCCGCTTCTACGAGCGGTACGCGGACCACGCCGTGAACGCGGGTGAGCAGATGATCTACCTGATCACCGGCGAACCGGTCACCGGCTGACCGACGGACGCGAAACGCCGGGACACCACGGGGGTGCGTCCCGGCGTTTCGGCTGTCCGGTCCGGGTCAGCGGCCCTGGCTGGCGACCGCCGCGGCGGCCTCCTTGGCCAGTTCCGGGTCGAGGTACGCGCCGCCGGCGGTGACCGGGCGCAGCTCGTCGTCCAGGTCGTAGCGCAGCGGAATGCCGGTCGGGATGTTCAGCTTCGCGATCGCCTCGTCCGAGATCTGGTCGAGGTGCTTGACGATCGCCCGCAGCGAGTTGCCGTGCGCGGCGACCAGCACCGTCCGGCCCGAGAGCAGGTCCGGCACGATCGCGTCGTACCAGTACGGCAGGGCGCGGGCGAGCACGTCCTTGAGGCACTCGGTGCGCGGCTTGAGCTCCGGCGGCAGCGCCGCGTAGCGCGGGTCGGCGAACTGCGAGAACTCGTCGCCGTCGGCGATCGGCGGCGGCGGCGTGTCGTATGAGCGGCGCCAGAGCATGAACTGCTCCTCGCCGTACTCCTCGAGGGTCTGCTTCTTGTCCTTGCCCTGCAGCGCGCCGTAGTGGCGCTCGTTGAGCCGCCACGAGCGCCGCACCGGGATCCAGTGCCGGTCCGCGGTGTGCAGCGCGATCTCCGTGGTCCGGATCGCGCGCCGCAGGACGCTGGTGTGCACGACGTCGGGCAGCAGGCCGTGCTCCTTCAGCAGCTCGCCGCCGCGCCGCGCCTCGGTCTCACCCTTGGCGTTGAGGTCGACGTCGACCCAGCCGGTGAAGAGGTTCTTGGCGTTCCACTCGCTCTCGCCGTGCCGCAGCAGCACAAGGGTCCCCACAGTCATGCCCTCCATCCTGCCGCAGACCGGGCGCGGGTGTCCGCTGACCCCGGGGTGGCGACCAACACGTGGAAATCCTGCTGCGCCGGCGGCCGAAGATCCGTAACTTGTAAGGCTGCGAAGGTTGTTCGGTGCTTACGGAGGTTCAGGCGTGCGCGAATGGTTACAGCAGGCTGCCGGCGGCCTCCCACGGCAGTTCTGGTTCCTCTGGACCGGCACCCTGATCAACCGACTCGGCTCGTTCGTCGTCGTCTACCTGGCCATCTACCTCACCGGGCAACAGCACTTCAGCCAGAGCCAGGCGGGTCTCGTGCTGGGTGCGTACGGGGTGGGCGGCGCGGTCGGCACGATGACCGGCGGCGTGCTCACCGACAGGTGGGGCCGCCGGCCGACGATGCTGACGGCGCAGTTCGGCGCGGCCGGGCTGATGCTCGGCCTCGGCCTCGCGCAGGGCTTCTGGCAGATCCTCGTGGGAGCGCTGCTGCTGGGCGTCTTCGCAGAGGGGGTCCGCCCCGCGTTCCAGGCCATGATGGTCGACGTGGTCCCGGACTCCGACCGGATCAGGGCCTACTCGCTGAACTACTGGGCGGTCAACCTGGGCTTCGCGATCGCGGCCGTCCTGGCCGGCCTCGCCGCCCAGTTCGACTACCTGCTGCTCTTCCTGGTGGATGCCGGGACGACCCTGGCCACGGCGCTGATCAGCCTCGTCTTCCTGGCCGAGACCCGCCCGTCCCGCACGCCGCAGGCGCCGCGGACGAAGGGCGGCCCGGGGCTGGGGACGATCTTCCGGGACCGGATCTTCATGACCTTCGTGGCGCTGAACTTCTGCATCGTCCTGGTGATCATGCAGCACGTCTCGACGCTGCCGATCGCGATGAGCGCGGACGGCCTGGGCCCGGCCACCTTCGGCTGGGTGATCGCGGTCAACGGCCTGATGATCGTCGCGGGTCAGCTCTTCGTCCCGAAGCTGATCGAAGGCCACGACCGGTCGCGGGTCCTGGCCCTCTCCACCCTGATCATCGGCGTGGGCTTCGGGCTGAACGCCTTCGCCGGCACGGCCGCGCTCTACGCCCTGTCCGTGGTGATCTGGACCCTGGGCGAGATGCTCCAGTCCCCGTCGAACTCGGCGCTGATCGCGGAGCTGTCACCGGCACACCTGCGCGGCCGGTACCAGGGCGTGAACTCCCTGTCCTGGTCGGGGGGCGCGGCACTGGCCCCGGTCCTGGGCGGCTTCGTCCAGGAACACCTGGGCGGCGCCGTGCTCTGGCTCGGCTGCGCGGCGATCGGCCTGCTCGTGGCGGCGGGCCAGATCGTCTCGGGCCCGTCGCGCGAGCGCCGGGCCACGGCCCTGCGCGGGGCCGCCCTGGTGACCCCGGGCGCCGCCGCAACGGCCGTACCGGAGGCCGCCGGGGTCGCGCCGCCGCTCGCCGGGGCCGCCGTCGTCCCCCGCCAGGTCCCGGTCAAGGTTCCGGCCCTCGACTGAGCGCTCCGGTGACCCGAATCGGTCCGAATCGGATCGGCGCGAGGAAGCCGCCCCGAAGTGAACAACGGGCCGGACGTCTGATTCCCGCATCATCCGTGAGGTTGGAGTTGCCTCATGTGACGGTTCAGACAGATGGCAGACAGCCAACTGGCTTGTAAGCCTCGACCGGCCCAACTAGCGTGGTCGATGGACGCCGAGCCGTCAGTTCGGGGAACGGGTCGACCCTTTGGGTCGCCGCGGATCGGCGTTCGGGGACGGGTGGCATCAGCCGTTGGGGGACGGCGCAACCCGAGACCGGCGGTTAGTGCGGGCGACGCCTATGGGGATGGGCGTCGCCCGCCGCCGCCGGCGCTTTGTTTTACGGGCTGTCTACCGCTCGGGCCCGGGGTCCGCGAAGTGCGCGAAGGCCTGGAGATTGGCCAGGGACTCGCCGCGCTTGACCCGCCACTCCCACTCGCGGCGGATCGAGGAGCCGAAACCGATCTCCAGCATCGAGTCGAAGGACTCGTCCGCATACGTCAGGACCGCGCCGAGCAGCCGATCGAGTTCGTCCTCGTCGAGGCCCTTGAGGGTGACCCGGCCGGTGAGATAGACGTCGCCGGAGGCGTCGATCGAGAAGCCGACGCCGTACATGCGGGCGTTGCGGCGCAGCAGCCAGGCCCAGAGCTCCTCTCGCTTCTCGTCCGGGTGGCGCATCACGAACGCCTCGATGCGCAGCGCGTGCTCGCCGACGATGAGGTTGCAGGCCGTCTTGAGCTTGTGCGTCCCGGGCAGCGTCACCACCCAGGACGAGTCGCCGGTGGGCTCGCACGGCAACTCGCGCTCCGCGCAGACCCGCTCGATCAGCTCACCGACGTCAGTCACCATGAGAACGAGCCTGCCAGACGCGCCGCGATCAGCGCACGATGCTCGGTCACAGCCTCGCGGTATACCCGCAACAGCCCGTCGGCCGTCCGGTCCCAGGAGAAGTTCCTGGCGTGCCGGACGGCGCCGGCCGCCAGGAGCGCCCGGCGCGCCGGCGACAGCAGCAGATTCGCCAGCACCCGGCCCCAGTCACCCGGATCGTGGCCGGACACCAGCACCCCGCTCACGCCGTCGGTGACGGCCGTGACCAGGCCGCCGACCGCCGCGGCGACCACCGGCGTGCCGCAGGCCTGCGCCTCGAGCGCGACCAGCCCGAACGACTCGTTGTGCGACGGGACCGCGACCAGGTCGGCCGCCCGGTAGAGCCCGGCGAGCGCCTCACCGGTGCGCGGCGCGACGAAGCGCACCTTGGGTGAGACGCCGAGCGAGGCGGCCAGCTCGATCAGCGAGGTGGGCCGGTCCAGGCCGCTGCCGCTCGGGCCGCCGCAGATCACCACCGTCACGTCCACGTCACGCAGCGCCGCCGAGGCCAGCGCCCGGATCAGCACGTCCGGGCCCTTGAGCGGCTGGATCCGGCCGACGAACGCGATCACGTACCCCCGCTCGGGCAGGCCCAGCCGGCGCCGTTCCGCGGCCTGGTTGGACCGCGGGCGGAAACGCTCGAGGTCGACACCCGGCTGCACCACCGTGAGTCGGGTCGGGTCTGCGTCGTAGGAGCCGACCAGGTCCCGCGCCTCGAAACGGGTGTTCGCCACCAGCCGGTCCGCCTCCGCGATGACCTGCTCCTCGCCGATGACCCGCGAGTTCGGTTCCGGGCGATCCCCCTCGGCGATGAGGCGGTTCTTGACCTTGGCGAGGGTGTGCGCGGTGTGCACGTGCGGCACGCCCCAGCGCTCCCGGGCCAGCCAGCCGACCTGCCCGGACATCCAGTAGTGGGAGTGGATCAGGTCGTACGAGCCGGGCGGGCGGGCGGCCTCGGCCCGCAGCACGCCATTGGTGAAGGCGCACAGCTGCGACGGCAGCTCTTCCTTCGACAGGCCCTCGAACGGGCCGGCGGTGACGTGCCGCACGATCACGCCGGGCGCCATCTCGACGACCGGCGGCAACTCGCTCGACGTGGTCCGGGTGAAGATCTCGACCTCGACGTCGCGCTCGGCCAGCCGCTTGGAGACCTCGACGATGTACACGTTCATGCCGCCGGCGTCGCCCGTGCCGGGCTGCTCGAGCGGCGAGGTGTGTACCGAGAGGGTGGCGATGCGCCGGGGTGTCGGCCAGCGGCCTGCGGCCCGCAGCTCAGCCACGTCTTGATCCCTTCGAAAGGCGGTCAAACGTAACGGGAAACTGTTACGCCGTCGTTCATCTTCCCCATCTCCGAGGCCCCAACCCAAGGCCAGTAGGCCGGGGGTGACCCAGCTCTCCCGCACGGGTGAGGCAGGATCAAAGGATGGTGCAGAAGAACATCGCCGTCGTCACCGGGGCATCCAGCGGCATCGGTGCGGCGACCGCCCGACGGCTCGCCGCGGAGGGCTTCCACGTGGTTGCCGCGGCCCGCCGGCTGGACCGGCTCGAGAAGCTCGTCGCGGATATCGGCCCGGACGCCACCGCGGTCGCCTGCGACGTCACCTCCGACGCGTCGGTGGCGGCGCTCGCCGGCGCGGTGGCCGGCCTTCCCGCCCCGGTGACCCTGCTGGTCAACAACGCGGGCGGCGCGCGCGGGATGGACCCGGTGGCCGGCGGCTCGGTCGCCGACTGGCAGTGGATGTACGACGTGAACGTGCTGGGCACCCTGCGCGTCACGAAGGCCCTGCTGCCCGCGCTCGAGGCCAGCGGCGCCGGCACGGTGGTGACCATCGGCTCGACCGCCGCCTTCACGGTCTACGAGGGTGGCGCGGGCTACACGGCCGCGAAGCACGCACAGACCGCGCTGGTCGGCACGCTGCGCCTGGAGCTCGCCGGGCGGCCGGTCCGGGTCGTCGAGATCGACCCCGGCATGGTGCACACCGAGGAGTTCTCGCTCAACCGGCTCGGCGACCGCGAGAAGGCCGACGCGATCTACGCCGGGGTGCGGGAGCCACTGGTCGCGGACGACATCGCCGACTGCGTCGCGTGGGTCGCCACCCGCCCGCAGCACGTCAACATCGACCGCCTCGTGGTACGCCCGATCGCGCAGGCCGCACAGCACAAGGTGGCTCGCGAACCGAGGTGAAACCCGCCAGGAAGCCGCTCGGCGCCGTCACCAGGGGCACCACCAACCCCAACCGGCTGCGCCGGGTGGACGACTTCATCGCGTACCGGTGCGGGGACCCGCTCGCGGCCGCGGCCGTGCCGCTGGTCGTGGATCTCGGCTACGGCGCGACGCCGGTCACGGCCGTCGAACTGCGCGGCCGCCTCGCGGCGGCGGTCCGGCCGGACGTCGCGGTCGTGGGGCTGGAGATCGATCCGGCCCGGGTCGCCGACGCGCAGCCGTACGCGGACCCGCCGCTGCTCGAGTTCCGCCGCGGCGGCTTCGAGCTGGCCGGCCTGAGCCCGGTGGTGGTGCGCGCGTTCAACGTGCTGCGCCAGTACGCCGAGGACGAGGTCGCCTCGGCCTGGACGACGATGACCGGCACCGGCGCGCTGCTGGTCGAGGGCACCTGCGACGAGCTGGGCCGGATCGCGACGTGGGCGGTCGTGGACGCGGCCGGCCCGCAGACGCTCACCCTCTCGGCGCGACTGTCCGATCTGGACCACCCGGCGACGTTCGCCGAGCGGCTGCCGAAGGCCCTGATCCACCACAACGTGCCCGGTTCGCCCGTGCACGACCTGCTGTCCGGGCTCGGCGCGGCGTGGGACGCGTCGGCGACACCGTTCGGCGCCCGGCAGCGCTGGCTCGCCACGGTCGCGCGGTTCCGGGAGCGGTGGCCGGTGCTGGACGGCCCGGCCCGGTGGCGCCGCGGCGAGCTGACCGTGCCCTGGCCCGGATAGCCGACCGGGCCGGCCCGCAAGGCGGACCGGCCCGGTTTTCGGGGGGTTGGGTAAAGCCTTATCTGCCGAAACTCACCTTGAACATCGGATCAGCAGCAACTTTCTTGAACGCGGCCAGGCTGCTCGCCGTCGAGTTCACCGAGATGTCCCGGTCGCCCTCGTCGTCCCTGGCGGTGTCGAAGTAGACGACCGCCTTGACCGCGGGATGCGCCTTGAGCTCGGGGACGACGGTGTTGAACGCCGCCGACTTGTCGGTGATCGACTTGGTGCGGTGGTACATGCCCCACTCGGCAACCATGATCGGCTTCTTCGGGTGGTTCTTCACGGCCCAGTCGTACCAGCCGAGGCCGCCGCCGGTCGGCTGCCGGTCGAGGATGTCGCCCATGTCGCCGAAGTGGTAGTAGCCCTTCTCGACGCTGACGTAGGAGTCGAGGCCGATCCAGTCGACGTACGCGTCGCCCGGGTAGAGGTCCTTCCACCAGGGCTGCGCCATCCACTTCTCGTTGCCCATGTAGGCGATCACGTTGACGGCGTTGGTGACCCCGTTGGCGCGCAGGCGGGTGATGACGTGGCGGTACATCGCGGCGTAGTCCTTGGCCGTCATGCCGGAGGAGGCCGAGGTGGACACGTCGTTCTCCGGCTCGTGGTGCAGCGCGAGGAAGAACTTCTGACGATAGTTCTTCTTGACGTACTCCGACCACCTGTCGATCCGGGCGTTCTGCTCGCCGGCCGCGACCTTGGCCCAGGTGGAGTTGTAAGCGATCTTCCAGTTGAGCAGCAGCACCCGCGGGTTCTTCGCGTCCTGCGTCATGGCGATCTCGGCCTTGGTCGGGAACTGCTCGTCGCCCTTGTGGTAGGTGTGGAAGATCGACGCGGTACGGCCGGTCAGGGCCTCCCAGTCCTTGAGGGCCTGGTCGCGCGGGGTGTCGGTGAAGCCACCGGCGGCGGCGCCCCAGAGCACACCGCAGGACGGCACGAGCAGCGCGCCGGTCACGCACCCGGCCGGGGTGGTAGCCGGCGGGGTGGCCGCCGTCGTCGTGGTCTTCTTCGCGGTCACGACCAGCTCCGGGCCACCCGAGGTGGCGGTGCCGTACTCGATCGAGCGCAGCCGGGTCACGGCGGTCGTCGAGGCGGACTTGAGCGCGAACGCGTACGTGCCGGCCTTGGTGACCACCTTGGACACATCGAAGCTCAGCGTGGTGTCGGTGGTCCTCGGCTTGACCGAGGCGACCAGCGGGCCGAGCTTCGGTGCGTTCGCCGCGGTGATGGTCTTCTCCGACCACGAGTTCGCCACCGAGTAGACGCCGAGCGTCGCCGCGACCGGGCTGCTCTCCACCGGCAGGCGCAGCACCGCACGGGTGACCTTCGAGCCGGCCGCGACCCTCGGCGCGAACTTCAGGTAGGACAGCCGGGTCTGCCCCGACGCCCTGCCCACCACCAGCTTGTCGGCGGCGCCGAAGTTGACGGTCCTGCGCGAGCTCGAGGTGTACGCGTCGTCGCTGGTGTACGTGGTCGTCGTGCCGGTCGTCGTCGCCGCGTACGCCGCCGGGGTCAGCACGAATCCCCCGCCGGCGACCACGACGCCCGTCAGAGCGGCCCCGATGATCCCTCGCCTGGCCGTCACGTGATCTCCCCCGAACGTCAAACAGTTGCTGTCTGACGTTCAGGTTCGGCGCGGGCGGGTGCCGGCACGGAGCGCGGACGGGTGCAGGCAAGGTGTGACTCGGCCGATCGGCCACCGCCGCTACGAGAAAACGCCGCCGGACACGGGTCCGGCGGCGTTGTCTCGTGCGGTTGTCACATGGTGGGCGCCCGCTCGGCGAGTATCGCCCGCAGCGCCTCCAGCAACACCTCTGACGTGAACGGCTTCATCACCAGCCGGGCGTCCTCCGCGATCAGCCCCTTCGAGACGGCGATGTCCTTGGGCAGACCGGAGATGTAGACGACGCCCATCTCGGGGCGCAGGCCGGTCGCGGCCTGTGCCAGGTCGCCGCCGCCGACGCCGGGCAGGCCGAGGTCGGTGATGAGCACATCGATGACGCCGGGGTGTTCGCGGCAGACCTCGATGGCCTGCTCGGAGTCGCCTGCCATCAGGGTGGCGAAGCCCCGGCGCTCGAGCATCCTGCGCACGATGTCGCGCAGATCCTCCTCGTCGTCGACGACGAGGACCGTTGGACGCTCCTGCGGAACCTCCGACATTGGGGCCTCCTCGGTACTTGTCACAACACGCTATCGGTGGGTGGCCGCACCGGTACGGCTTTCCGGGCTTTCGGAGCACTGGCTTGCGCCCGCCCGGGCCGCCCTGACCTGCGGCGTCCGCTTTCGGCGCCCGTGTCCGGCCCGTCACCGCCGCTGGTTGCCGCCGGGTAGCAGGGTCCCGGCCGCGGCCCCCGGCGCTAAGTCGCCCCCGCCGCGGACCGATTTATCCCCTGTCAGGACCGCTGCAGTGCCACCGAGCCAGGAGAGCGATGATGACCACCATGCTGTCGCCCGAAATCGTCACCGTCCCGTCCCTGATCGACCGCTGCGACAGCTGCAGCGCCGCCGGCAAGGTGGAGATCGCCCTGACCAGCGGCGGCTCGCTGGTGTTCTGCGGGCACCACGCCAACAAGAACGCCGGGAAGCTGAATCCGGTCGCCGCCCGCATCACCGTCGAGGACGGCTTCGAGTGGGCGACGTAGTCTCACCCGGCGTGACCACTTGATCCCATCCGCCGCGATATGATCGCTCCCTCGCACTTGGGCCGAAACGCCCATATTTAGAGGGGTTCCACCGGTGCAGATCGCGGCGCTCGACGTGGGCAGGCTGTCCCGGTTCTTCGCCGGGTGCGCCGGGGTCGCGGTGGTAATCGCCGGCACCTTCAGCCTGCTGACCTCGCCGGTACCCGCGTCCGAGAACGTACTGACGTCGAGCCCGGCGGCCGCACTCGTGGCCGCCGGGCTCGCTCTGGTTCTGCTGGCTCCGGCGCGCGGCGGCACGGCCGTCCGCAGCGCGGGCTATCTCCTCGCGCTCCTCGCCGCGACGCTCGGCGCCGCCGCCCTGGATCGTCACCCGGCCGCCGGGGTCGCGACCCTGCTCGTCGGCCTGGCCCTGGCCTGCATCGACATCCGGCTCCGGCGCCCCGGCAGGGAGACCCGGTTCCGCGTGTCCGACCCGCTGCTGGCCGGCACCGCGATCATCGCCCTGGTCGCCATGGTCCCGCGGATGTTCGCACCGACGTTCCCAGGCGGCGGCGGACCGGACAGCGTCATGTCCCCCTACCACGGTGGCGCGCTGCTCGCCCTGGCCGTCGGCGCCGTCCTGGCCCGCCCCGAGTCGGGTCCGCTGCGCACCGGCGCCGCCGCCGGAGCCGGCAGCAAGATCCGGCACACGCTGCCCGTGCTCGTCGCGTTGCCGGTCGTCGCCGCGCTGATCAGCGCGCTCGCGGTCCGGACCGGGATCAGTAACCCGGCGGCCGCGATCAGCATCGGCGTGGTCCTCGCCGCGTTCGCCGTCCTGACCCTGATCGCCCTGCTGGTGCGCTCGCTCGAGAGCGCCGACCGCCAGCAACGCGATCTCGTCGCGGAGCTGCGGGAACGCCGGGAGTTCGCCGACACGCTCCTGCAGTCGATGAACGAGGCGGTGATGGTGCTCGACGCCAACCACCGGGTGATCGACGTGAACCGGCGCTGGCGGGAGCTGACCGGAAACACTCAGCCACCCGGCCCGGGACCGGCCGAGCTCCCGCCGGCGGGCACCGGGGACTGGGTGGTCCGGCACGCCGACGGCACCGACATCCCGGTGCTGGCCACGATGGCGCCGATACCGGACGCCGAGGGGCGGGCCCGGGCGTACGTGGCGACCTACGTCGACATCGCCGACCGCAAGCGCGCCGAGGACGAGCTGAGCGAACGCGCCGCCGAGCTGGAGCGCAGCAACGAGCGGCTGCGGGAGTCGAACGCCCGGCTGGAGGCGGCGCTCACCTTCAAGAACGATCTGACGTCGATGCTCACCCACGACGTGGCGCAGCCGATCAGCTCGATCGCCAGCCTCTCCGAACTGCTCTCCGCGGACTGGGCCGAGCTCGGCGAGGACATCCGCCTCGAGCTGGCGACGAAGATCGACAAGAACACCCACCGGCTCATCAAGATGATGAACGACCTGCAGTTGCTCTTCCGGCTGGACACCGGCTCGGTCACCGCGCAGCGCACCCCGGTGCCCGTGCACGATGTCGTCACCGCGGTCGTCGCGGAGCTGGACTGCGCGGACAACGTCGAGATCGTCATCGACGACGACATCTCCGCGCTGGCCGACCGGCAGCACCTCTGGCACGTGGTGCACAACCTGCTCAGTAACGCCATCCAGTACGGCGAGCCCCCGCTGGAGGTCCGCGCCGAGCGGAACGCCGAGTCCGTCGTGCTGATGGTGCGCGACCACGGCGAGGGCATCCCGGAGGAGCTGATCCCAAACCTGTTCGACCGGTTCATGCGCGGCGCCGGGCTCGGGCTCTTCATCGTGCGCCACCTCGTGGAGGCGAACGGGGGCTCGGTCCGCTACGAGCGGGCCGAGCCCCACGGCGCAAATCTGATCGTGACTCTCGAGTCGGCGTCCCTCTGACCGCTACCAGTCCTGGGAGCTGCCGCGCTCCTCCTCGCTGATGGCACCGTCGGTACGGCCGTCGCGGGCACTCATGGCCTTGCCGCCCATCGGTGCCGCGCCGCCCGCCGCTCCGCCGCTCAGCGAGTGGTTGCCGCCGATGCGGCGCCCGGGCGCGAGCACGTCGTCGAGGTCGGCGGCGCTGGTGATGCCGGGCGCCGAGGAGATGTCGACGTCGGTGCCGCGGTCGGCGTTGCTGAACTCGCCGGCGCTGGTGCCCCAGCCGGCGCCGGGCTGCGGGCGCCCGCCCTGTGCACGGGCCGCGACCGAGGCCGGGGAAGCCGGGTCGACCCGCTTGCCGCCGAGGACGTTGCCCGATGAGCTCGAAAGCCTCTTGGAGCTGACGCCGAGGTCGGCGGCGCCACCGAGCTGGCCGGTCTCCATCAGGCTCTTGAAGGTGTTCAGATCGGACTTGAGCTGACGGCTCAGCGTCGCCTGGCCGTGCCGGTCACTGGGCATCAGGTACGCGACGTCGGCCTCGAGCTGAGCGATAATCTGGGTGCGCATCTCACCCATCGGCCGCAGGGTGATCGTCTCCGCGAGCATCGGCCCCTCGGTGGTCGCCCAGGAGACCCGTTCGTCCATGGAGCACTCGGTGATCTGCGCGTCGAACTCCCGGCGGTGACCCTCGACCTCCATGACCCAGTGTGTCTGATCGTTGCCGATCCGGGTCACCTGCTGCACGCCGGTCATGAACTGCGGATAGTTCTCGAACGCCTCGAGTTGTTGGTACACCGCGTGTAGCGGGGCACCGATCTCGACGGCCTGCTGAACCATACTCATCGCATCTCTCCCATGCTGAAGTGCTGGCATGACTGAGAGTACGTATGTGATTACGGCACGCGTTTGGTTTCCGATCAGACCCGGTGCAGGTACTGCCAGCGGCCGACCTCGCCCGCGTACCGGGCGTCACTCGCCGCCACCAGGGCCACATCCGCCTCACGCAGCGTGGCCACCAGCCGGGGCGACGGGCTGCGCCACGCCTCGCTGATCTCGACCGCCGTACCGGTGAACCGGCAGGCGGCCGTGAGCGCGTCCAGGGTATCCGGGGTCAACAGGGCGTCGTCGATGCCGACCTGGGCCAGCAGGCTCAACGGCCGGGCCAGCTGCACCGGCGCGTACCGGGAAGCGCGCTCGATGCCCTTGATCGTCGCGGTGACGGCGGCCTCGGCGACCTGCTCCTGGGTGATCCGGCCGGCGGCGAGCATCGACCGTACGTCGCGCGGCGCCGTCAGGCCCTCGGCCAGCGGCAGCCGGGACACCGCCACCGAAACCACCTCGAGGTGACCGAGATCGGCCGGCCAGGCCAGCCAGCCGTCCGGCTGGACGACCTCGACCTCGGCGCCGACCCGCAGGCTCAGCTCGGTACGCCGGCGCGCGCGCCGGATGGTGTCCGCGTACGCGGGCAGCCACGTCGTCTCCGGGCCCACCTGGTCGGCGAACGTGACCGTGGTCAACCCGGCCAGGTCGGCGGCCGAAACGACGACACCGACGCTGTCCCGGCCCGCGGCGAAACCCGTGTGCACGTGGGCATCGGTCCGCAGATCAAGGGCGGCCGAAGGTGCGGCAAGGGTGGTGCCGTTCATGACCGATTCGCGCTCTGCACCCACTAGGACTCCCGAGACAGGTTCCGTCCGACGAGCTCATCTCGTCCTGGGAATACCTTGCGGCCCCGGCGTTGTGGGCCGGGGCCGTGCCAGGTGCAGTCAGGGTGCGCCGGTTTCAGAGCTTGAAGGCCCCGACCAGGGTGCGCAGCTCCTCCGCGGTACGGGCGACCTCGTCGCTGGCCTGCCGGCTCTGGGTGACACCGTGCACCGCGCTCGCGCTGGCGGTGGAGACGTCGCTGATGTTCGCGGCGATCCGGCTGCTGCCCGAGGCCACCTCGCTGATGCTGCGGCTCATCTCGCCCGTCGTCGCGGTCTGCTCCTCGACCGCGCTCGCGATCGCGGTCTGGAACTCGTTGATCTTCGCGATCACCTCGCTGATCCGGCCGATCACCTCCACCGCACCGCCGGTGTCCTGCTGGATCGCGTTCACCCGCGAGCCGATGTCCTCGGTCGCCCGGGCGGTCTCCTGGGCCAGCTCCTTGACCTCGGAGGCGACCACGGCGAAGCCCTTGCCCGCGGCGCCGGCCCGGGCGGCCTCGATGGTCGCGTTCAGGGCCAGCAGGTTCGTCTGCTCGGCGATGGCGGTGATCAGCTTGACGACGTTGCCGATCTCCGCCGACGACTCGCCCAGCAGGCGGACGGTCTCGGTCGCCCGCGCCGCCTCGGACACCGCGGCCGCGGCGATCTCGGCGGCCTCGCTGGTGCTGCGGGAGATCTCCCGGATGCTCAGGCCCATCTCCTCCGACCCGGCCGCGACGGTCTGCACGTTGCGGGAGATCTCCGCGGCCTCGCTGGATGCCGAGGACATCTGCGCGTCGGTGTCGCGGGCCGCCGTGGCGATCTGTGCGGCCACCGCCGAGAGCTCGGTGGCGGAGCCGGCCAGCGTCTCGGCGTTCTGTTCGATCGTGCTGAGCGAGCGGTGGATCGCGTCCAGCGCGCCGTCAAGCCCGACGGCCATGCGGCCGATCTCGTCCCGGGTGGTGATCCCGCTGCGCCGGGTGAGATCGCCCTCGGCCAGCGCCGCGACGATCTCCCCGAGCCGCCGCACCGGGCGCAGAATCGATCGCGCCAGCGGCACGGCCAGCCCGATGAGCAGCAGTAACGCGACGATGCCGACGATCCGGGCGGCCCAGGTGGTGGCGTTGACGGCGCTGTCCATGTCGGCGCGTTCCTGCTTGACCGCCGCGGCGACCTTCTCGTTGAGGGCACCGAGCTGGTCGTCCACCGCGCTGTTCCGCTCGGCGATCTGGCCGATGTTCGCCTGCGCGGCCGCGCCGCCGGCACCGGCCTGCGCGACGAAGTCCGCGATGAACGTGCCGAAACTGTCCACATCCGGGCGGATCTGCGCGAACTCGGCGGGCAGGTCGCCGGGCATGCCGACCGCCTCGACCGCGTCGGCGGCCTCCGTGGCCGAAGCCACGTCGTCGGCCACGTCCTGGGTGACGTCCTGGCCGAGGGCGGCGCGGTAGGCGTCGACCTTCAGCTCGCTCTGCCTGGTGTCCAGGTGGTTCAGCGCACCGAGGCCGGCCTCCAGCCGGCGCACCGTGTCGGCCTGGTCGACGACCTTGCTCTGGCCGGTCAACGCGATGTACCACATTCCGGCAATGCCCAGCGCGCCGACGGCCACGATAATGCCCAGCCGCTTGGCGATCCCCAGTTCCATCAATCGCGACACGCAAGTCCCCCCGAAAGCCAGCATTGCCCTGCGGGACGTCCGCACCGGAGGTCCGCGACCGGCGCCGCAGCGTCTGAGGACCATCCTTCAGCCGGATCGGTGTGTCCGGGGCCGAACCGGTTGTTTTGACGCACCGGTTCCGCAATCCCCGCGCACCCCTCCCGGCGTTCCCGGCTCGACAAACCTGTACGTCCGGAAGGGGTTCCGTGTGAAACGCCGACATACTCGCATCGCCACAGCCCTGCTCGCGGCCGTCAGCACCGTCGGCGGCGCCCTGAGCCCCGGCGCCGCCCCCGCCTCGGCCGCCGTCACCCCGATCGCGGGCACCGGCCGGGTCGTCACCGCCGGCACCCCGCTCAACGCGCGCAGCGGCCCGTCCGCGAGCAGCACCCGGACCGGCACCCTCAGGAACGGCGCGACCGTCTCGATCGTCTGCCGGGCCGCCGGCGAGTTCATCCGCGGCACCGTCAGGAACACCGGCTACTGGGACCGGCTCGACGACGGCAGCTACGTCTCCGACGCGTACGTCCGGCGGCGCGACTTCCCGATGCCCAGGTGCAGGACGACCGTGCCGATGCCGGCCGTCACCGGCGCCTGGACGCTTCCCGTCGACGCCGGGCTGGTCAGCGGCTTCCGCACCGGGGCACGCCCGGCGCACGACGGCGTCGACCTCGGCGCGGCCCGCAACACACCGATCCGCGCGGCCGCCTCCGGCACGGTGGTCAAGGTCGCCTGCAACGTCTCCTCGGGCAGCTGCGACGTCGACGGCAAACTCACGCTGACCGGCTGCGGCTGGTACGTGGAGGTCCTGCACGCGGGCGACATCGTGACCCGGTACTGCCACATGGTGCGCCGCCCGCCCGTGACGGCCGGCCGGCGGGTCGCCCGCGGCGCGATCCTCGGCCACGTGGGCTCCTCGGGCTCCTCCTCCGGCCCGCACCTGCACTTCGAGGTACACAACGGCTCCCCGGCGACGCGGGCGAACGCGATCAACCCGATCGCCTTCATGCGGGCCCGCGGCCTGTCGATCGGCTGACGCCGACACCACTTAGGAGGGTCACACCGATTCGATCGCGGACGCCACTCCGGGCGCGAGCGCGTGCAGCTCCTCCAGCACCGCGCCGGTCTGGTCGTCCGGCACCTGTGCCAGCGCCTCGGACAGCGGTGCGAGCGCCGCCTGGTCGCCGTACAACTCCAGCGCGGCGGCCGCGGCGAGGGCCCGCTCCCTGGCGGAGCGGTCGGTGGCGGCCGCCAGAGCCAGCAGCGGGCAGTACTTCGCCAGCCCCTGCTCCCGCAACCGGCCCGACCACTCGATGGCCCGGTTCAGCGGCAGCTGGCCGGCCAGCCAGACCACGACGCCGAAGAGCTGGGGATCGCCGGGGAAGCGTTCCCAGAGCGCCTCGACGACGGCCTCGGCGAGCGTGGGCGACACCGTGCGGGTGGCGTACAGCACCTCCCGGATGGCACTCTCCGGGATCAGCCTGGCCAGCTCGGTCAGATCCGAACCCGCGCCTTCCAGCACCTTGGCGATGTCGCCGAGCGGCAGTACCAGGCGTCCCTCGCGCAGCGCCGCGCGCAGGCAGTCGGCCGCCTCCGCCGACCGGCCGGTGGCCCTGAGGCTGATCACCTCGTACGGCGTCATCCGGCGGCGGCCGACCTCGACGCCAAGATCGTTGACGCCGGTTTCGGGCATGCCGCGGAGCAGCTCCAGAACCCGCTCGTGATCGCCCTCGGCGGTCCGTACGACGATCTCCGCCTGGTCCACCGTGACCTGCTGACGGGCGGCCGCGCTCAGTTCCGCGAGGGCCGCGTTCGCCTCCGGGAGGCGGTCCGTCTCCGCGCAGCAGCGGATCAGGATGCCGAGCAGGCCGACCCGGATGAAGGCCTCGGGGTTGGCGGCGAGACCGGACCTGCAGGCCTCGATGGCGCCGTCCGGGTCGCCCGCGTCGCGCTCCGCTCGGGCGAAGTTGTAAAGCGCCTCCGGTCCGTCGTTCTTGGCCAGCCCGGCGAGACGTAGGTTGCGCCGGACCTTGTCCTTGGTCGCGACGGTGGCGACGAGGTAGCCGGAGTGCGTGAAGGCGAGCGCTTCGGTGCGTTCGGTCTGCGGGGTCTCGCCGGTGATCCGGTGGATGACCTGTTCGTGCAGGCGACCGGTGTAGCGGTACTCGCCGGCACGGAACAGGCGCGGGGACCATACCGAGACGCCGCCGGCGCCGGTCTGGCTGTCGACGTGCACGAGAAGCGCGTCGACGCCCCCGCCGTTCCTGGCGAGTTGGTCCCGTAGCGCGGCAGGGTCGCCGCTGACGACCTCGTCGGCGTCGACGGTGAGGGCCCATCGGCCGTGGCAGTGTGCGAGGGCGCGGTTGCGGGCGTCGCCGAAGTGGTCGTCCCAGTAGCCCTCGATGACCCGGGCGCCGAGTTCGCGGGCGATCTCCCGGGTGCGGTCGATGGAGCCGGTGTCGTAGACCACGACCTCGTCGGCCACCCCGCGCAGCGCGCCCAGACAGCCGGCGATGACCGCTTCCTCGTCCTTGACGATGAGGCACGCCGACAGCAGCGGCGCGTCCGCCGGAGGCGCGGTCCGCAGCGCACACTGCCGACCGCCGAGGTGAGCGACCAGCGCGCTCTCGACCAGCACCAGCCGGCCCTGCTCGCGCAGCTTGTCGTACGGCATGTCCAGCGTGGGTCCGCCGGCGCGCTCCAGGGCCTCGCGGCGGACGGCGACGCAGACCGGACCGAGCCGGTCGACGTCCGTCAGGCCGCGGTGGTTCTGGCGCCACTGCCGGGCGTACGTCTTGAAGCCGGTCACGGCGGTCTTGGACTCGGGCGGCAACCTGACCCATTGTGGGCCGGCGCTGCGATGGCAGCGGGGGCCGGCGGCGACCACGCCGGGGTCGTCGAAGGCCGCGGCGACCGCCTCCAGCCAGTGTGGTGTCAGGACGGTGTCGCCGTCGAGCAGCATGACCACCGGGTGGTTGGTGGCGGCCAGCCCGGCCGACCAGCGGGCGGCCTGGTCCGGTGGGGTCTCGCCGAGGACCCTCAGCCAGGACTGTGCGTGTGCCTTGGCGGCCAGGTCGGGGCGTTGCGGCGGAAGCACGCAGACGACCTCGTCGCGCAGCCCGAGGGTGGGTCGCAGGCCGACCAGGAGGTTCTGGAAGTCGCCGGCGGTGCCGCCGGCGGTGACGATCACTGAGACAGGCACGCGCATCACCTCTGCCCGACCGGCCGTTCGGGCGGCCGAGAGCCGGCTTCCCGCAGGGAACCGGCCCTCGACGTGTCCAATCGTGTCATCAGTCCGGCTTCGCGGCCGGGCGGAGGCTGTCCGCCAGAGCCTGTACCGCCGCTTCGTCCGGTGACGCCGCCTCGCGGTTGGCTGCCTGCAGTTCCCGGTAGACCTCCTCGCGGTGCACCTGCACGTCGCGGGGAGCCTCTATGCCGATCCGGATGACGTCGCCCCGCGCCTCGAGCACGGTCACGACGACGTCATCACCGATGATCACGCTCTCGCCGGCCTTCCTGGTCAGCACGAGCATCGTGGCCGCCCTTCACCATCCGTGGACAGGACTTCGCGCACCCGCACCGAAGCCGCCGAAAGCGATCACCGCGCGGGCGACCGCGCCGGACGGGCGTCAGGCCATGCGGCGCATGATTGCGCGTACCGGCAGGCCGCTGTCCTGCAGGATGACCTGCATGGCCCGGCGGCTGTCGCGGTCCACGATGATCGGGGCGAGCAGGTTCGCCGAGGTCTCCTCGACGCCCGCGGTGATGACGACCATGACCAGCAGCCGGTCCGCGTCCTTGGTGTTGAGGGCGGCGAGAACATCGTTCTCGATCTCCGGGGCGTAGTCCGGGAAGAACGGCTCGGGTGGTGCCACCAGGAACCGGATGTTCGGGTCCTGGGTGGAAGTGAACGCGTAGAGCAGGCCCTGTTCGTTCAGGCGGACCAACACGAACTGCCGGTGCGCCGGGAAGCCGGCCATCGGAGAGGCCATGTCGATGGTCGGCATGTCCAGCCAGGCGTCGGTCATGGTGGCCCCAATCAGTCGGGACGCGGTGCTAGTACTCATGGTCACCTCAGGAAGTCGATGAGCGAAGGCTGATTCGCCTCGGCCCCGGCGGCCAAGGCGGCCTGATACGACGTCTGCTGGAGCTGCGTTTCCATGATGGTCTCCGGCAGAGAGATATCCTTGATATCGGATGGTCGCGTTGCCACAGACAACATTCGGCCCTCAGTGGAGTCCATCGTCTGTTCAATCACACTGTACCGGGATCCGATCTCCGAAATAGCCGGTTCACCGTTTTGCCGGCCCGGCGAAGCACGGACGCGAATCAGCGCAAGAAGGGATCGAAGGGCGACCGTTCGCCCTTCGATCCCTTCTGCACCAGTAGTAACACCCAGTTGACAAAAACATCAATTGACCCGGGCGTCACTCACCGCAAATAGTCGATGAGCGACGGCTGGATAACCTTGGCGGTCGCGGCCAGGGCGGCCTGATAAGCGGTCTCCTGCAACTGCATTTCCATGATCGTCTGTGGAAGGTCGATGTCCTCGACGTCCGAGATCTGCGATTTCAGGGTGACCTGCCGGTCCAGCGCGGACTCGCGCATCTGTGACAACCGGTTGTACCGGGCACCCACATCCGACAAGGTCTGCTTGATGAGGCCGCTCGCGTCGTCCAGCTTGCCCTGGCCGGTGCGCAGCGCCGTCACATCGTTGGCGCGCAGGCTCGCCGAGATGCCCTCGAGCACCGCGAAGAGCTGATCGGGGCCGGTGCCGAAGACGTCCGGGCCGGCCTCGCCGACGCGGACCTGTGCGTTGCTGCCCCCGGTGCGGAGCACCTCGCCGGTGTCGCCGAGGTAGGTGCCGGCGCTGTCGTACGCGGCGGACCCCGTCGTGGTGCCGCCGAAGACCGGCCGGCCCAGGTACGTGGTGTTCGCCGCGCCGATCATCGACGCCCGGATGTTGTCGATCTCGACGGCCAGCGCCTCGCGCGACTGCGGCGTCGACGTGCCACTCTGGCTCTGAACAGCCAGGTCCCGGGCCCGGTTCAGCTGGGTAAGCGACTGGGTGAGCGTGTTGTCGACGGTGTCGAGCCAACCCATGCCGTCGTCGGCGTTGCGGGCGTACTGCTCGTTGATCCGCGACTCTCCGCGCAGCTGCATCGACGACACCGTGCCGGTCGGGTTGTCCGACGGCCGGTTGATCTGCTTGCCGCTGGACAGGTGCTCCTGGATCTTGCCGCTGCGGGCGACGTTGCGCTGCAGGTTGGCCAGCACCCGGGTGGTGATGCTGCCGTCGGTAACCCTCATCTGCATGTCGTCCTACCTACCTTCCGACCAGGCCGGTGCGATTGATCAGCTGGTCGAGCATCGAGTCGATCGTGGTCAGCACCCGGGATGACGCCTCGTACCCGCGCTGGAACGTCAGCAGGTTCGTCATCTCCTCGTCGAGGTTGACGCCCGCCTCCGCCTCCCGGGCCGAGTCGATCTGCAGGGTGATGTTGCTCTGAATATCGGCACGGCGGCCGGACGTCTGAGAAGCGACGCCAAGATCGGCGATCATGTTCTGGTAGGCCTTGTCAGGACCGTCGACCAGCGAGCCGCTGCGCGACAGCAGGTCGGCCACCGACCCGTCGAAGGTGCCGGCGCTCGGCGCCGCACCGACCTGTTCCGGCTTGTCCATGTCGAGGGCGACGGCGATGGTGCTCGCGCTGTTGCCGGAGAAGAACGGCCGTCCGTTGACGCCGTCCAGGCCGAACGCCGCGGTGTGCGCGGCATTGACCGTGTCGGCGAGCTTCTTGGCCACGTCGTCGAGCTTGGCGGCCATGTCCGGGATCACGGTGGTGAGCGCGTCGACCATCGCGCCCATGCGCCCGCCCGAGTTGGCCGTCGTGCCGTTGTCCGTCCACCTCAGCTGCACGGGGTCGAGGGTCTGGTCCTCAAACCGCTGCGCCCCGGTCACCTCCACGCCGCGCGTGGTGAACTCGCTGACCAGGTTGGAGCTGCCGATGAAGACGTCCATCGCGCCGTTGGGTCGCTTCGAGGCGGTCGCGCCGACCATCTCGGCCAGGTGCATGACGTGCAGGTCGCGCTGGTCCTCGAGCTCGTTGACCGTCGCGCCGGACGCCTTGGCCAGCACGATGCTCTTGTTCAGGTCGGCGATCGCCGTCGCGGTCTGGTTGACCTCGGCGGAGAAGGCGGTCGCCTCGCCACGCAGGTCCTTCCACTGCGCGCCGAGCGAGTTGTAGGCGTTGTGCAGGCCGTCCACCACGGTCGCGCTCTGCTGCAGCAACGCGGAGCGGGCCGCCGGGTCGTTCGGCGAGTTCGCCACGTCGGCCCAGCCGCCCCACATGTCGTGGAACTGCGCCTGCAGCGCGGTGTCGTTCGGCTCGGCGAAGACGTCCTCGATCGAGTTGTAGATCGCGGTCTGGTTGGACAGGTACGAGGCGCTGGCGTGCTCGGTGCGGCCCCGCTCCTCCAGGAACTCGTTGCGCAGCCGCTGCACGTTTGTCACCTCGACGCCGTCGCCGAGGCCGTCGGAACGGGCGTACATGGCGGCCGCGCTACCGCCGACGACCGCCTGCATGTTCACCCGCTGCCGGGAGTATCCCTGGGTGTTAGCGTTCGCGATGTTCTGGCCCGAAACGTCCAGCCCGCGCCGGTTGGCGTACAGGCCGGTCAGGGCGGTGTTCAGGGATCCGAAGGAACTCGACATCAGATTGCCTCATCTACCAGGCTCGGACGGCGTGCGCCGCCGACGACGGTTTGGCCCTGCCGGCCGTAGGTCTCCACGTTGCCCGCGAACGCGAGCATGGTGTCGCGGGTCGCCCGCTGGCCCGCGGTGAGCAGCTCGCGGTTGGCGCCCGCCATGGCGCTGATCTCGGAGGTCAGCGTCAGGAACGCCTTGCGGTGCTGGTGCAGCAGATCCGACCAGGGTGCCGGGGCCGCGTCGGCCACCTCACCCAGCGACGCCTCCGCCGCCAGGCCCAGCTCCAGCGCGACATCCTGCGAGTAGGCGGCCCGTGCGACCTCGGTCTGCCGCATCTGCTCCAGCACCACCTCGACCTCCCGGGTGGCGTGTGGCAACCAACGGTTCCGGCCCGTGGCGAGGATCAGCTGCTCCTCCTCGAGCTTGAACAGCAACAGTTCCAACAGTTCACGCGAACGCCACAGCACGCTGGAAAGGTCGGTCAGGCTCACCCGCGGCTCCTCACTCTCGGCTCGGGCGGGATCGGCCTCACCGGCCGTTCCCCTGCACTCGGACTGGTCGGCATGTTCTTTGCGCAGCTGAGGGGTTCCGGCCGATCGGGAGGGTGTCGGGGCCTATTGCCCTGGTGCATATAAGAGGCATCCCCGCGGGCCGGACGACGACCGCGAAAAAGTTTCAAGAATTCCCGGCGCACTCCTCATCACCGCCGGGGCCCCGCCGAATAGTCATGGCGTAAGACAACGGCTCACGGATGAGTCGACTGGGACCCCACTCAAGGAGGAAATTCAAATGGGTCTTCGCATCAACCAGAACATCGCCGCTCAGAACGCCTACCGGAACCTGTCGGTCACCGACAACCAGATGGGCAAGTCGCTCGAGAAGCTGTCCTCGGGTTTCCGGATCAACCGGGCGGCCGACGACGCGGCGGGCCTCGCCATCAGCGAGGGCCTGCGCAGCCAGATCGGCGGCCTCAAGGTCGGCGCTCGTAACGCGCAGGACGGCATCAGCGTCGTGCAGACCGCTGAAGGTGCCCTCACCGAGGTGCACAGCATGCTGCAGCGCATGAACGACCTGTCCGTCCAGTACAAGAGTGGCGTGCAGGGCACCGACTCGCAGGCGGCCCTGCAGGGCGAGTTCGACGCCCTCCAGTCCGAGATCACCCGTATCGCGGACAACACGAAGTTCAACGGCGTCACGCTGTTCGCCGGCAACGACCTGGAGTTCCAGGTCGGCTTCGACACCGCCGACGTGATCACGGTCGACGGTGCCGCCGCCCTGGCTGCGATCGACACCAGCGCTGCCGTCATCACCGACAGCAGCACGGTGCAGACCGCGATCACGGCCATCTCGACCCAGCGTGCCTCGCTCGGTGCGCTGCAGAACCGCTTCGAGCACACCGTGAACTCGGTAAACGTGGCGGTCGAGAACCTGTCCGCCTCGGAGAGCCGCATCCGCGACACCGACATGGCGCAGGAGATGATGGCCTTCACCCGGTCGCAGATCCTGTCCCAGGCCGGCACCGCCATGCTCTCGCAGGCGAACCAGTCGCAGCAGGGCGTGCTTTCCCTGCTCCGCTGATCGGCGTTCATGACAACCGCATAGTGACTTTGCCGAGCTGAAAAGCTCAGTCAACTGAATAGGCAACCGAAGAGACGGGCGGTCGGCGTCATCGCCGACCGCCCGTCCCTGTCCCGCACACGGACAGCCAGCGAAGGGGGGAACCTCGCGATGTCCATGGCCATTGACGGTCTCGTCTCGGGCATGAGCACCACGGACACCATCAACCAACTGATGCAGGCCGAGGCGCTCCCGCAGACCGCGCTCAAGAACAAGGTCACCACCCAGAACAAGGTGGTCACCGCCTACCAGTACGTGAACACCAAGATGGCCGCCCTCGCGACCGCAGCCAAGGCGCTCAGCGGCACCGACGCCTGGGGCGCGATGAAGGCGACCAGCAGCTCCGACGCCGCCGTCGTGACGGCGCGGCCGGGCGCGTCCGCCGGATCGGTCAGCTTCCGGGTCGAGTCCGTCGCGACCACCCACACCATGACCTTCACCGGCATGTCTGTCGCCTCCCCGGCCGACGCCGCCGGCTCGCCGGTGCTCAGCGGCGGCACGTTCGACATCACGCTCAAGGACGGCAGCACCAAGACGCTCACGCCGGCGGACCAGTCGCTGCAGGCGGTCGTCGCCGCCATCAACGGCGAGGCCGACTCGGTGTACAAGGCGTCCGCCGTGCAGATCGGCTCGGGCCAGTACACCCTTCAGCTCACCGCGAAGACGAGCGGCACCGCCGCCTCGTTCGACGCGAGCAAGCTGCCCACCGGCCTCGACCTGGGCACCGCGACGACCACTGTGCAGGGCGCCGACGCCCGGATCCGGCTCGGCGAGGACGCGGTGGACGCCAACGGCGACCCGATCCTCGACGGGAACGGCGACCCGGTCTCGCAGTCGTACACGATCAGCTCGGCGACCAACACCTTCGCCGACGTGCTGCCCGGCCTGACCATCACGGCCACGCGCAAGCAGGCCGCCACCGACCCGCCGGTCACGGTCAGCCTCGATCCGGACGCCGAGGCCGTCGCGGCCAAGGTGCAGGCGCTTGTCGACAGCCTGAACTCGGCGCTGACCGAGATCTCGATGCAGACCAAGGGCAAGACCGGCACCGCGCCGGCCGGCGCACTGGCCGGTGACTCGACCATGCGCGCGCTGCGGCAGGACCTGCTGAGCAGCCTCTCCGGCGGCGTGGCCGACGTCGACCCGCTCAACCCCGGCAGCATCAGCAGCTTCACGGACATCGGCGTGACGCTGAGCCGCGACGGCAACGTCAGCTTCTCCAAGGAGAAGTTCCTCGCCGAGCTGGCGAAGGACCCGGCGAAGACCCAGCGGTACTTCGACTCGTACACCGAGACCGACTCCAAGAACGCCGTCACCAACCCCGGCGGCCTCGGCACCGAGGGCAAGTTCCAGCCCGACTACGACGTCGCCCGGGGACTCGGCCGCAAGCTGGAGACGGTCGCGCTGCTGGCCACCGAGGGCGTCATCCGCCCCGGCGATCCGGCAGGCACGGCCAAACAGGGCACGCTGGGCGCGCTGATCCAGCGCCGCAACGACAGCATCCGTGACCTCAACGACCAGGTCAGCAAGTGGGACGACCGGCTGGCACTGCGCCGGCTCGGCCTGGAACGCCAGTTCACCGGACTGGAGACCGCCCTCGGCAAGATGAAGCAGCAGTCCAGCTGGCTCGCCGGCCAGCTCGCCAGCCTCGGTTAAGTGTCCCGCCAGTCTCGGTTGATGAAATGAGCCGTCGATGACTTCTTCACCCGCAATGCGCGAGCGCTACCTCGCCGACTCCATCGCCACGGCATCGCCGGCGAAGCTGTTGGTGATGCTCTTCGACCGCCTCGTGCTGGACCTGTCCCGTGGGGAGCAGGCCCTGCTCGCGGGCAACCGGCCAGAGGCCCGGGGAAACCTGCTGCACGCCCAGGACATCGTCATGGAGCTGCACACCTCCCTGGACGTCAACGTCTGGGAGGGCGCCGCCGACCTGGCCCGGCTGTACGCCTTCGTGACCACCGAGCTGATCAACGCCAACGTGCAGGGCGACGCGGTCAAGGTGCGTGAATGCCTCGACCTGATCGAGCCGCTGCGCGACACCTGGCGCGAGGCGGCACTGGCCAACAGCACAGCGGGCTGATCACGATGGCCGCCTGGCGTGAGGAATGGATCGCCGCGCTCGACGCGCTGGAGGCAGACGTCGAGATGATCGAACGGCTGATCGAGGACGAGCACCGGGTGCAGGCGCTGCCCGCCGCGAATCCGTGGTCGCCGCCGACCGAACTGGGCACGCTGCCGCTGGACCTCAAGCCGCGCGCCGACCGGATCCTGGCCCGGCAGATCGCCGCGGCACAGGCGGTCAGCCAAGCTATCACCGGAAACCGGCGGCAGACGGCCTTCGCGGCCAAGATCGAGGTCGGCACCGCCGGCAAGGCGATACCCACCTACGTCGACTGCAACGCCTGACCCAGCCGCATCACCGGACACGAGAAACCCGGGACCCACAAGGTCCCGGGTTTTTCGCGTGCAACCGACAGGCAACCGTTTGTCCCTCAGCGGACCGGCGGGCGGGCCGAAGCGATAGGTACGAGCAAAGGACTGCTCACCAATACCGCCACGGACCGGCGCACCTACCCCTGGAAGGAACTGCCGTGTTCGATGACGTCTCAACGTCCTCGCTCCGCGTTGCAGTCGCGGGTCTGTCCGCTCGGCAGAACGCCATCGCCAACAACATCGCCAATATCGAGACCCCGGGCTATCAGGCTCGTAAGGTCAAGTTCGAGGAGGCACTGAGCGGCGCCGTCGCTTCCGGCCGGTCGCCCTCGACCGTCACGCCGAGCGTGCAGAACTCGCTGGAGCCGACGCGCCTGAACGGCAGCAACGTCAACCTCGACGAGGAGACGCTGTCGCACATCGACACGACGATGCGCTACCAGTTGGCCATCCGCGCCCTCGACGGCAAGTACGGCCTGATCCGCGAAGCGATCAAGGGGGCCTGACGTAGATGAGCACCTTCAACGCGATCGGCACGGCTGCCACCGGCGTCACCGTCTACCGCAAGTGGCTCGACGCGGTCTCCGACAACATCGCCAACATGGACAACGTCAGCAAGACGTCCGAGAACGCCTTCCAGGCCCGCTACGTCATCGCCCAGGAGGCGCAGGACGGCAACGGCGCGCAGGTGGGCGGCATCGCCCTCGGCAGCGCGGAGGGCATCCTCTCCTACGACCCGGACAACCCGCTGGCCGACACCGAGGGCTACGTCCGCCGGCCGGACATCGATCTCGGCAGCCAGATGGCGCAGCTCATGATGGCGCAGCGCGCCTACCAGGCGAACCTCTCGGTCGTCGACCGTGCCCGGGAGTCCTACAGCGCCGCGATCCAGCTCGGGAGGGCCTGATAATGACTTCTCCGATCGGCGCGATCAGCGCGCTCAGCGGTGTCTCCGGCGTGGGTGGCGTCTCCGGCGTCTCCGGCATCGACGGTCTGCCCGGCGCGGGCGCGACCAGCGCCGTCAGCGGCCCGAACACCGACTTCGCCGGCATGCTCTCCAAGGGTCTCGAGAGCGTGCAGGCCTCCCAGTCGAACGCCACGGACCTGTCGGTGCAGCTCGCCAACGGCACGCTGCAGGACCCGGCGCAGTACACGATGGCCTCCACCGAGGCCGCGCTCGGGCTGCAGCTCACCATGGCGATCCGCAACAAGGCGGTTGAAGCCTTCCAGGAGATCATGAGGATGCAGGCCTGATATGACGGACCGTCTCCCAGCGCCCGTACGCAAGGTAGGCGAAACCTTCAAGTCCTTCACCACGGGGCAGAAGGTGGTCACCATCGCCGCCGTGCTCGCCCTGCTCATCGGCGGCTACTTCTTCGCCACGTGGGCGTCGAAGCCGTCGTACTCCGCGCTGTTCAGCAACCTGTCGAGCAAGGACGCCAGCGCGATCGTCGAGTCGCTGCAGAAGACCGGCACGCCCTACGAGCTGTCCAACGGCGGCAGCACCATCATGGTGCCCCAGGACCAGGTCTACGACCTGCGGCTGCAGCTCAGCGGCGAGGGCCTGCCGGGCGAGTCGGACACCGGCTACGCGCTGCTGGACGAGCAGGGAATCACCACGAGCGACTTCATGCAGCACACGAACTACCAGCGGGCGCTGGAAGGCGAGATCTCGAACACCATCAAGTCGATCGACGGCGTCGAGGCGGCGACCGTGCACCTCGTGATGCCGCAGAAGGACGTCTTCTCCGACGACCAGGAGAAGACCACCGCCTCCGTGCTGGTGCAGTCGAGTCCGAACGACCCGCTCACCACCCAGCAGGTGCAGGCGATCGTGCACCTCGTGGCGTCGAGCGTCGAGGGCCTCGAGCCGGAGCAGGTCACCGTGGCCGGCGCCGACGGCAAGATCCTGTCCACCGGCGGCGGCGCCGCGGTGGCCACCGGCGGCGACAGCGGCTCGGAGTCGCAGACGGTCGCGTTCCAGAACCGCCTCAACTCCTCGCTGCAGCACATGCTCGACAGCGTCGTCGGACCCGGCCACGCCGTCGTGACGACCACCGCGGAGCTGGACTACGACCAGACCGAGACCACCACCGAGAGCTACACCTCGGACCCGTCCGTCGCCGCGCTCTCGGAGAGCATCAGCCGCGAGGCCTACAACGGCAACGGCACCGGCACGGGTGGCGTGCTCGGCCCGGACAACATCCAGGTGCCCAACGGTGCCGCCACCGGCGGCACCGGCCAGTACGAGCAGAGCGACATCGTGCGCAACAACGCGGTCAACAAGACCACCGAGGCCCGCAGGAGCGCGCCGGGCAGCATCGAGAAGCTGAACGTGGCCGTGCTGCTGGACAGCACGACCGCCGGCGCGGTCAACCAGGACGACGTGCAGGCGCTGGTGAGCGCCGCGGCCGGCATCGACCCGACCCGCGGCGACACCATCGCGGTCAGCGCGATGCCGTTCGACACGAGCGCCGCCACCGCCGCGCAGGACGCCCTGGCCCAGTCCGCGGCCGCCGAGAAGTCTGCGAAGCAGACCTCGCTGATCAAGACCGGCGCGATGGCCCTGGTGGTGCTGTTCCTGATCTTCCTGGCCTGGCGGGCCAGCCGGCGCGCCAAGAAGCGCAAGGCGCTGTCCCCCGCCGAGCTCAAGCACCTCGAGGACATGCAGGCCGCGCTCGAGCAGCAGCGCCTGGCGGAGCTGAACGCGGCGATCCCGTCGCCGGCGATCGAGGCCGCCAACGCGGACTACGAAGCCCTCGAGGAGCGGCAGCGCGAAATCGAGAAGATGGTCCAGGAGCAGCCCGACGAGATGGCCGCCCTGCTGCGTGGCTGGCTCGCCGCCCGCTGATCCGGTATTCGCACCAGCCCCCTGGTTCAGGTTCAAGGAGGATCCGCGTTGACCACACCGATGCTGACTACGACGTCGATGACGGGGCTGCGCAAAGCCGCCATCCTGCTGGTACGGATGGGCAAGGAGTCCTCCAGCCGGGTGCTCTCCAGCATGAACGAGAACGAGGTCGAGGAGCTCTCGGCCGAGATCGCCCGGCTCGGCAAGCTCGAGCCGGAGGTGGTCGTCGACGTCATCGACGAGTTCTACGCGATGGCCACCACCAAGCACGTGGGTTCGGGCGGCATGGCGTACGCACGGGAACTGCTCGAGGCGTCGCTCGGCGCCGAGCGGGCCCAGCTGATCCTGGACCGGCTCCAGGCGTCGATGACGGACATGCCGTTCAACTTCCTCAGCCACGCCGACCCGCGCCAGTTGCTCTCCTACGTCCAGCACGAGCACCCGCAGACGATCGCGCTGGTGCTGGCGCACATCCCATCCGCGCTGGCCAGCTCGATCCTCTCCGGGCTCGCACCCGAGGTGCAGTCGGACGTCGCGCACCGCATCGCCGTGATGGACCGCACCTCGCCGGACGTGATCCGCCAGGTCGAGCTCGCCCTGCAACGCAAGCTCTCCACGGTGCTGCAGCCCGACGAGCTCTCCACGGTCGGCGGCCTGGACCCGCTGGTCGACATCATCAACCGGGCCGACCGCACCACCGAGCGGCTCATCCTGGAGGCCCTCGAGGCCCGCAATCCGGAGATCGCCGAGGAGATCCGCCGGCGGATGTTCATGTTCGAGGACATCGTCAGCCTCGACGACCGCTCGGTGCAGCTGGTGCTGCGCCAGGTCGAGCCCTCCGACCTCGCCACCGCGCTCAAGGGCGTGCAGGAGGCGGTTCGCGACAAGGTCACCGGCAACCTGTCCGAGCGCGGCCGGGAGAACCTGCTCGAGGAGATGGACCTGATGGGCCCGGTCAAGGTGAAGATGGTCGAGGAGGCCCAGCAGAAGATCGTTTCGGTGATCCGCACGCTGGAGGACTCCGGCCAGATCGAGATCCAGCGTGGTGGCGAGGCCGATGAGCTCATCGCCTGACGATCCGATCCTGCGCGGGAGCGTGGCCGAGGCCGCCACCACCGCACGGTTCGGCGTCGACCTGAGGCGGGGCGTACCGGCCGACAGCGAGCCGGTCGAGCGGGCGAAGCAGCAGGCACGCACCGCGGGGTACGCCGAGGGCTGGGCGCAGGGCCAGCGGGCCGCCGCGCTCGAGGCCCAGGCGACCGCGGAGCGGGCCAAGGCCCGCGAGGAGGCGCACGACCAGCGTCGCGCGGCCGCGCTCGCCCAGGCCGTCAACGCCCTGGGCCGTGCCGTCACCGGCCTGGAGGCGCAGATGCAGCCGACGCTGCACGACCTGCAGGAGGCCGTGCTGGCGCACGCGTTCGAGCTGGCGGAGGCGATCGTCGGGCGCGCGATGGACGACCCGGAGGGCCGGGCCGTCGCGGCGCTGCGCCGGGTCATGAACGCCGCGCCCGAGACGGGTCAGGTCGTCGTGAGCCTGCATCCCGACGACTTTCACAATCTGGTCGGTACCGCAACCGACGCCGACTACAACTACGAGGGTCGGCCGGTGCACCTGCGGCCCGACCCGGCGCTGCGTCCCGGCGACGCGGTGGCCGAGACCGGCACCACGACCGTGGACGCCACCATCGCCACCGCGGTGGAGCGCGCCCGGGAGGCCCTGAGACTGTGACCGACGTCTTCCGAAACCGCATCGACGCCGCCGTGAGCGCGGCGCGGCCGCTCAGCCGGGGCAAGGTCACCGGCGCGGTCGGCCTCCGGGTGACGGTCAGCGGGCTGGAGGCGCGGGTCGGAGAGCTGTTGCAGATCGGCGAGGGCGACGATGCCGTGCTCGCGGAGGTCGCCGCGATCGACGGCGAGCGCCTGTCCTGCCTGCCGCTCGGCCCGATCGCGGGCATGAGCACCGGCAGCCCGGTGGTCTCGACCGGCGGCCCGTTGCGCGTCGCGGTCGGCCCGGACCTGCGCGGGCGCATCCTGGACGGCCTGGGCCGTCCGATGGACGGCGGCCCGCCGCTGAAGGGCGAGATGGTCGGCATCGAGGCCGCGCCGCCCTCGGCGATGGAGCGCCAACTGGTCGACGCCCCGATGCCCCTCGGCGTACGGGTGCTCGACACGCTCGTGCCGTGCGGACGCGGCCAGCGCATGGGCATCTTCGCCGGCTCCGGCGTCGGCAAGTCCACCCTGATGTCGATGATCACCAGGGGCACCACCGCGGAGCTCAACGTCGTCGCCCTGGTCGGCGAGCGCGGCCGCGAGGTGCGCGAGTTCATCGAGCACGACCTGGGCCCCGAGGGCCTGGCCCGTTCGGTGGTGGTCATCGCGACCTCTGACACCCCGCCGCTGGTCCGGCTCCGGGCCGGCTCGGTCGCCACCCGGATCGCGGAGTACTTCCGCGACCAGGGCGCCGACGTGCTGATGATGATGGACAGCGTCACCCGCGCGGCGATGGCGCAGCGCGAGGTCGGGCTGTCGGTCGGCGAGCCGCCGGCCACCCGCGGCTACCCCCCGTCGGTCTTCGCGATGCTCGCGTCGCTGCTCGAGCGGGCCGGTCCCGGCGCCCGGGGCAGCATCACCGGCCTCTACACCGTGCTGGTCGAGGGTGACGACCACAACGAGCCGATCGCCGACGCGGCCCGCTCGATCCTCGACGGGCACATCGTGCTCGACCGCAAGCTGGCCACCGCCGGCCACTTCCCGAGCATCCAGGCCCTCGACTCGATCTCCCGGGTCGCCAACAGGATCACCACCCCGGAGCAGCGGAGCGACGCCACCGAGCTGCGCCGGATGATGGCCGCGCACCGCGACGTACGCGAGCTGGTCGAGATCGGCGCCTACGTGTCCGGCACCAACCCGGACGCCGACCGCGCCACCGCGCTCTGGCCGCAGATCACCGCGTTCCTCCGCCAGGGGCTCGACGAGAAGGTCAGCGCCGACGACGCCTGGCACCACCTGCGGCAGCTCATCGCCGCCTCCTAGGAACGGCCCGCACGCCGGAACGGGTGCAGGTCGGGTGCAGGCGCTAAGTCGTTCCCCGCCGGGGCCGACCGGACTTGGTGAGGAAGCCACCCCTAGGTCCTCGGGAGGTCCTGTGAATCGCCTGTTCCGGCTCGGGCCAGTGCTGCGTGCCCGCAAGGCTCAGGAGGACGCCGCCCGCGGCGCCGTGCTCCAGTCCCGCCAGGAGATCCTCCACGCGCAGGCGCTGGTCAAGCGCCGCCAGCTGGAGCTCGCCGGCGCGGACGCGCCCACCGAGGGCACCGCGCGGGCCATGGTCGCCTCGATGGTGGCCCGGCAGTCGATGGCGGCCGTCCTCTCCGGCGCGCACCGGCTGGTGACCGACGCCGAGGAGCTGGCCCTGGAGAAGCAGGCCGTGCTCGCCGACGCGGCGAAGCGGCGCCGGGCGGTGGAGTCGATGGCCGAGCGGCACGCCGAGGCGGTCCGCTCCCACGACCTGAGGACCGAGCAGAACACCCTCGACGAGATGGCGGTGACTTCGAAGGCCCGCAACGCCGCCCGCGGCATCGACGCGGCCCGCGAGCAGCGTTCCAACGTGCTCCGGCACGGCAACGGCACCGCCCTGGACCGCGAGGACGCCGCCCGCAGGACCGCCAACTCCGTCGCGGCGCAGCGCGCGGTCGTCAACCTGGGTGACGCGCGCAAGGTGATCGACGCCTCCCGGTCCACGCTCGCGCTTGCCGCTAAGCGCGACGCCGGCCCCGCCGAACTCTCCGACGAAGGCATCGCCGACGAGGTCACCGGGAGCCGCGCATGATGGGTGTACAGGGAGTCATGTCCCGCATCGCCGAGCTCAAGACCCAGCTCGGCATCACCCCCGCCACGAACGGCACCGCCTTCGCCACCGCTCTCACCGACGCCGGCGGCAAGACCGGCACCATCGGCACCACGGGTGTCACGGGCCAGGCGGTGGTCGATGCGGCCAAGAAGTACCTCGGCACGCCGTACGTCTTCGGCGGCACCGATCCGGCCAAGGGGCTCGACTGCTCGGCGCTGGTGCAGCGGGCGTACAAGGACCTCGGCATCGACCTGCCGCGCACCTCGGCGGAGCAGGCGAAGGTCGGCACCAAGGTCGACGGCATGAAGAACGCCCGGCCGGGTGACATCCTCGCCTTCGACTCGCCCGTCGACCACGTCGCCATCTACCTGGGCGACAACAAGATGATCGCGGCGCCGAAGCCCGGCGATCACGTCAAGATCCAGTCGGTGTACGAGACGCCGACGCACATCCGCCGCGTCGTCGGCACCGAGGCCGCCGCCCCGGCCGGCGCCGCCGCGGCCGTGCGCCCCGCCAGCCTGCAGAACTCCGCCTCGCTGGCCGGCGTCCCGTACGCGGACATGTTCCTCGCGGCGGGCGCGAAGTACAACGTGTCGCCGAAGCTGCTGGCCGCCGTCGCGAAGGTCGAGTCGGGCTACAACCCGAAGGCCGTGAGCCCGGCCGGCGCGCAGGGGCTGATGCAGCTGATGCCGGGTACCGCCCGGGGTCTCGGCGTCGACAACTCGTTCGACCCGCGGCAGGCCATCAACGGAGCGGCGAAGCTGCTCTCCAGCCACCTCAAGGAGTTCAAGTCGCTCCCGCTGGCGCTGGCGGCTTACAACGCCGGCGGCGGCAGCGTGCACAAGTACGGCGGCATCCCGCCGTTCTCCGAGACCCAGGCATATGTGCCCAAGGTCCAGAAGGCGTTGGCCGCGCTCGGCTGAGCACCGCAGACACGAGGGGAACCATCGTAATGACGAGCTCCGTCACCGGGCCGGAACGCAAGCCGATCACCGACGCCGGGCGCCGCCCGGACAACCGGACGACAGAAGGCGCGAAGGCCTTCGGCTCGGCGCTGTCCGCCGAGTTGGACCGCCCGGCCGAACAGGCCAGGGAGCGTGCCGCCCAGGACCGGACGGCTCAGCAGCGTGCCGGGCAGAACCAGGCGGCGCTCGACCGTTCGCGCGCCGAGCGGGCCGCCGTGGACCGGGCCGCGCAGGAGCGCCTCACCAAGGGCCAGGCCGAGAACCGTGCCGCCGACGCACGGCTGCGGCGCACGGCCGAGAACCGGGCGGCGCGGAACGAGGCCGCACAGGACCGGGCCACGCAGAGCCAGGCCGCGCAGCGCCTTGACGACCAGCGCCCCGACGCCGCCGACGCCTCGGGCACCGGCACCGATCGCGCCGACGGCTCGCTGGCGGACACCGGGACCACCGGGACCACACGGCCGGACACCCAGCCGAGCGACGGCGGGCAGCCGGTGAGCGGCGAGCCCCACGAGACTCGACCGGAGGCGGACACCCGGCCCGTCGCCGACGGCGCCGCCACGACGGTGCCGGCGACGGAGGAGCGCGAGGAGAGCGTCGCCGCCGCGGGTGCGGCGATCCCCATGTTCCCGTTCCAGGCCGTCTTCGCCGCGACCGCAAGGATCGCGGAGGGCGGCGAGACCGCCCCGACCGCGGTGAGCGCGACGACACCCGCCACCCTCGCCACGGCAGCCACCCCGGCCACACCCGGCACCGGCACCCTGCCGGTCGCGGTGGCCCCGGCGCAGGCGCAGACGCAGACGCAGACGCAGACGCAGACGGCACCGTCCACGACGGACAACGCCGCCGCGGCGACGACACCCACCGCACCGGCCACACCCGCGACGGCAACCACACCGGCCACGCCCGCCGCCACCGCTGCCACCACCACCGGTACCGGTGTCCCGCCGGCCGCGGTGGCTCAGGCCGGCACGCAGTCGGCCGCGGGGATCCCGACGGAGACGCCGGCGATCGCCCAGACCGGTGTGGCGCCCGCGCCCGCCCCGGCCGGCGCGGCATTCGGCACGCTCACCGCGGCCGACGCCGCCGCCCGGGCCGCCGTCACGCAGGCGACCACGGCGCAGATAGCGACCTCGCAGACCGCGACCGCGCCCGCGGGCACCGCGGCGACCCCGCCGACGGACGCCCCGGCGACCCCGCCGACGGTGCAGACCGAAGCCGCGACGGTGCAGACCGGAATCGCCGAGCCCGGCGCCGACGGTGCCGCCCCGGCGACCCCTGCACCCGCCCCGGCTCCCGCAGCCGCTGCCGCACCTGCACCCGCACCCGCCGAGACCGCCGCCAAGGCGACAGCGACGGCGACCACGCCGACGGACGCCACGACCGGCGCCGCGGCCGCGGAGGCTCCGGCATCCGCACGTGCCGAGGGCGCTCAACCCACGAGCGACCGGCCTGCACCGGCGCCCGCCACCGACGACCGGGCCGCGACGACCGGCGGGGGTACCGGCGGCGAGGGCGGATCGACCGGTCAGGGATCCGGCGGGCAGGGATCCGGTGCGAACGGCACCTTCACCCCGTTCACCACCGCCGCGGCGCCCGGCACCGAGGCGCCGGCCGGCATGCCGCACGCCGGTGGCGTCTCCGCGGCCGCTCCTGCCGCTCCGGCGGCTCCGGTCGCGGCCGCCGCGCCGCCCGCACCCCCGACACCCGGCCCGCTCGCGACCCAGCTCGCCGCGCGGATCACGCCACTGCGGCTCGACGCCGACGGCGTGCACCGGCTCACCGTCAACCTGCATCCGGCGGACCTCGGACCGGTGCAGGTCGTCGCCGAGATCCGCAACGGCGAGATCAGCGTGCAGCTCTCCAGCTCGACCGATGCGGGCCACGACTCGCTGCGCAACGCGATGGACGAACTCCGGCGCGAACTCGCGCAGGCCGGATTCTCCAACACGTCCCTCGATCTGCGTCAGGGAGCTCAGCAGGATCAGGCGCGCCAGCAGTTCGCGTTCATGGGCGAGAAGAACGGAAACCACGGCGGGAACCGGGCGGAGAAGAACCCATCCGAGCCGCCCGTTCCCGCGGAACCGAGCCGTCCGGACACCACCGGCAACACCCGCCTGGATATCCAGGCCTGAGCCGAAAAATAAGTGCTAAGTGAATCCGGGGACCGGCCGAACCTGAGTGCGAGGGTCACCCACTCGAACTCAGGAGGACTAGTCAGATGACGTCACCCATCGGCGGATTCGTCAGCCGGGATTTCGATGTAGCGGGCAAGACCCCGACGTCGATGTACACGAACAAGACTGCCACGAACGCCGGCAGCAAGAAGCTCGGCGACCAGGACACCTTCCTGAAGTTGCTGGTGGCCCAGCTCAAGTACCAGGACCCCAGCAATCCCGCCGACTCGACGCAGTTCCTCGCGCAGACCGCGCAGTTCACCCAGGTCGAGAAGCTCGGCCAGATCGCTGACATGTTGAAGGGCCAGCAGTTGATCGGCGCGAGCGCGCTGGTCGGCACCACGGTCACCTTTCAGGATGGCAACGGAATGACATACCAGGGCATCGTCCGCATGACGAAGCTCAACGGAGACAGCGAACCGACGCTCGTGGTCGGGAACATGGATGTGCCGCTGTCGAGGGTCACGGAAGTCCAGCACCCCGCGGCCGGGCCGGCGACACCGCCGGCGGCTCCCGACGAGGAGGCACCACCGGCGGCACCGGAACAACTTCCGGCGTAGTCGACGCCGACGGGCGAAGACACCTGAATCGACGCACCCCACCACATCCGATGATCCCGCTTACCACGAAGGACAACTGACCTATGCTGCGTTCTCTTTTCTCCGGCATCAGCGGCCTGCGGGCTCACCAGCAGATGATGGACGTCACCGGCAACAACATCGCCAACGTGAACACCACCGGTTACAAGTCGAGCCAGACGGTGTTCCAGGACACGCTCTCGCAGATGGTCAACGCGGCCGGTGCCCCCCAGAACGGTTCGGGCGGCACGAACCCCGCCCAGGTCGGCCTGGGTGTGCGGATGGCGAGCGTCAACGCGAACTTCAGCCAGGGCGCCGCGCAGACCACCGGCAAGGCCGGCGACATGATGATCCAGGGCGACGGCTTCTTCGTCGTCAAGAGCGGCAACGAGTCCGTGTACACCCGCGCCGGCTCGTTCACCTTCGACGCCAACGGCTCCCTGACCACGCCGAACGGCCAGATCGTCCAGGGCTGGAGCGCCGACACCAACGGCATGGTCAACACCGCCGGCGCGCCCGGTGACATCAAGCTGCCGATCGGCATCAGCCTCGCACCCACGCAGACCCAGAACGTCACGCTCACCGGGAACCTCTCCTACGAGGCCCTCGCCGACGCGACCTCCGCCAAGGTGATCCCGGTGCCGGTGATCGACGCGAGCGGCGCCTCCAAGACCGTGAACGTCACCCTGCAGATGAGCGTCAAGGGCGACCCGGCCATCCCGGTCGATCCGCAGTGGACGATCACGATGCCCGACGGATCCGTCGAGACGCTCAACTTCCCCGGCGGCAAGCCGGAGCTGGCGAGCAACCCGGGCGTACCGGCCACCACGGTCTCCTTGAGCGGCTACACCATCGACGTGAGCGACCTCACCTGCTACAGCGGTGGCACCGAGGCCCGGGTGAGCGCGTCGGACGGCTCCGCGGCCGGCGTCCTGAGCTCGTACACGGTGTCGAACACCGGGCAGATCGTGGGTGTCTTCAGCAACGGCCTCAAGCAGACCCTCGGTCAGCTGGCGCTGGCGAACTTCAACAACGTCAACGGTCTCGAGAAGATCGGCGACTCGATGTTCCGCAGCACCGTGAACTCGGGCCTGGCCCAGGTCGGCTCGGCCGGCACGGCGGGCCTCGGCCTGATCACCAACGGCGCGCTGGAGATGTCGAACGTCGACCTCGCCCAGGAGTTCACCAACCTGGTCATCGCGCAGCGCGGCTTCCAGGCCAACAGCCGGATCATCACCACCTCCGACGAGATCCTCCAGGAACTCGTCAACCTCAAGCGCTAGTAGGTAACAACGCCGGTGTGAAGCCGGGACGGGCCTGACAGCCCGCCCCGGCTTCGCCATATCCGGGCCGCGTCGCACCCGTAAAGCGACCGAGTCACGCTCATCGGCAACCGGCGCCGGACCGAAATGACATAGGACAGGCCACGGACGGCTCCACCAGCCAGCCAGATGATGCCCCAAGGACGGATGTCTTGATCCTCGTAACCCGCCTCAACGGTGCCGTGTTCGCGCTGAACCCGGACCTCGTCGAGCGAGCCGACTGCACACCCGACACGGTCATCACGCTGGTGGACGGGACCAAGTACGTCATCGCCGAGTCCGTGCCCGAGTTCATCGACTCGGTGCGCCACTACCGCGCCTCGCTGATCGCCCAGGCGAGTCGCATCGAGTCCGAGCCCGCCCTGCTGGCCGGCAACGGAACCGCCGACAGCGGGACCGAAGACGACGACCAGACCGCTGCGAACGTTCTGCAGCTGCACCGGAAGGACCGCTGATGGACCTCGCCACCATCGTTGGTGTAGTCGCCGCACTGGCCATCGTTTTCACCGTCCAGATCATGGAAGGCGGTACCCCGGCCTCCATCATCCTGATCCCGTCGCTGCTGCTGGTCTTCGGCGGCACGTTCGCCGCCGGTATGGCCGGCGGCGTGCTCAAGGACGCGCTCGGCATCGGCAAGCTCATGAAGAAGGCGTTCCTCGCCAAGGTGTCGCCGCCGAACAAGCTGGTCGAGGACGTCGTCAAGCTCGCCGAGCGGGCCCGCCGCGAGGGCCTGCTGGCCCTCGAGGACGCGGTCAAGACGGTCGAGCACCCGTTCCTGAAGCGTGGCCTGCAGCTGGCCATCGACGGCACGGACCCCGAGGAGCTGCACGACATCCTGCACGCGGAGGTCGGCGCCAAGAAGAAGGCCGACAAGGCCGGCATGAAGATCTTCGAGAACATGGGCGGCTACGCACCGACCATCGGCATCATCGGCACGGTCATGGGCCTGGTGCACGTGCTCGAGAACCTCGACAAGCCGGAGACGCTCGGTCACTCCATCGCCGCCGCGTTCGTCGCGACGCTCTGGGGCGTGCTCTCCGCCAACCTGATCTGGCTGCCCCTCGCCGCCCGCCTGAACCGCCTGTCCGGCCTCGAGGCCGAGGAGATGGAGCTGGTCATCGACGGTGTGCTCGCGATCCAGGCCGGCTCGAACCCGCGTCTGGTCGCGCAGAAGCTCCGTAGCCTGCTGCCGCCGGACGCCGCCAGGGCCGCCGAGGCCGCCGCGTCGAACAAGAAGGCCGCGTAACCATGAGCTCGGGCGGCGGGGCGCGCCGGAAGAAGGTCAGACACGAGGAGCACGAGGAGCACGTCAATCACGAGCGCTGGCTCGTGTCGTACGCCGACATGCTCACGCTGCTGTTCGTCCTGTTCGTGGTGCTGTACTCGATGAGCAGCGTCGACCAGAAGAAGTTCTCCGAGCTGGCCACCAGCCTCTCGCAGGGCTTCGGCGCGCAGAGCGTGGCGATCACCGGCAACGTCTCGAACCTCGACGGCGCCAGCCAGGCCACCGACATCGTGCCGATCGACCCGGGCTCCACCAACCCGGGCAACGGCGAGAGCGGCACGGCCGGCATGACCAAGGAACAGCGCATCGCGGTGGACCGGGCGCTGAAGGCCGCCGACCGCAAGAAGGCCTCGGGGAACGCCACGGCGGCCACCAAGGAGGCGGAGAACCTCAAGGAGATCGAGCACAAGATCGCCGATGCGCTCGAACGGGCCAAGCTGCTCAACCAGGTCAAGTTCACCATCGACCAGCGCGGCCTGGTGGTCACGGTCGTCACCAACGAGGTGGTCTTCGCGGGCAACCGCGCCGAGCTGCAGTCCGGTGGTGCGGCGATCCTCGACGCCATCGCGCCGACGCTCGCCAAGCTGCCGAACAACATCGAGGTCGACGGCCACACCAACCAGCTCAAGGCGACGACCACGTTCTACCCGAGCGGCTGGGAGCTCTCCGCGGCCCGGGCGTCGACGACGGTCCGGTACCTGATCGGGCACGGCCTGGCGAAGGGCCGGATGAGCGCGGTGGCCTTCTCGGACACCAAGCCGCTGATCGACCCCAAGGACCCGCGGGCGGTGACCATGAACCGCCGGGTGGACGTCGTGGTCCTGACCATGCTCAACGCCGAGCAGGCCGCGCTGCTGCCGGCCGCCGCGGGCGACGACGCGAAGCTGCACACGGGGGTCACCTCCGCGCAGGCCGCAGCGGAGGCTAAGGCGGCGGCCGCCGCGGCCGAATCAACCGGCAAGCCCGGCACCACGCACAACTGACCACGACAGGAGGAGTTCCGATGGGCAAGGACGACAAGGACACTGCGGCGGATGCGCCGAAGAAGTCCAAGAAGATGCTGATGATCATTGTGCTCGCCGTCGTGCTGCTCGGCGCGGGTGCCGGTGCGGGCGGGTACGCCTTCTTCGCCAAGGGCGATGCGGCCGAGGCCGCGGAGCCGGCGCCGGTGCGGGGCGCGGTGGTCCCGATCGAGAACACGATGACCATCAACCTGGCCGACGCGCACTACCTGAAGCTCGGCTTCGCGCTGCAGATGACCGAGGAGGCGGGCGAGGAGGAGATCGACACCGCCGAGGCGCTCGACCTGGCCATCGACCAGTACACCGGGATGAAGATCGCGGAGCTGGAGACCGAGAAGGGCCGTGCGAAGGCCAAGGAAGAGCTGCTCGCGAAGATCGAGAAGGCCTACAACGTGGATGACAAGCACCTCGTGATGGGCATCTACTTCACCAGCTTCGTCACCCAGTGACCTCGGGGATGGGCAGGTCCGCTCCGCGCGGATCTGCCCATTTCTCGTAGACAGGGATAAAACACGCTCGCCGGCTCAGCGGTCGCGCAACCGAGCCGATGAGGACGACGTGACAACGTCTCCGACCCGTTCCCCCGGGAAGATGTCCCGGCGCGGCAACACCGGCCCCACCTCATACGACTTCCGCCGGCCGATCAAGCTGTCCCGCGAGCACATCCGCACGCTGCAGATCGCCTTCGAGACGTACGCCCGCAGCTGCGGCACCCTGTTCACCACCCGCCTGCGGGTCGTGAGCAGCGTCTCCCTGGTCTCGATCGAGCAGCTGAACTACGACGAGTACGTCGCCTCGCTCGCCAACCCGACGGTCATCGCGGTGGTATCCATCGAACCGCTGAGCGGCACGGTGCTGATGGAGCTATCCTCCCCGGCCGTAATGACCGCTATCGACCACATGCTCGGCGGCCCCGGCGGCGCACAGCCGGAGCGACCGCTCACCGACGTCGAGATGCCGTTGCTGCGCGGCCTGGTGGAGCGGATGCTCGGCGAGCTGCGGTACGGCTTCGAGACGCTTGTCGACATCAACCCGAAGCTCAAAGAGATCGAGTACAACGCCCAGTTCCTGCGCGCGCACCAGCCCGGTGACGCGGTCGTCATCGCCTCGCTCGAGGTGAAGATCGGCACCGAGGAGTGCGTGGCCAGCATCTGCCTGCCGTTCAGCACGATCCTGCCAGTGCTCGAGAAGCAGGAGACGATCGAACTGACCGCGGGCGAGCGGATGGTACGCGACACCTCGCTCCGCAACCTCACGGCCGGACTTTCCGCGGCGCCGATTGACGTAGCTGTCCGATTCCAGCCCATTCGGATGCGTACCGATGACATCGTGGGTCTACTACCCGGCGACGTGCTGCCTCTGGGGCACCCGACCAGCGTGCCGCTCGAGGTGACCGTCAACGAGACCGTTTTCGCACACGCAGTTCCCGGCAACCAGGGTGCCCGGCTCGCCTGCCTCGTCGTGCCGTCGCCTAAGGAGGAAGAGCGCCGATGACCGCGCCCACGATCACCGAGCCGCAGCTAGCGCTGGTCCGGAACGCCGCGACGGCGGCCCTGGCCGTCCTGCCGACGAGCCGGGAGCTCCTGGTCGGCGCGCCCGTCGCGGCGAGCGCCGACATGCTGACAGCCGGGCAGGCCGTCACCGCGAAGTTCAGCGGCGCGGCCACCGGCGAGGTCGTCGTCGTGGTCGGCCAGGACCTGGCGGACGCGCTGAAGGAGAGCCCGCTGGGCGAGCTCGACCTGACCGCGGCCGTACGCCCGGCGCTGGAGGCCGCGGCCCGCGCGTTCGGCCCGGTGGTCCTCGACCCGGGGCAGCTCATGGAGCCCGAGGTGGCGCTGAGCGCGATCGCGGCGAAGGAGGGATCGGTCGCCGTCCCGCTGCTCGACGGCGACGACGTCCGCGCGGTACTCGCGATAGCGCTCGCACCGTGGCCGTCCGAGGCGGCGCCCGGCGGGGTGGCCCGGCGCAGCGACGGGGCCGCACCCATCCGCGGCCTGGACATGCTGCACGACGTCATGATGGAGGTCTCCGCCGAGCTGGGCCGGACCCGGATGAGCGTGCGCGAACTGCTCTCGCTGATCCCGGGCGCCATCGTCGAGCTGGACCGGGCCGCCGGAAGCCCCGCGGACCTGCTGGTCAACGGCCGGCTGATCGCCCGCGGCGAGGTCGTCGTCATCGACGAGAACTTCGGAATCCGGATCACCGAGATCGTCTCTCCCGGCAGCGAACGGGAGTAGGCCTTGTTCGAGCTCGTCCTGCGGATCGGCTTCTCGCTGCTGGTCGTCTTCGGCCTGATGTGGGGGCTGGCCAAGGTGGCGCGGCGCGGAGGCGTGAGCAGGCGGGGATCGGGCAGTCTCGCGGTGCTCAACCGGCAGCACCTGACCCGCGGCTCCTCCGTGGCGGTCGTCCAGGTGGCGGACCGCGCGCTGATCCTGGGCGTCACCGACACCCAGGTGAGCCTGCTGGGCGAGACCGACCTGGACGCGTTCGGGGCCGAGCGGCCACCGGTGCAGCAGAAGCACGACGCGCTGCCGGTCACGCCGGTCCTGCCGGAACACGGCGGCAGGCTGGACGGGTCGATCCTGTCGCCGCGGACCTGGAGCTCGACGCTGGACTTCCTGCGCGACCGGACGACGAGGCGCTGACATGTGGCGGCGCACCCTGCTGATCCTGCTCTTCGCGCTGGCCGCGCTGGTGCCGGCCGCCGCGGCGCAGGCCGCGCCCCCGCAGCCGATTCCGCAGCCGGCGCCGGTCGCCGTTCGCTACGAACTGCCGAGGGCGCCGGGGCCGACCGCGCCGGTCGCGCCGACCGTCTCACCCACCGGCGGCAGCATCAGCGTCAACATCGACGGCACGAATCCCGACGGCAGCAAGCCGTCCACCGCGCTGGTGATCGTGCTGGGTCTCACGGTGCTCTCGGTGGCCCCGGCGGTGTTGCTGCTCTGCACGTGCTTCACCAAGATCTTCATGGTCCTCGGCATCTGCCGCAATGCGATGGGCCTGATGAGCATGCCGCCCAACCAGGTGCTGGCCGGCCTGGCGCTGTTCATCAGCCTGTTCATCATGGCCCCGGTACTGACCCAGATGAACGAGGACGGCCTGCAGCCCTACCTGGCCGGCGATAAGACCCAGTCACAGGCGTTCGAGGACGGCATGAAGCCGCTGCGCGAGTTCATGTTCAAGAACACCCGCCCGGAGGAACTGGCACTGCTGATCAAGGTGTCCGGTGAGGAGAAGCCGGCGAACCCCTCCGACGTGCCGACGACCACGCTGATCCCCGCATTCGTCCTGTCCGAGCTGCGGGCCGCCTTCATCATCGGCTTCGTCATCTTCATCCCGTTCCTCATCATCGACATGGTCGTCTCCGCGTCGCTGATGTCCCTCGGCATGATGATGTTACCACCGGTAACAGTCGCGATGCCGTTCAAGCTCCTGCTCTTCGTCCTGGTCAACGGCTGGGGGCTGATCATCACGGCGCTGGTCGGGTCGTACCAATGAGGCGCGGGTGAACTGGGACGTCCCCACTGCGCAGCTCCTGGCGCTCATGCTCGGAGCCACCCGCTGCGGCGCCTGGCTGATGCTCTGCCCGCCGTTCAACTCCCGGCTCATCCCGACACAGGTCAAGGTCCTGTTCTCGATCGGGATGACGCTGCCGATGATGCCCTATCTGACCGCCAGCGCGCCCCCGGTGGAGACCTGGGCGATCATCGGGAGCGCGGCCCTGCAGGTCTTCGTCGGCGCGGCCCTCGGCTTCATCACCTACCTCTACTTCGCCGCGGTGCAGGCGGCCGGCGACCTGCTGGACGTGTTCGGCGGCTTCGCCCTGGCCTCCGCGTACGACCCGCTGTCGCAGAACCAGAGCTCGATCTTCGGCCGCTTCTACAACCTCTTCGCGGTGACCCTGCTCTTCGCCAGCGACGGCCACCAGCTGATCCTGCGGGGATTCATGCAGTCGTACAAGACGCTGCCGCTGGACGCGACCTTCTCCTTGGAGACGTTCGCCAAGGTCCTCACCAAGGGCGTCGGCGATTTCTTCCTGGCCGCGCTGCAGATCGCCGGGCCGCTGATCGCCGTCCTGTTCCTCACCGACGTCGCGTTCGGTCTGCTGAACCGGGTGGCGCCCGCGCTGAACGCGTTCCAGCTCGGCTTCCCGGCCAAGATCTTCCTGACCCTGGCCCTGTCCGGGACGGCGATCGCGATCCTGCCCCGCGCCCTGGACGAACTCGTCGACCAGGCCGTCGTCGCGGTCGTCAAGCTGAGCGGGGGGTGATCCGTGTCCGGGGAGAAGACCGAACAGCCGACACCGCAGAAGCTGAAGAAGGCCAGGAAGGAAGGCCAGATCGGGCGCAGCCAGGACATCGGCGCCTGGGTCGGCATGCTGGCGGCCAGCATCATGCTGCCGCGGACCCTGAGTGCGGCGATGGACCACTCCCGCGAGCTGATGGCGAAGGTCCCGGACGTCATCGCCGACCCGGACCCGCAGATCGCGCTCGGCATCCTCAAGGACGGCCTGATGAGCGCCGGCTGGGCGGTGCTGCCCCTCGCGCTCACGATGATGGCGGTCGGCGTCGCCGCGGCCGCCGCACAGGGCGGCATCCGGGTCGCCACCAAGCTGTTCATCCCGAAGTTCAGCCGGCTCAACCCGCTGCCCGGCATCAAGAAGATGTTCGGCCCGCAGTCCCTCTGGGAGGGCACCAAGGCCCTGGTCAAGACCGCGGTGCTGGCCGGCGTCCTGTACGTGACGATGAAGGACATCGTGCCGGTGCTGATGACCGCGGGGCGGCTGCAGATCGGCTCGCTGCTCGGCGTGATCAACGACGCCGCGCTGTCGCTGATCCGGGCCGCGTCCATGGCCGGCATCGTCATGGCCGCGGCCGACTACTTCGTGGTCCGCCGGCGCACCAACAAGCAGCTGCGGATGAGCAAGGAGGAGGTCAAGCAGGAGAACAAGAACACCGAGGGTGACCCGCACGTCAAGGGGCAGATCCGGGCCCGGCAGATGGCCATGGCCCGCAACCGGCAGATGGCCGACGTGCCGAGCGCCGACGTGGTGCTGGTGAACCCGACACACGTCGCCGTCGCCCTGCGGTACGACGCGGAGAAGGGCGCACCCCGGGTGATCGCCAAGGGCCAGGGCGCGATCGCCCTGAAGATCCGCGAACTGGCCGCCGAGAACCGGATCCCGATGGTGCAGGACGTGGCGCTGGCCCGGGCACTGGAGCGGAGCGTCGAGGTGGGCATGGAGATCCCGGCGGACTTCTACGCCGCGGTGGCCAAGGTGCTGGCGTTCGTGATGAGCCTCAAGTCGAAGGGCTCGGCGGCCGGTCTGCACCGCAACCCGAACCCGGCACCGGCGGCCGCCTGACCCGCCAATTCGGTTGCCACTGCGGATTCGGGCGGCATGCACACAATCTGGGAGATTTCCTCACGTCATACCCCTCGCTGCGGGAGTATCAGCAGGTGGAGGGGGTGCTGTGAAGAACCGCAACCTCAGCAAGCTCGCCGTGCCCATCGGGGTCATCGGCATCATCGTCATGATGGTCGTACCCCTGCCGACCTTCCTGCTCGACCTGCTGATCGCGCTCAACATCACCGGCGCCCTGCTCATCCTGCTGATCGCCATGTTCGTTCAGCGGCCCCTCGACTTCTCCGTCTTCCCGGCCCTGCTGCTGGTCGCCACGCTGTTCCGGCTGGCGCTCAACATCAGCGCCACCCGGCTGGTGCTGCGCGACGGCGACGCCGGCAAGGTCATCCACGCGTTCGGCAGCTTCGTGGTCGGCGGCTCGCTCGTCATCGGCCTGGTGATCTTCATGATCCTGATCATCGTGCAGATCGTCGTGGTCACGAAGGGCGCCGAGCGCGTCGCCGAGGTCGGCGCGCGCTTCACCCTCGACGCCATGCCCGGCAAGCAGATGGCGATCGACGCCGACCTGAACGCCGGGCTGATCGACGAGGCGGAGGCGAAGCAGCGGCGCGCCGACGTCGCCGCCGAGGCCGACTTCTACGGCGCGATGGACGGCGGCTCCAAGTTCGTCAAGGGCGACGCGATCGCCGCGATCATCATCACCGTCATCAACCTGGTCGGCGGCTTCACGATCGGCATCCTCCAGGAGGGCATGTCGCCCGCCGAGGCGATGAACCACTACAGCCTGCTGACCGTCGGCGACGGCCTGGTCTCCCAGATCCCGGCCCTGCTCCTCTCGGTCGCCACCGGTCTGATCACCACCCGCTCGGCGACCTCGGGCGACATGGGCAGCAGCGTCACCACCCAGCTGAGCCAGAACAAGCTCGCGCTGCGCATCGCCGGCGGCGCCGCGCTCGGCATGTGCGTCATCCCGGGCCTGCCCAAGGTGCCGTTCCTGGTGATCGGCGCGATCGTGCTGCTTGTCGCGCAGCGGATCCCGGACCCGGTACCCGAGGGCGAGGGCGTGCCGGTCGCCGAGATCGAACGCCCGTCGCCGGACTCCCCCGAGCAACTGCTCGGCGAGATGCGCGTCGACCCGCTCGAACTCGCGCTCTCCCCCGACCTGGTCGATCTGGTCGACACCAACGGCGGCGACCTGCTGGACCGGGTCCGCGCGCTGCGCCGCAAGATGGCGCTCGAGCTGGGCATGGTCATGCCGCCCGTGCGTACCCGCGACGACCTCGACCTGCCGCTCTCCTCGTACGCGATCCGGATCAGCGGCGTCGACGCCGGCACCGGCCAGGCGCCGCCCGGCACGGTGCTGGCGATCGGCGACGGGCTGCAGGCGCTGCCCGGCCGCGCCGGGGTCGAGCCGGTCTTCGGCCTGGCCGGCAAGTGGGTGCCCGCGGAGCTGCATTACCAGGCGGAGCTCTCGGGCGCGACGGTCGTGGACCGGGCGTCCGTGATCATCACGCACCTTGCCGAGATCGTCCGGCAGAACGCCAGCCGTCTGCTCGGCCGCGAGGACGTGCGGTCGCTGACCGAGATGGTCAAGCGCACCCACCCGGTCGTGGTCGAGGAGCTGACCCCGACGCTGCTGAGCCTCGGCCAGATCCAGCGGGTGCTGCAGGCGCTGCTGGACGAGGGCGTACCGATCCGCGACCTGGTCCGGATCTTCGAGTCGCTGTCGCTGCGCGCCAAGGTCTCCGTCGACCACGACGGCCTCGTCGAGGCGGCCCGCGCGGCGCTGGGCCCGGCCATCGCCGCACAGTACGCGACCGGCGGCCGGCTGACCGTCATCACGCTCGACCCGATGCTCGAGCAGGGCCTGCTCGAGTCCCTGCGGCCGAGCGAGACCGGCGCGTTCATGGCGATCGACGGCATGCGCGCCGAGGCGATGGTCACCGAGGCCGGCCAGCTCGTCGAGGCCGCCGAACAGCAGGGCATCACACCGGTGCTGGCCTGCTCACCGCAGTTGCGGTTGCCACTGATGCGTCTCCTGCGCGCAGGTTCCCGCCGCGTGCAGGTGCTGTCCTATTCCGAGATCTCTGGTTCTACCGCACAGATCGAGACCATGGGGGTGGTGAACGGTGCCTACGCGGGTACTGCTTGAAGGGCCAGCGATCGAGCCATTGCTGGCGCAGGTGCGCGATGAGTACGGCTCCTCGGTCCGGATCATCTCGGCCGACAAGGTCCGTACCGGTGGCTTCGGCGGCTTCTTCGCCAAACAGCGCTACGAGCTGTCGGTCGAGGTCCCGGACCCCGATGAACGCCAGGAGCCGCCGCAGAGCCGGCCGAGGGCGGCCGAGGAGCCGCCGCAGACGCTGGAACAGCTGCTGGCCCGGGCCGAGTCCGGGGACCGGATAGCGCCGGACGAGGGCCCGGCCGCCGCCGATCGCCGGACGGGCCGCGACGCCGGCATGGGCGACGCCGCCTCCGCCGTCGGCAGGCCCGCCGCCGTCCCCGGTCGCGTCGCCGAAGGCGGAAGGGAGGTCACCGACCCGGGAGCCGCCTTCGCCGAGCTGATGGCCGGCCTCGACAAGGCGGAGAACACCGCATGGACCCGGCCCCGGCCTCACGCCGTTGAGCCGGAACAACCCGACGGCCCGACGGTGCGGCCGTTCCGCCCGGCGAAGGCGACCGGCCAGCCGGTCAACGGCGGCGGCACCGGCCCCGGGGCGCGGCCGCTCCCGCCCGTACCGTCGCTCGCCGAGCTGATGGGGGGCCTGGGCGTGGGCGGGGCTCCCGCCGGTTCCCCGACCCCCGCTCCGAGCCCGGTGCCGCCCCGCACGGCGGCCGCGGCCTACGGCATCCCGCCGGCCTCGACCGCGACGACCGCCAACGACCTGGCCGAGACGCTGGCCGGCCTCGGTCTCGGCGGGCCGGGGACCACGCCGCAGGGAAGTCTGCAAGCGACGACCATGGCCGGAGCCCAGCAGGCGAACATGATGCGGTCGATGCACCTGGACCCGGTGCAGCGCAACCTCCTGGCGGTGGGCATGCCGGAGGAGATGGTCGCGCAGATCGTCGGCGGCGACACCTACTCGGGCGTGCTCGGCGTGCTGGCCTCGCGCCCCTCCGCGCCGGGCATCCCGGACGCGCCGGGGGAGATCCTGGTGCTCTGCGGCGACCTGGACCACGCGCTGCCGCTCGGCCGGAAGCTCTGCGAGCAGGCCGGCATCGACCAGGCACACCTGCTGCTCGGCGGGCCGACCGCGGCCGGAACCGGCCTGCACTCGTCGAAGGTGCTCGGCGATCCGCCGGCCGCCGCGACCAGGGCCGAGCGGATGCAGAACGCCGACCACGCCTGGATCGTGGTGGTCGACGCGAAGGTCGGCGGTACCGACCCGATCTATGTCGGCGACATGTGCGACGCGCTCGGCGCCACCGCGGTCTGGGCGGTGGTCGACGCGACGCGCAAGACCGCGGACACGGCCCGGCACCTGCGGACGCTTGGCGACATCGAGGCGCTCGTGGTGCACAGCGTGGACCTCACCTCGGACCCGGCCACGGTGCTCGGCCTGGACCGGCCTGTGGTCGCGCTGGACGGCAAGCCCGCCACCCCGCACGTCTGGGCCGCGCTGCTGTGCGCCCGGATCGCCTCGGACGTGGTACCGATGGCCGCCCTACCGCGGCGGCCCGCCCGGGGCCGGTAGCCCGTGATCCGGCCCTCGGTCCTGCTCTTCGCGCTGCTCATGAGCGCACCCGCGCTGTACCGGTACGTCACCGACGAGCTCGACCTCAGCCAGGTGCTGATCCGTTTCCTCATCGCCGTGCCGATCGCCGCGGTCCTGCTCGCCGGGCTGCGCTTCGTCACGGCCGGGTACGGCAGGACGGAGGAGCCGGGGACCCCGACGACCCCAAGCCCGGCGGAACCGGAGGCCGGCGCCCAATCCTGAGGTTATGTCCGGTTAGCAACACGCCGTTATAGTTGGTTCATAGTTTCCGTTTCGCGCGATATGTTACCTCTGGTGAGCGACTGCCCACCGGAGGTGCACGGTGACCACTGACCGTCCGATCATCGTCGTCGGTTGCCCGCGCTCGGGCACGACGATGCTCCAGCTCATGCTGCATGCCCACCCGCGGATCGCGATCCCGCCCGAGACGCGGTTCATGCTCGCCGCGTACTGGGAACGGCGTAGCTTCGGCGATCTGTCGGTGGCCGCCAACCGGCGCGCGCTGGCCTACTGGATCATCCACCGGCGCGAGACCCGCTTCTGCGACCTGGGGCTCGACGGCGACGACATCGCCGAGCGGATCACCGCCGGCCCGGGCACGCTCGGCTCCGCGCTGGGCACCGTCTTCCAGCAGTACGCGGCCCGCTTCGGCAAGCCGCGATGGGGCGACAAGCGCCCGGCGTACCTGAACAACGTCGACATCCTGCTGCAGCTCTTCCCGGACGCACAGTTCATCAACATCGTCCGGGACGGCCGGGACTGCGTCGCCTCGCTGAAGGAGATGTCCTGGCACCGCAAGGACATCTACACGACCGTCGCCGCCTGGTCCCGCGCGGTGGACGACGCCCGCCGGGCCGCCCGGCGCCTCGGCACCGCGCAGTGGCACGAGGTGCGGTACGAGGACCTGGTCGCGGACCCGCACACGAGCCTCGCCGAGATGTGCGCCTACCTCGGCGAGGAGTACGACCCGGCCATGGCGGAGCCCTCGGCCGTCGCGGACGTCGCGGTGCCGTCGTTCAAGACCTGGCATGCGCGTACGCACACGCCGGTGACGACGCAGCGGGTGCAGAGCTGGCAGACCCGGCTGACCTCCGAGGAGATCGCGCTGTGCGAGGCGGCCCTCGGGTCCCGGCTGGTGGCCTGCGGTTACGAGCTGTCCGGCACGGTCCGCCCGGCCCCGGCGGCGCTACTGCGGTACGGCCTGACGGCGGCGCCGCAGCGGCTCATCCCGGCCCGCCGCGGCCTGAGCCGGGCGGCGAGCCGCCTGCGGCGCGGCGACGAGCTCGCCTACCTGCCGGCCGCGATCGTGCCCCAGCGCACCGGGCCCGAGCGGGCCGGCCCGGCGGAGCGGCACGAGCCGCACGGCCGGATCGACGCCGGCCGGCCCTGACCCCGCGGGGCCCGGACACCGGATGCGCCGACACGGCAACGTGCGCCCTGCCAGATCCCGGCGGGGCGCACGTTCCTACGATTCGTGTCCGGTTCTAGACCAGCGAGAGCGAGAGTTTGCCCTTGCCGTAGCGGGCGACCTCGACCGTGAGGTCGAGTCGCTTCCCGAGGGCGAGCAGATGCGCGCGCGCGTCGTTCGGCAGGTCCATGCCGGGATAGATCACCTGGTAGAGCTTGACGTGCGGCGCGCCCTCCCGGTTGAGCAGGCTGGTCAGCACGTTGCACAGCTCGAAGACGTTCTCGGCCAGGTTCGGGAAGAGCTTCCCCTCCTCGATGCTGTCCTCGGCGGCGCCGACGGGGAGCAGGCCGAGGGCCGCTCCCGCGTTGGCCGCCAGCGCGAGCTGCAGGCCGAGCACCGCATACAGCTGTTGTGAGGTGTCCGTGTAAATGGCGATCACGCCGGTCGGCAGGTCCTCCCCGGTCATCGGGTCGCCCGGCGAGACGTTGACGTCCCGGCCGAGCAGGTCCTCAAAGAGATTGCGGACGGCGATGGAGGCGGGGATAACCGAGGTGTCAGACATAGCTATATCATCCCAAAATAGGTGAGAAGACCTCGTCAAAACGTTCGGCAGTGAAGGGCTTGACGATGAAGAAGGCCGAGCCCGCGGCCTCCGCCGCCTGCTGCATCTCGGGCGTTGACTCCGACGTCACGAAGCCGAACTTCACGTTGTTGCCGGCCGCCCGCAGCTTGCGCAGCACCTCGATCCCGGTCAACTCCGGCATGTTCCAGTCGGAGATGACCAGGTCCGGTTTCTCGGCGATCGCCTTGTCGACAGCCTCCTGACCGTCGGCGGCCTCCACCAGGTCGTGATCCCCGAAGCCCGCCTGCCGCAGCGTACGGGTCACGATCTGACGCATCACCCGGCTGTCGTCAGCGATCAGGATCTTCATGCGCTCGCCTCCTGCTTCACGCTCTGCCACATCGAGATCGACACCGGCTCGCCGTCCCAGACGCCGTAGAGGCCGGTGATCCGCTCGGCCGCCGGGTAGTACGACGCCGTGTCCGGCGCCAGCACCACCGTGGGCAGGGACAGGTAGCACCCGGCCGGCAGCATCGCCTTGACGTTGCCGCCGACGATGTTCGCCAACTCGCCGAGCACGTCGGAGAGGTCATCCTGGCTGACCTCGTCGGGCTCCATGGCGAGGAACGCGGCGGCGGCCTTCTTGGCGGCGTTACGCGACGACGCGTAGACCAGGTGCCCGTGCCAGGTGCCGGTGATGGACACCGTCGAGTGCACCTCCGACAACTGCTTGGCGTCACCGTTCAGGACCAGCGGACTGATGCCTTCGGGATCGAGATAGGAGACCCAGACCTGCTCCACCATCTCGGCGAGGTCGTCCTCGCCTACCAGGATTTCTCCACTCATGAGTTCGCTCCGGTCGGGACTAGGCCCAGCAGGGCCAGCTTTTCGATCATTGCGCCCTCGGTGAAGGGCTTGATCACATACTCGTGCGCTCCCGCGGCGAGTGCCCGGACTATCTGGCTCTGTTCACTCTCCGTCGTGACCATTACCAGCGTCATCTCACGCAGCCGCGGTTCGGCGCGGACCTTGGTCACGAACTCGAGCCCGTTCATGTTGGGCATGTTCCAGTCGATGAGGGCCAGATCCGGCACCTCGGTCATCGTGGCGAGTAGATCGAGAGCCTCCTGACCGTCTCCGGCCTCGATCGCCTCGAAGTTCAGCTTGGCGACAATGCGCTTGAGAATCATGCGCATCGCGCGGGAGTCGTCGATCACCATGGCTCGCACCGCGGCTCACCCCTTCCTGGCGGCGCCGGCTGGCACCGCGCTCCGCACTCGGTAGGCAGAGGTCCGGCCGGCCGCTACCCGTTCATAGTTGTCGTCGATTCCGATGGTCGTCTCGGCCGCTCCGAGGAACAGCCAGCCGTCCGGCCGCAACAGCCGGGCGACGTTGCGCAACACCGACTTCTTCGTCGCGACGTCGAAATAGATGAGCACATTCCGGAGAAAGATCACGTCGAACGGCGGCATCGACGGCAGCGGCGCGGTCAGGTTCATCAGCTTGAACGAGACATTGCGCCGCAGCCCGGGTGTGACCCGCCAGTGCGCGCCCGCCCGCTCGAAGTACTGGACCAACTGGGTGGCCGGCAGCCCACGGTTGACCTCGACCTGGCTGTACTCCGCCGCCTCGGCTCGCTTGATCATCTCGGTGGAGATGTCACTGCCCATGATCTCGTACGCCCAGCCGGCGGGCAGGTTCTCCTGCATCGTGATCGCCAGGCTGTACGCCTCCTGGCCGCTGGAGCTCGCCGCCGACCAGATCCGTACCTTGCGGTTCGACGCCCGGCTGCGCACCAGTTCCGGCAGCACCACGTCGGTCATTGCCGTGAACGGCTCCCGGTCGCGGAACCACGAGGTCTCGTTGGTGGTCAGCGCGTCGATGATCCGCCGCTGGTCCGCCGGGTTGGGGCGGCGCTGCAGGTTCGCCAGGAAGGCGGCGACGCTCTCCGCGCCGACCTGCCGGGCCACCGGGATGAGGCGCGCCTCGACCAGGTACTCCTTGCCGGGTGCGAGCACGATCGCCGCCTCCCGCCGGACCATGGCCGAGACGAACGCGAAGTCTGCTGCGGAGAGCGTCACCGGCTCACCGCCGTCGGCCGGGAGACGCGGCCCGTCTGGACCCGCTGGATCAGCGCGGCGGCGATCCGGTCCAGGGGCAGAATCTCGTCGGCGAGGCCCGCTCCGACCACAGCGCCGGGCATGCCCCAGACCACGGAACTGGCTTCGTCCTGCGCCATGATCTCGGCACCCGCCTCACGCAGCACCTTTGCACCACCCCGTCCGTCGTATCCCATGCCGGTGAGCACCGTGGCGAACGCCGAGGCCCCGAAGAGCGACGCCACCGAGCGGAACATCACGTCGACCGCCGGACGACACGAGTTCTCCGGCGGCGCGCCGCTCAGCTGGATCACCGTCGCGGTGCTCCGGCGCTGCAGCACGAGGTGCTTGTCGCCCGGGGCGATGTAGACCGTGCCGGGAGCGAGTTCCATCCCGTCGCCGGCCTCGACCACCCGCAGTGGCGTGCTGCGGTCGAGGCGCTCGGCGAACATCTTGGTGAACACCGGCGGCATGTGCTGGGTGACCACGATCGGCACCGGCAGGTCCGACGGCATCGCCTGAAGCACCTTGGTCAGCGCGTCGGGGCCACCGGTCGAGGATCCGATCGCCAGGATGTCGACGCGACCCGGCGGACCACGCCGCACCGGGCGGGGCGGTCCGGCGACCACGGGCCTTCCGGGCCGGCCCGGAAGCAGGCCGGGACGGCCGGGCACGGGCGCGCCGGGCCGGGCTCCGGGCGGCGGGGCCAGCCCCGGTCGGCCCGGCGGCGTACCGGGCCGGGCCGGGCCGGCCGGGGACCTGCGCCGGGCCAGCGCGTGGATCTTGGGAACGAGCTGCTCGCGTACGGCGGCGATCGACTCCTGAATCGAACCGACGTTGCTGGGCTTGGTCACGTAGTCGGTGGCGCCGGCGGACAGCGCCTCCAACGTCGCGCTCGCGCCGGCGGCCGACAGCGTGCTGAACATGATCACGGGTAGGTGCTTGTGCCGCTTGCGCAGCTCGCGAACCGCGGCGATGCCGTCCATCTGCGGCATCTCGATGTCCATCGTGACCGCGTCCGGCTTGAGCTGATCGATCTTCGCCTGGGCGAGCAGGCCGTTCGCCGCGGTGCCGACCACCTCGATGTCCGGCGCGCCGGTCAGCGAGTCGACGATGAGCCGGCGCACGACGACGGAGTCGTCTACGACCAGAACCTTGATCATGGATTCACCCGGCCCTTCACCCGAGCCACGCCGGGCCGAGCGCCGCGACCACCGGCGCAAGCAACCGGTGTGCCGTGGCGGTGTCCAACAGATCCCGGACGACGAGCGCCTGCACCGCGCCGCTGAGCATGTTCCAGACGCCGCCCGCACGGTCGGCGACCGGGATCGCGGCCGTGTCCATCGCCTGCACCAGCAGCATCTGCGCCGCCGCGGCGGTGCGTACCCGGTCCGACAGGTACGCGGCCCAGGACGCCGAGTGCACGGCCGGGGACCAGCCGCCGGCGTTGCGCCGGGCATCCTCAGCGGACTGCAGCAGCCGGGTCAGGTCGTTGGCACTCAGCGACCGGAGCCGGTCCAGCAGCGCGGACACCGCGTAGTGGTGCGGGCCCAGGTCGATCGGCTTGCCGACCGGCAGCTTGCGCAGCGCCGACACCCAGCCCGCGCCGAGCATCCGCCGGGTGGTGTCGTCCAGCACCTCGCGCAGGTAGCTGGCCACCGCGGCATCGCACAGCAGCGCCGTCGCCGAGGCCGCGTCCTCGGTCTGTTTCGCGTCGCGGCCGGTGCCTTGCCAGGTCCAGGCCATCACGTCGTAGCGCAGGCAGGTCAGCAGCGCGTCCACCGAGCCGATCGGCGCCCGCTCCACCAGCGCGAGCGAGCTCGCCGGGTCGTCCGCCTTCATGCTCTTCAGGCTGGGCATCCGGCGAGCCGCGCTCTCCACCTCGACCCAGAGCGGGCCCCGTACGCCCTCGTCGGGCAGCCGTTGGGCGAGCACCGGCAGGTCCCCGACGCCCAAACGCAGGGCGCGCAGCAGCACCTCGGCGGTGGCCGACCCGCCACCCAGGCGGGTGAGGTCGAAGCCGAGGACGGGGGCACTGACGAGGCTGTACATCAGGTGGTGGCTCGATAGGTGTCGACTGCCTGGTTCACGTCGAGGGCGAGCATCAGCCGCCCGTCGAGCTTGAACGTTCCGACCACCAGCTCCCGGGTCGGGCCGCTCAGCGTGTCCGGCGGCGGCTCGAAGGCCTCGTCGTCGAGGTCGACGACCTCGCCGATCCGGTCGACCAGCAGGCTGACCGGCTCGCCGTCACCGCGCAGGATCACGTTCATCACCGGACCCTCCATGGCCTGCCGGGCCAGCCCCAGCTGCACCCGCAGGTCCACCGCGGCGATCACCTGACCACGCAGGTTGAACAGCCCGCCGACGGCCGGCGGCGCGAGCGGCACCGGGGTGTACTCGTTGTACGAGAGCACCTCCTGGACCGTGTCGACCTCGACACCGAAGAGTTGGTCCGCTACCTCGAATGTTGCGAACTGACGGCTCGCCATCTCAGGCCTCCACCAGCATCTCGTCGGTTGCCTCGGTGTAGAAGTTCGGATCCGCGGCGAGGATGGCGCGGCGAACGTCGAGCAGCTCGGTGACCCGCTGCTGGATCACCGCGGTGCCGACCAGGCCGTCCTCCTCCGCCTCGCGGCGGGCCGTCGTCGAGTTCTCGGCGATGTCGACGATCCGATCGACGACCAGGGCCACGCTGCGCTGGCCCTCGCTGTATACGACCACGGACACGGTCTCGCTCTCCTCCACCTCGCTGTACGCCCCGAGCAGGTGCGACAGGCGCACCAGCGGCAGGATCTGACCCCGGTACTGCACGACCTCGCGGGAACCGGCGTGCTCGATGCGTTCCCGCGGGAACTCCTCGAGCCGGGTGACGGCGTCCAGCGGGATCGCGACCCGGCGTTCGCCGACCGCGGTGACCAGCAGGCGTTCGCCCGTTCCGGCACCGTTGCCGGCACGCGACGCGCCGACCAGGTTCTCCCGGTCGGACTCGGCCGTCAGATGCGAGCGGCGGGCCAGCGAGGAGATGTCGAGGATGAGGCCGACCTTGCCGTCGCCGAGGATCGTGGCGCCGGCGTACAGGCCGATGTCCTTGAAGCGGCTGTTGAGGGCCTTGACCACGACCTCCTCCGTGTTGAGGACGCGGTCCACGACGAGCCCGAAGCGGCGCCCGTCGGCGTGCAGCACCATGATGTAGACGCCCTGGTCGCCGCCGACGTCCAGGCCGAGGGCCCGGTCCAGGCGGACCAGCGGCAGCAGCTTGCCGCGCAGCCGGTAGACCGGCGCGCCGGAGGCGTACTCGATCTTCGTGGACTGCCCGTCGATGAAGACCAGTTCCAGGACCGCGACCTGCGGCACCACGTAGCGCTGGTCGCCGCAGTCGACGGTCAGCGCCTGGATGATCGCCAGGGTCAGCGGGATGGTGAGGCGCCAGACCGTGCCCTCGCCCAGCGTCGAGTCGACGCTGACCGCGCCGCCGATCCGCTCGATGTTGGTCTTGACCACGTCCATGCCGACGCCGCGGCCGGACACGTTTGTCACCTTCGCGGCGGTGGAGAAGCCGGGCTGGAAGACCATGGCCATGATCTCGCGCTTGTCCATGGTGGCCACCTGCTCGGGGCGGAGCAGGCCCTTCTCGATCGCCTTCTCGGCGATCCGGTTCACGTCCATGCCCGCGCCGTCGTCGGCCACGTCGACCGCGACGTGCCCGCCCTCGTGGTACGCGCGCAGGGTGAGCGTGCCCTCCGCCGGCTTGCCGGCGGCGACCCGCTTGTCCGCCTCCTCGATGCCGTGGTCGACGGCGTTGCGCACCAGGTGGGTCAGCGGGTCCTTGACCGCCTCCAGCAGGCTGCGGTCGAGCTCGGTCTCCTTGCCCTCCATGACCAGCTCGACCTTCTTGCCGAGCGACTGGCTCAGGTCGCGGATGACCCGGGGCAGCTTCGACCAGATGTGCTCGATCGGCTGCATCCGGGTCTTCATGATGCCCTCTTGCAGCTCACTGGTGATCATGCCGAGCCGCTGGGCACTGCGGACCAGGCCGGAGTCGCCGGTCTCCATCACGCCGCGGACCAGCTGGTTACGCGCGAGGACCAGCTCGCCGACCAGGTTCATCAGGCCGTCCAGCAGGTCGACGTCGACCCGGATCGCGCTGTCGGCGACGCTGCGCTTGGGCGTCTGCGCCTGCAGGGCCTCGCTGACCGCCGCCGGGGCGGCCTTGCCCTCCTCCAGCAGGATCGCGCCGAGCTTGCGCTCGTCGCCCTCCAACTGCTGCTGCAGCGCGGAGCCGACGTCGCCGGGCGCGGCCGCACCGGACTCGACGAGGATCTCGCCGAGCGGCCGCCGCTGTTCCTCCACGGGCTCGGGCGCCGGGCGTGCGGGCATCTCCGCGAGCGGTTCCGGCGCCTCCCTGGGCGCCGCCGGCACGGCGACGGCCTCGCCGGTCGCGTTCATCTGCGCGTGCACCGCGGCGATGATGGCGTCGACGTCGACTTCGCCCTCGTTGCCGTCCTGCTCGATCGCCTCGAGCAGCGCACGGACCCCGTCGATCGTGGCGAGCAGCGTCGTGATCGTGGTCGGCGTGACCGGCTGCACGCCGTCGCGCAGCCGCGACAGCAGCGACTCGCCGGCGTGGGCGAGCGTCTCGAGCCGGGTGAAGGCCAGGAACCCGCTCGTGCCCTTGATCGTGTGGATAGCCCGGAAGATGCGTGAGATCAGGTCACGCGATCCCGGCTCCTGCTCGAGCGCGACGAGATCCCGGTCGATCTGATCCAGGTTCTCGTGGCTTTCCATGAGGAATTCGCCGACGATCTCACCAAGGTCTTCCACGGACTACCTCCTGCTCGTTTCCCACTGCCCTCATCGACCCACAGGCTCCTCATCTGAGGACACCCGGGCTGCTACCTCGCCCGATTCAGGTGTCACCCCCCGCCCGGCGGTAGCGGTAGCCGAATCCGCGCACGGATTCGATGGGTGATTCATCGGGATCCGACCAGCCGAGCTTGCGACGTAGCCGCAGGACGGCGAACTTGACCCGCTCCTGGCCGATGCCGGTCGGGTCGTCCCAGGCCTGGGTGAGTAACTGGTTCGGGCTGAGCACCGCACCCGCATGCCGGACCAGGGCGTTGAGCAGCCGAAACTCGGTGGGGGTCAGGCGCTTCTCGTCGCCCTTGACGTAGACCCTGCGCTTGGTCGGGTCGAGGTGCACCAGCCCGTCGTCGTAGATCTGGCTGGCCCAGCTGTTCTGCCCGCCGGACGAGCGGCGCAGCAGCGCCTCGACCCGGGCGAGCAGCTCGTTGTTGGCGAACGGCTTGGTGAGGTAATCGTCAGCGCCGCCGCGCAGGCCGCGCACCTTCTCGGCCTCCTGGCCGTGCGCGGTGAGAACCAACACAGGGACGTCCGACACGTCCCGGAGCCGCTCCAGGACCTGCCAGCCGTCCATCTCCGGCAGGCCGACGTCGAGGACCACCAGGTCGGGGTGTTCGGCGTACGCCTCCTTGAGGCCGGCGCGGCCGTCGCCGGCGTGCGCCACCTCGTAGCCGGCACGGCTGAACAGCAACCGCAGAGCCAGGGCGATGTCCGGGTCGTCCTCAACAACGAGCAACCTGCTCATGCCATCGCCTCCGCTGACGGCGACGCGCTGACATGAGTCTTGGACTGAGACGATGATCCGCTCGCAAGCTCGCTCATGCCATCGCCTCCGCTGACGCTCCGGCGCTGACATGAGTCTTGGACTGAGTAGATGATTCGCTCGCAAGCTCGCTCATGCCATCGCCTCCGCTGACGCTCCGGCGCTGACATGAGTCTTGGACTGAGTAGTTGATTCGCTCGCAAGCTCGCTCATTGCCCTCACCACCGTGACCCCCCAACGCTGCGTCGCCAGACGCGGCTGCCCGGCCGCCGCGGCACGGCAGCGGCATCGGTCAGCGTCTTGCCTGCGTCCCCCGCGAACGCGGAGGGCGAAAAGATGAAATGTCCAAAACCACGATAGCGTGACGTGTCCGTTCATATACGGAAAGTTATAGTTCAGCGTGCGCATCCGCCTCAGGCCCCATCGGTGAGAAATCGATGACCCCCACCCCCGGTACGCCGCCGCCGACGCACCCGGGCGGAGCCCAGCAGGCCCGGTTCCTCGCGGTCATCTCGCACGAGTTGCGGACGCCGCTGACCACCATCGCGTCGTTCACCGAGAGCCTGGACACGGACAGCCTCGCGCCGGCCGAGCGCTCGGTCGCGCTGGCGGCCGTGCGCCGCAACACCGACCGGATGCTCGCCCTGGTCGAAGACCTCATGGTGGTCAGCCGGCTACAGACCGGCGACCTCGTACTGCGGCGCACCAGCGTCGATCTCCCCGCACTGATCGCGGAGGCAGCCGAACTGCTGGCCAGCCGGGAGCCGTACACGGACGCGAGCGTGCGGGCGGGCGAGGGGCCGCCGCTCTCCGCCGACGCCCCGCTGCTGCGGGATCTCCTCTACGCGGTGATCGGCACGGTGGCGAGCGGTGCCGCCGACCGGTCCGCCACGGTCCAGGCGACGGCGGGGACGGCCGGCTGGACGGTGCGCGTGACCGCCCGGCAGTCCGAGCAGCTCACGGACGAGCACCTGATGGCCGGGATGCTGGCCATTCCGGAGCCGCCGCACCGCCGCCGCAGCACCGCGGTGTGGATGCTGCTGGCCGAGGCGATCGCCGCCGCGCACGGCGGCTCGGTGCAACTGACATATGCCCCGGACAGGGGCGCAGGGGCTGAGATCAGCCTTCCGGCCACCATCCCCACAGGCTAGCAACTTACCGGGTCGATACGTTGTAAACGGGCAAAGAAGGGACATACTGCCGAAAAGCCGATCCGATAGCCATGCCGGGCGAACAGGCGCCCGGCGTGGATCGGGAGGCAGCAAGTGTTCGGTTCCGTACGACGTCTCGCCCTTGTCGCGGCCGCGCCGGCCGCACTGTTAGGGATAGCGACGACACCCACGTACGCCGAGTTCACGGCCCCGGCCGCCGTGGCAGCCAGAGGCGAAGCCGCTCTGACCACTTACCCGGTGCTCGGCGATGAGGTGTTCGCGCTGACCAACAGGGAGCGGGCCCGCAACGGCTGCCCCGCACTCGCCCAGGACGAGGAACTGACCGTCGCGGCCGTCCGGCAGAGCCACTACATGGCCGCCACCGGGGACTTCGGGCACTTCGGCTGGCGCGGCTCGACCTTCCGGAGCCGTTCCAAGGACGCCGGCTACCACGCCGTCGCGGGCGAGAACGTCGCACACGGCTTCTCCAGCACCACCGAGGTGATGGCGGCCTGGATGGCCAGCCCGCCGCACCGGGCCAACATCCTCAACTGCGGCGTCAAGGCGCTCGGCACGGGCGTGCAGCGCGCCGCGAACGGCACCTACTACTGGACGCAGGTCTTCGGCTGGCGCTAGATCTCGCAGTTCACCAGGACCGGTTCGGGGTGCAGGACGACGCCGAACCGGTCCCGTACGCCGTCGCGGATCTCCCGGGCCAGGTCCAGCAGGGCCGTCGTCGTGCCGCCGCCGCGGTGGGTGAGCGCGAGCGTGTGCTTCGAGGAGATCGCCACGCCGCCGGCGCCGGCATAGCCCTTGCCGAATCCCGCCCTCTCGATCAGCCAGGCGGCCGGGACCTTGACCGTGCCGTTCGGCGCCGGCCAGCTCGGCGGCTCACCCGCGTCGACGAGCCGGTCCTGCACCGCGGCCCACTCCTGCGCCGACAGCACCGGGTTGGTGAAGAAGGAGCCCACCGACCGGGTGTCCGGGTCCTCGGGGTCGAGCACCATGCCCTTGCTCGCGCGCAGCTTCAGCACCGCCTCGCGGACCCGCGCCGTGCCGACGCGGTCACCGACCTCGACGCCGAGGTGACGGGCCAGCTCGGCGTACCGGATCGGCGCCGACTCCGCGGCGACCTCGAGGCGGAAGTCGACCTCGAGCACGACCCAGCGGTCGCTGTGCTTGAAAATGCTCGACCGGTAGGCGAAACCGCATTCCGGCAGCGAGAGCGCCCGCACCTCGTCCGCGTGCCGGTCGTAGACGTGCACCGCCTCTATGGTGTGCGCGACCTCCCGGCCGTAGGCGCCCACGTTCTGGATCGGGGTCGCGCCGGCCGAGCCGGGGATGCCGGACAGCGCCTCGAGGCCCGAGAGGCCTCTCTCGATCGTGTCCGCGACGAACTCGTCCCACGGCTCCCCCGCGGCGACCCGCAGGAGCACCCCGCGCGAATCCCGGTCGACCACGCGCACCCCACGCGTACGCAGCAGCAGCACCGTTCCCGGGAATCCCCCGTCCCCGATCACGACGTTGCTTCCGCCGGCAAGGACGAGCACGGGTTGCCCCGAGGCGGCGGCGGCCCGTACGGTTGCCACCACTTCGTCCGTTTCGGACAGCACGGCCAGCGCGCCTGCCGGGCCGCCGAGGCGTAGCGTCGTGTACGCCCCCAGCGAACTGGCATGCGCTGCGGGTGCGGCGGTTGGGTGGTCAGCACTAACGTCAGGCACGACGTTCACCCTAGGCCGCGGACCCTCGGGTGGAATCCGGTGGTCCTCCTCGAGTGGGAGAAGGCTGATGAACAGGCTGCACGCGACGAAGGACTTCTGGCTCGCCGCCCTGCGCGCCGACGGGCCGGCGTTCCAGGACGCCGTCGCCGAGACGGGCCCCGAGGCCGCGGTGCCCCCGTGTCCGGGATGGACGGTTGCCGATCTCGTCGAGCACGTCACCGCCACCCTGCGCTGGGTGCGCGAGCTGGCACCGCGCGGCGTGATCGACCGGCCCGCGGATCCGGTGATCCCCGAGCCGCGCCCCGACTGGCCGGCGGCACTAGACCACCTGCGCCGGGAGATGACCGGCACGATCGAGACGCTCGACGCGCTCGACCCCGATCACCCGTCGTGGACCTGGCCCGCGCAGGCCCGCAAGGCGGGCTTCTGGCAACGCCGGATGGCGCACGAGATCTCGGTGCACCGCTGGGACGCCGAGGCCGCGGCCGGTCGCGCCACCCCGATCGAGACGAAGCTCGCCGCGGACGGCGTCAACGAGGTGCTCGACACCTGGCTGCCGGCCGGTCGCCGCAAGGGCCCCACCGACCTGTACGGCGTGGTGCACCTTATCGCCACCGATGCGAGCTACGAGTGGTTCGTCCGGTTGCGCGGGGCGGGCATCTCGCTGCTGGACACCGGGACGATCCTCGATTCGGACGACCACCACCCCCGCGCGGAGGCCTCCGGCACCGCGAGCGACGTGTTGCTGGCGCTTATGGGACGCATCGATACGGACAATCTCCTCGTGACCGGCGATCCGCGCCTGATCAGCCCGCTTCGGACCGGTTGAGGCGTCCCATAATCCGGACGGGGTTCCGCAACTTTCGGATGGCTCCCGAGAAGGCGAATGGCTCTACGCTGTACCGGTTAAGGGCGGTCGTTTTCCGGCCGCCCGCCACAGTCCCGCCGCTGATCAAGCCGGTCGGCGCGGCCCGGCTCGGCAGCGGCGGATCACGCAGGGAGCGGTGAAGGATGACGGCAACCGTCTCGGTGGAGTCGAGCGACGAACCACTGGCATCGGGGGCACGGTTCCCGGACGGCTTCATCTGGGGCGCCGCGACGGCGTCGTACCAGATCGAGGGCGCGGTCCGGGAGGACGGCCGGGGGCCGTCCATCTGGGACACGTTCAGCCGCACGCAGGGCCGGGTGTACGCCGGGCACACCGGCGACGTCGCGTGCGACCACTACCACCGCTACGTCGAGGACGTCGCGATGATGGCCGGTCTCGGACTGGCCTCGTACCGCTACTCGATCGCCTGGCCGCGCGTTCAGCCCGACGGCACCGGCCCGGTCAACACGCGCGGACTGGACTTCTACGACCGGCTGACGGACGAGCTGATCGGCAAGGGCATCGACCCGGTCGTCACGCTCTACCACTGGGACCTGCCCCAGAGCCTCGAGGACCGCGGCGGCTGGACGGCCCGCGAGACCGCCGAGGCCTTCGCCGAGTACGCGCAGATCGTGCACGCCCGCCTCGGCGACCGGGTACGCACCTGGACCACGCTGAACGAGCCGTGGTGCTCGGCGTACCTGGGCTACGGCAGCGGCCGTCACGCGCCGGGCGTCAGGAACCCGGCCTCGGTCTTCAAGGCCGTGCATCATCTGCTGCTCGGCCACGGCCTCGCCGCCCGGGCCCTGCGCTCGGCCGGGGCGCAGAGCGTCAGCATCACGCTGAACCCGGCCTCCGTGCTGCCGCTGGACCCGGAGAACTCCGCCGACGTCGAGGCCGCCCGCATCGTCGACGGCCTCAACAACCGGATCTTCCTGGACCCGCTGCTGCGCGGGCGGTACCCGGACGACATGCGCGAGCACATGGCCCGCTTCGTCGACCTGTCGTTCATCCAGGACGGCGACGAGGCGATCATCAACGCCCCCATCGACGTGCTGGGGGTCAACTTCTACACGCCGACGTACGTCTCGGCGAAGCCCGGCACGCCCGCCGCGCCGGACGCGCCGGGCACCGAGGGTGTCGCCTTCCGCGAGCCGGTCGGCCCGGTCACCGACATCGGCTGGCAGATCGAGCCGGCCGCGCTGACCCGGCTGCTGGACCGGATCCACCGGGACTATCCCGGTACGCCGATGATGATCACCGAGAACGGCGCCTCGTACTCCGACGGGCCGTCCGAGGACGGCGCGGTACACGACTCCGACCGCATCGAGTATCTGGACGGGCATCTACGCGCCTGCTTGGATGCCATTTCCCACGGCGTTGACCTTCGGGGATACTTCGCGTGGTCGTTGATGGACAATTTCGAATGGGCCGAGGGGTACGCCAAGCGGTTCGGCCTGGTGCACGTGGACTACACCACGCAGCAGCGGGTGCCGAAGGACAGCGCGCGGTGGTACCAGGAGGTGATCCGGCGTAACGGTCTCACCGACCGGGGCCGGATCGGGGAGTGAGCTGATGGTGACGCGGGAGCGACCGACTCTTGAGGCCGTGGCGAGGCGCGCCGGTGTCTCGAGGGCTACCGTCTCCCGCGTCGTCAACGGGTCGACCACGGTCGCCGTCGGGATCCGTGACGCGGTGAACCAGGCCGTCGAGGAGCTGGGCTACGTGCCCAACCAGGCCGCGCGCAGCCTGGTCACGCAGCGCACGGAGTCGATCGCGCTGATCCTGCCGGAGACGGCGAACCGGGTCTTCTCCGACGACCTGTTCTTCCCCGCGGTGATCCGCGGCGTGAGCATGGAGCTCGACGCGGCGGACAAGCAGTTGGTGCTGATGATGGCGGGCTCGGCGGCCAGCCACGACCGGGTCGAGCGCTACGCGATGGCGGGCCACGTCGACGGCGTCATGTTCGCCTCGATGCACGGCGCGGACCCGCTGCCCGGCGCGCTCGCCCGGCTCGGCATCCCGGTCGTCTGCAGCGGCCGTCCGATGACCCCGGCCGAGCTGCCGGTCCCGTACGTGGACGTGGACCACGTCGGCGGCGTCGGGAAGGCCGTCCGGCACCTGCTGGGCACCGGGCGGCGCAGGATCGCCACCATCGCCGGCCCGCAGGACATGATCGCCGGGATAGACCGGCTGACCGGATACCAGGACACCCTGCGCGAGGCGGGTCTGGCCGAGCACGTCGCCGTCGGCGACTTCACCCGCGAGTCCGGCCTCCGCGCGATGCGCCAGCTGCTCGCCGACGACCCGGCGCTGGACGCGGTCTTCGTGGCCTCCGACATGATGGCCCACGGCGCGCTGCAGGCGCTCAAGGACGCGGGCCGCCGGGTCCCGGAGGACGTCGCGGTGGTCGGCTTCGACGACTTCGAGATCAGCAGGCTCAGCGACCCTCCGCTGACCACGGTCCGGCAGCCGATAGTCGATATGGGCCGGACGATGGCACGGCAGATGCTCGGCCTGGTCAACGAAAGACCGTCGGAGCCGGACGCCGTCGTCCTCCCCACCGAGCTCGTGGTCCGCGCCTCGGCCTAGGGGTGTCTCGCGGATCAGATGGACGGCACCGTCGTGATCTCGGTGGGCAGGCCGAGGGACCGGCGGGCGAGCAGGGTGCCGCCCACCACCGCGGCCGGCATCACCAGCACGGCGCCCAGCGGGATCAGGAAGCAGGCGAAGACGGCGACCCCGAAGCCCAGTGCGAGCGGACGGTGGCCGCGCAGGGCGGCCCTGCGGTGCCGCAGGCGCTGACCGCGCCGCTGGAACGGCACGCCGGTCAGCTCGACGGCGAGCAGCCAGCCGCCGACCGCGCCGCCGATCACCGGTACCACCGTCTGGCCGATCACCGGGATGAAGCCGGCCAGGAACAGCGGGACGCCGAAGAGGATGGACAGCCCGATCAGGCGCAGCGAGTCCACCAGGCTGCGGGCCAGCGAGCGGCCCAGCGACACCTCGACCTCGTCCGGCACGCCGCCGAGGCGGGCCTCGACCAGGCCGGAGATCTTCTCGTAGAACGGGTCGCCGATCAGCAGCGTGACCGCGGTGAAGGTGAGCACGCCGAACAGGCCGCCGAACCCGATCAGGGCCACGCCGGCCAGCACCCGGATGAGGTCGCGGTAGAAGGTCGACCAGTCGTCGGCGAACCAGGTGACCGTCGCGGACAGGTCGCCGACGTACGCGATCAGGGCGGCCAGCGCGGCGGCGTACAGGATGCCGGCGATCACCGCCGGGACCAGGCCGAGGCCGAGGATCCTGGGGTTGCGCAGCACCAGGATCAGGCCGCGGCCGAGCAGGCCCGCGCCGCTGGCGAACTGGCGCACGGCGCCGCCGGTCGCCGCGACGCCCTGGCCGGCGACGGACCGCAGTTGATTCGAGTTACTCCCCACGGTCGGGGAGCTTAGGACCCCTGGGCCAGTTTCGCTGCACCGAGGTCCGAGGTCTCCGGATTAGCGCTCTCGCTCGGTTCCGTCGCGGACGGGCTCGGCGGACTGATCATGGTCGGCGTCGGCACCGGCGGCTGCAGCAGCGTGAAGGTCGGCGAGGCCGACCCGGAGACCACTGTGGACGGCGGAACGGCGCTCGGCACCACGATCGCGGCCTTGGCGGTGGGCGTCAGGGCCGACTCCACGGCGATGGGCCTGGTGGTGGGCGGCGACCAGTCGACGATCGACTCGGACCTCGGCGTCGTGGCCCGGGCGGGCGCGACTCCGATTCCGCCGGCTCCACCGGGCGCGCTCACCGCCGGCAACGTGGGTGCCGGCGTGCCGAGCGTCCAGCCGACGGTGACGGCGAACGGAAGGCCGAGGGTCACCAGGCCGAAAAAGATGGATTTGGGGGAAAACCGCACGTCATGAACACCGTTTCAGTGCCCGAAAAGTTACGGCCTGAACCGATCTACCCACTTGATCGGGTACGTCGCCTCGGGGTCAGGGCGCGTTCAGGAATGCGGAGATGCGCTCGCGCAGCTCCTTGCGCTTGGTCCAGAGCACTGCCGGCCGGTCGTAGACGTGCAGTTCGGCATCGGGCAGCAGCCCGGCGAGCCGCTCGGCGACGGGCGCGGGATGCACGTCGTCACCCACACACCCGATCACCAGCGCCCGACCCGGGAACGCCGCCAGCGCCGAGGTGTCCGGCACCGCCGGCGCCCGCCACAACGTGTCGAGCTCCGGTGCGAGTCCGTCGGTCAGCAGCTGCTCGACGCGCTGCCGCAGATAGCTCCACCCCGTAGGCGTGTTCCGCACCGACGGCGGCAGTTCGGGCTCGACGGCCTCCGCGACCAGCGCGGCCTCGCCCGACTCGACCGCGGCGAGCAGCCGGGTCAGTCGCGCCGCGGCCTGCGGCGGCCGTACGCCGTCCAGCGGCGCGGGCAGATAGAGCACGATCCGTTCGAATCGCCCCGGCGTGTCCGCGAGCAACCGGCACAGCGCGCCGGCGCCCATGCTGACACCGAGGGCCCGGGTGGCGCCGGACCGGTCGGCGACGGCCTGCAGGTCGTCGGCGAGATCGGCGAAGCTCCACGGGCCGGGCGGCGCGTCCGAGCGGCCGTGCCCGACAAAGTGGAAGAAGACCCGGCGGCCGGTGACTCCGCTGCCGAGCGGGCGGGTGCCGGAGATGTCGCCAGCCAGCCCGTGCGCGAAGACCGTGACCGGCTCACCGACGCCCGTGACGAGTTGCTCGAGGCGCACGCCGGGCCGAGCCTCGATCAGCTCGGTGGGCGGCGACGGCAGGGTCGGGCGGCCGCCCCGCGGGGCACTCGGGCCGGGGCCGGGATTCCGCGGGCCGCCGTCGGGAGGCGGCGGCCAGCGGAGACCCTTCACCAGAAGCCCTTGCCGTCCGAGAGGTCGCGCAGGCCGGGCCGGACGTCGAGCAGGTAGATCAGCGCGGCTGCCACACCGATGAGGCCGAACAGGCCGGTGGCTCCACCGCCGACGCCGAGCAGCGTCAGGATGATGCAGACGGCGAGAATGGCCAGCCAGGCACCCTTGGGCAGGGTGCCGATCGCCTGAAAACCATCGCCGCGCTGGGTCACGCAGTGGATGAGCGCGACAGCCTGCACGACCAACGACAGGATCAGGACGGCGAACGCGATGAGGTTCGCGACGTCGTCGTAGAAGATGGGTGTCGCGCTGTAGGCCATGACCGCCAGTCTATGCCGCGGGCCCCGGCTGACGCCGAGGCCCGCTGATCAAAGAGTCGCTGGTGGTTACTTACTTGGCGGCCGGGCGGGTCGCGCGCTTGCGCGGCTTCGGCGCGGACGCCTCGGCGGCGGCCTCGACGGCCTTCGGCTCCACGGTGGTCACCATGTCGGCGTTGACCGCGTCGGCGGCCTCGACGACGCCGGTGCCGACCACGCGCTCGCCGTGTGCGACAAGCGCGGTGTAGACGGCGACGGCACGCTCCTGCGCGGCGTGGGCGAACGCGACGGCGCTGGCGGTGGCGGTCTCGCGCAGCTTGTCGAAGTCGGTGCTGGTGGCCGTGGTCTTGAGCGAGGCGGCGGTGGTGTTCGCCGTGTCGTTCGCGGTCTTCAGCGAGGCGGCGGCGCGGTCACTGAGGTCGGTGATGACGGCCGGCAGCTTGCGGAGCTGCTGGTAGGCCAGGTCACCGGCGCCGGCGGCGGCGTAGAGGGGCGCGGGGATACGGGTCTTGGTCTGCTCGGTCATGTACTTACTTCTCCTCGGGCTGAGTGGTCCTGGGTGCGGGGGCTGCACCGTCCTCGGCGACAGCCACGTCGCGGATGACGGTGCTGAGCGCATCGTCCGCGTCGGGTGCCTCGGCGGGCTCGGCCGCCGTGGGCTCTGTCGCCGCCGGCGCCTGCCGTGCGGTCTCGTTTCGGAACGTCTCGTAGATCTGCGACAACGACTGCTTCTGGGCGATCGTCAGGTCGGGATCGACCGCGATCGCGGCCAGCACGCCCTGCTGGCCCTCCCCGTCGAGCAGGCCGGCACGCAGGTACATCGCGGGCGTCGACACCCGCAGCGCGCTGGCCAGTTGCTGCAGTACCTCGGCGCTGGGCTTGCGCAGGCCACGCTCGATCTGGCTGAGGTACGGGTTGCTCACGCCCGCCCGGTCGGCGAGCTGCCGAAGCGAGATCTTCGCGGTCTGCCGCAGGTCACGGATGAATCCGCCGATGTCCTGAGGCAGGTCCTTGGGTGTGGCCATGCATTCGAAGGTAGCCCGGGGTGCTAACTCTTGCAAGCAGAACGCTTGCAAGAGTTAGCGTGAAACGGGTCACCAGGCGGTGCGTACCTCGCCGATCCGCACGCCACCGCCGAGTACCGGCACCGTGGCCAGGTCGTCCAGCACCGGCGCCGCGACGCCGAGCCGGCGCAGCGCGGACATCAGGACCGGCATCCGGGCCCGCATGGCGCCGTCCTCGACCTTGAGGGCGACGGCGCCCACGTCCTCGATCGCCACCGCGACCACGCCCTCGGCCCCGCCCTTGGCCAGCAGGCCGGGCACGCCCCGCATCAGCCGGGTGTCGTCCTCGCCGGTGCCCGCAACCAGCTCCGGATCGGCGCGCATCGTGTCGGCGACCAGCCGCTCGAACGACCGCGGCGGCGCCTGGACCAGCCGCTGGAACCCGCGGGCCAGGGCGGTCAGCGAGAAGCCGAACACCGGCGCCCCGCAGCCGTCGATCCCGGTAGCGGCGATCGGCTCGCCCACCAGGTCGGTCACCGCGGCGGCGATCGCCACCTCGAGCGGGTGCTTCGGGTCCCGGTAGTCGTCCAGCGGCCACCCGTTCGCCACGCAGGTGGCCAGCATCCCGGCGTGCTTGCCGGAGCAGTTCATCAGGATCCGCTCGGGGCCGCGGCCGTCGCGCAGCACGATGTCCCGCTCGTTCTCGGAGAGCGGCAGCGACTCCGGGCAGCGCAGGGCGCTCTCGTCCAGCCCCACGGCGCTCAGTATCTCGCGGACCCGGGCGACGTGGAACGGCTCGCCGAAGTGACTGCCGCTGATCAGCGCGAGATCGGCCGGGTCGGCGGTACGCAGCCCGGCCCGCAGCATGCCCACCGTCTGCAGCGGCTTGTTGGAGGACCGGGGGAACATCGGGGCGGCGACCTCGCCGGCCGCGGCGACCACCTTGCCGGCCGCGTCGAGCACCACCACCGAGCCGTGGTGCACCGACTCGACGAAGCCCGAGCGCACCACCTCCGCCAGGATCATCGGGCCGGCACCCCGAGCAGCTCGCGGGCCTGCGTCGTGGTCAGCGGGGGGCGCTGGGCGAGCTGCGCGAAGCCGAACGCCCGGGCCACCAGCTGCATGTTCGACTCGACCGGCTGGCCCTTGCCGTACGTGATCGTGTCCTCCATGCCGACCCGCAGGTGCCCGCCCGCGGCCAGCGAGGCGAGCATGACCGGGATCGTGCTGCGCCCGATGCCGGTGGCCGAGAACGTGGTGCCGGCGGGCAGGTCGCGGATCGCCTGTTCGCACGCGACCAGGGCCGCGGCGGTTCCGGGCATGCCGCCGGGCACGCCCATCACCAGGTCGACGTGCACGTGGCCGCCGTACGGGAGTCCGTGCTTGGCGAGCAGGCGCTGCAGGGTGGTCAGCTGCCCGAGGTCGAAGATCTCGTACTCCGGCACGATGCCCCGCTCCTGCATCCGGGTGTGTAGGTCGACGATGAACTCCCAGCGGTTCATGAACACGCCGTCGCCGAAGTTGACCGTGCCCATCGTGCAGGACGCCATCTCCGGGCCGGCGTCGAGCACGGCCAGCCGGGCGGCCTCGGGGTCGGTCACGGCGCCGCCCGAGGAGAGCTGCACGATCAGGTCCGTCGCCTGCTTCAGCGCGGCCACCGTGGCGCGCAGCCGGCCCTGGTCGAGGCTCGGCTCGCCCGCATCGTCGCGGATGTGGACGTGCACGATCGAGGCGCCGAGCGCCTCGCACTCCTTGGCGGTCGCCACGAGCTCGTCGATCGTCACCGGCAGCGCGGGTACGGCTGCCTTGCTGCTCTCCGCGCCGGTGGGCGCGACTGTGATGAGTGTCCCGGTCATGTCCGCGATCCTGCCATGCGGGACGGACTTACGAGACGTCGATGGCGGCGGCCGACTCCCCGACCAGCAGTGACGCGTCGTCCGCGACGTTGCGTTTGAGCACTGCCAGGGCGATCATGCCCAGCTCGTGGTGGCGTACCGCGGTGCCGACGAAGCCGACGGCACGCCCGTCGAGCGTCACCGGGGTGCCCTGCGCCGGCGGCTGGTCGGTGGCGATCCCGTCGAGGTGCAGCAGCACCAGCCGCCGCGGCGGCCGGCCCAGGTGGTGCACCCGGGCGATCGTCTCCTGCCCCCGGTAGCAGCCCTTGTCCAGGTGAACGGCGGGCGCGGCGAAGCCGGCCTCGGCCGGAATGGTCCGGTGGTCGGTCTCCCAGCCCAGCCGCGGCACCCGGTTGGCGACCCGGACGGCCTCGTACGCCCACAGCCCGGACCTCGGCACGTCGGCCAGCCGCCCCAGCACCTCGTCGAGGGACGCCCGGGGCACCAGCAGGTCGACGCCGAGCGGCACCCGGCGGGCGAGCGCGCCGTCGCCGAAGGGCCGGACGTCGTAGCGGGCGGTCGGCTCGTCCGGTATCGAGCCGGCGGCGAACTTCGGACCCGGCACCTCGAAGATCCGCGGCTCGGCCAGGTCCACGCCGAGGTGTGTCCTGGCGGCGGCGGCCGCCTGCGGCCCGACCAGCGACAACACGGCCATCTCGCCGGTGGCGTCGCGCGGCTCGACCCGGGTGAAGAAGCGCATCATCTCGAGGTACTTCAGCAGGCCGGCACCCGCGCCGGGCTCGGTGTCCAGCCAGGCGGTCGTGCCGTCCTCGGCGACCAGGGCGTGCTGCTCGACGTGGCCGTGCGGGGACAGCACCAGGAACTCGGTGCCCTGCCCGGCGCGCAGGCCGCTCAGGTGCTGGGTGGTCAGGGTGTGCAGCCAGCTCGCGCGCTCGTCGCCCGGCACGGCGACCACGTCGCGGTTGGAGCGGTCGACCAGCCCGGCGGCGGTGTCGAGGACGCGCTGCTCGCGCATCGGGTCGCCGTAGTGCGCCGGCACGCCCGCGTCGGCGGAGGCGGGCTCGAGCTCCTCGATCAGTACCGTGCTCATGTCTGGGCCTCCCGGCAGTCGCCACACTCGCCGAAGAGCGAGACATGACCGACGTCGACCCGGAAGTCCCTGTCGCGCTGGAGCTGCTCGGTCACGGGCAGCATCACCGCCGGGTCGACCTCGTCGATCGAGCCGCAGTTGCGGCAGACGAGATGGACGTGTTGATCCTCGCCGGCGGGGTGGTAGGTCGGCGAGCCGTGCGAGAGGTGGGTGTGGCTGACGAGGCTCAGGTCCTCGAGTAGCTCGAGGGTGCGGTAGACGGTGGTGATGTTGACGCCGGCGGCACGCTCCCGCACGGTGTGGTGTATCTGCTCCGGGGTCGCGTGGCCCAGCTCGTGCACGGCCTCCAGGATCAGCTGGCGCTGCGGTGTGAGGCGCAGGCCGCGCTCACGGAGCATCTCGGCAAGCGATGTGGCGGACACGTACCGAGCATAGTTCGCGCGGTGGGACCCCGGACCCCGCCGGGCTCAACCGCCGACGCGCAGCAGCCTCGCGGACAGGTGCGGTTGCAGGGTGTGCCCCATCGCCGACATCTCGTGCGCGTAGAGCAGCGCCCCCTCGACGATGCCGAAGAGCCGGTGCCCGGCGGCCACCTCCTTGGCGGACGGCGTGCGGACGACCGCGTCCGTCGCCATCTCCAGGCGCGTCCCGCTCACCCGCCCGAGGTAGAGCTCCATCACCCCGGTCGGCGTCATCATCGTGGCTTCCATCTCGTCGCCGGGCCGGTCGTCGACAAGCACCGGGCGCCACCAGCCGACCTCGCGCCCGGCCATCCGCACCGGCTTGGAGTCCGCGTCGAGCAGCCAGGCCCGCGACTCGTACGCCAGGAACGGCCGGCCGTCGTGGCTGATCCGGACCTCCTGCGCGAAGTCGAAGTCCTCGACCTCGGGGAATCCGCCCTGGCCGCGGCCGCGCCATAGTCCGATGAACGGCAGCAGGCCGAGCAGCGCGGGGTGCAGGTCGGGACCCTGCCGCAGGTCGTGCGTGTCCTCGTACGGGTACGCGTCGACGGGCGGCGCGTTCATCCAGGGCGGTGGGCCCAGCGGGTTTTCCGTCTCACTGCTCACCAGCGTCCCCTTGCAATGCGCATCGCCAGATAGCCCAAACCGCCTGCCAGCCCGCCGAACCCGGCGACCAGCAGACTCACGAACCCGACCTCGGTAACCATGACCCCGCCATCCTATGCTGACCGGCATGGCCCGTTTGCTCGTCGTCAAGGCAACCGCCGGAGCGGACGCCCCGGAGCGTTGCTCGCAGGCGTTCACCGTGGCCTCCACCGCGGCCGCGTCCGGCGTGGACGTGTCCTTCTGGCTCACCGGCGAGTCGACGTGGTTCGCGCTGCCCGGCCGGGCGGCGCAGTTCGCCCTGCCGCACGCCGCCGCCCTGCCGGACCTGCTGGAGCTGCTGCTCACCTCGGGCCGGGTCACCGCCTGCACGCAGTGCGCCGCGCGCCGGGAGATCGGCCCGGACGACGTGCTGCCGGGCATCCGGATCGCGGGCGCCGCCGTCTTCGTCGAGGAGATCATGTCCGACGGCGCCCAGGCGCTCGTCTACTGAGCCGGCACTATCCGCCACCGCTGGTTCGAAACGTTCAGGTCCGCCCACTGGGTGACCGGCGCGCCGTCCGCGGTCGACCCGCCGGACACCTCGAGCAGCTTGCCGCTGTGCCGCGCGACGATCTCGAAGACGCCGGCCGAGACCCAGGACAGCCGCCACTGCTGGTTGGCCCCGCCGACGTAGTCCCACTGGGTCACCCGCGCGCCGTCCGCGGCGGAGGCGCCGCCGACGTCCACGCACTTGCCGGTGAGGTTGCTGACGATCCGGAAGTGGCCGGCGCCCGCGTCCTCGAACCGCCATACGTGGTCGGCGGTCCCGGTCGGCGGCCACTGGGTGAGCTGGGCGCCGTTGGCCGGTGACATGTCCTGGATGGCGAGCACCTTGTCGGTGTGTGTCACCTGCAGCTTGACGGTGCCGTCGGGGATCAGCCGCCAGTTGTGGTCGGCCGTGCCGTTGTCGGCGAACTGCACGACGTTCGCGGAGTCGGCCGTGGACATGCCGGCCACGGCGAGGACCTTGCCGGAGTTGAGGTTCCGGATCCGCAGGTAGCCGGTGCCGCTGTCGAGCAGCTGCCACAGATGGTCGGCGGTGCCGTTGTCGTCGAACTGGACGACCTGCGCGGAGTCCGCGGTGGACATCCGGTCGACGCCGAGCACCTTGCCGGAGTTCACGCAGCGGATCCGCACGTGGCCGTCGCCGTTGTCGACGAGCTGCCACAGGTGGTCGGCGGTGCCGTTGTCCGCGAACTGCACGACCCGGGCGCTGTTCGCCTGCGACATCTGGTCGACGCCGAGCACCTTGCCGCTGTGCTGGTTCTGGATCCGGAACGCCACCCCGGGCGGCACCCAGGGCCGGCCGGCGCCGATGGTGGGGAACGACGTGATCCGCAGCCGCGCCGCGCCCATCGGGATCAGCGTGACGGTCTCGACGGGCTCGGCCGACGGGGTCGGGCTGTCCTGCAACGGCGTGACGATCTGGTCGGAGTCGGCGGTCCAGGCCGGGATCCGGCGGGCCGGAGTGGTGATCCGGATCGGCGCGTTGGCGGGCGTGAACGGGTCGTTCGGGTTGCCCAGGCCGGTCGTCACCGCGAACGACGTCGCGCCGTCGAGGCCGTAGTTCCAGGCCGAGCCCGGCCGCACCTCGCTGGTCGGCCAGGCGTCCGTGCCGCCCTTGCGGGTCCAGTTCTCGGTGATCGCCAGCGAGAACGTCAGGGCGCCGAAGCCCACCGAGGCGGCGTTGTGGTTGCCCGTCCAGGTCTTCACCGACGCCCGCATGGGCAGGCGGAGGACGATCCGGTCGCCGTTCGCCCAGGTCCGGCTGATCTTCGAGTACGCCGGCCCGGGCGCGACGGCCGCGGCGGCGCCGTTGACGGTGACCGCGGGCGCCGAGCACCACCCCGGTATCCGCAGGTACAGCGGGAAGGCCAGGGCCTTCGGCGTGCTCACCGTGTACGTGATGGTGTCGGAGAACGGGTAGGACGTGTCGGCGACGATCGTGACAGCCGTACCGTCGGCAACCTTGGCGGTGACCCGGGACGGGCCGTGCAGGTTCGCGACCAGGCCGGCGTCCGGGGTGGCCGCCCACATCTCCTCGACGTAGTAGGGCCAGCCCATGCCGTAGTTGTGTGGGCAGCACCGGTAGTTGTCGATGCCGAGCATGTAGGCCTGCATCGGGAACCCGTTCTGGAACTGCGCCTGCCGGCCGGTGCGGTCCAGCTGCGCGATGCTGTTCGCGCTGGTGATGTAGTGGATGCCCTTGTGCCTCTGGTCCAGCGCGGCGGGCAGCGAGTTGAACGCCAGGTCCTCGGCGCGGTCGGCCCAGACGGGGTCGCCGGTGATCCGGCTCAGCATCTCGTGGCTGGCCATGAACTCGACGATGCCGCAGGTCTCGAAGCCCTGCCGCGGGTCGCCGAAGCCGGGCCGGGCGTTCTCGTCGCCGGCGAACCCGCCGCCGGGGAACTGCCCGTACGCGTTCATGATCGTGTTGTAGTCCTGGTAGCTGGCCTGCCGGTGCGCGGCGTCGCCGGAGAGCACGGAGTAGACGGCCGGCTCGCGGAAGCCCTGCGCGAGGTTGACGTTGTGCAGCGACGGCAGGTTGTTCAGGTAGTTCGCCGAGTTGGCGTGGATCTTGCGGGCCAGGTCGAGCAGGAACGCGTCGCCGGTGCGGTTGTAGGTCCAGAACACCACCTCGAGCGTGTCCGCCCAGCGGAAGCTGCACCAGCTCTGCGAGAAGACGCTGGTGGGGCGGCCGTTGACGTACTGGAAGAAGCGGGTCAGGAACGGCACGATGCGCGTGTCGCCGGTGAACTCCTGGTAGGTGCGGACGGCATGCAGCATCGGCATGTGCGGCCAGAAGTCCGGTCCGTTGTTCAGGCTGGTCCGTAGGCTCGTCGGCCCGAAGAAGCCGTCGGACGCCTGGGTCGCCAGCACGCCGTCGATCCAGCGCCGGGTCTCGTTGATGACCCGGGTGTCGCCCGTGACGTAGCCCAGGCTGCTGAAGCCCTTGAGCCAGTACGGGAGCTCCTCCCAGCCGCCGAGGTTCGGGTGGATCCAGCCGGTGTTGTCGTACTGCAGGAAGTGCGAGATCTCGGTCATCCGCCCGTTGATGCCGGCGAGCTGGTAGCCGAGCTGGGTGGCGAGCCAGCCTGCGGCCCTCGTCTGCCCGGGCGCGAGCCGGATGAAGGCGTCGGGTCGCAGCGGCGAACGGTTGACCACATGACCCGGCGCGGCGGCCTGCGCCACAGACCCGGTGATCAGTTCTGTGACCGCCGCGACGGCGGGGACGGCAACGGTTCCGGCCAGGAAGGTACGACGGTCCACAGCAGCCTCCGGGGGCGCGCCAGGGCGTGCGCTCATGGTGGATTATGTTCGAATCCTTGCGTTACAGGATCGTAAAACACTGATTCACGCATGTAAATGGATTGGCCGTCCTCGATTTGCCAGGCTTGTTAACGACAGCCGGTGGTCGCGGAGACCCACGCCTTGGAGCCGTCGTCGCCGACCACCACGGACACCGCGCCGTCCCGGTACGCCCACAGGTGCGGATCGGCCTGCACGACGGCCGCGCCGCCGGCCACCGCCCGCAGCGCCCGGCCGAGGTCCGCGGGAGCCGCGAGCCCGTCCGCGGTGACGGTCCTCGCCGTCCCGCCGCCCGCCGGGCAGGCCACCTCGCTGCTCGTGGCGCCGGCACCGCTCGCGCCGATCGCGTTCAGCGCCGCACCGAAGGCCGCCGGCGTCACCACCGCGGCCGGAGATGCCGGCTCGAGGTCGACCCCCGGCGCGAGCGGCCGGCAGCCGGTGGAGGCCCGCAGCGTGAAGACGGTGGCGTCGGAGTAGACGGCGGCGTCCACGCCGACGAACTCGCCGGCGTCGGCCCGCAGCGCGTACCGGGTGCGGGCGGCGTTGTGCCGCACGGCAGCGGCGTACCCGTCCGGCATCGCCCGCGCGATCGCCGCCAGCGCGGCCGGCGCCTGGCCGGCGCGGACCCGGACGGTGACCTCCCGGACGGCCTCGACGCCGCCCCGCACCGGGGTGAGCGCGCAGTCCCGGTCGAACTCCACCGCACCGAGCGAGACGACCCGGTCGGGAGCGTCGGCGGCGGCGAACATGACGCCGGTGGCCCGCTCCAGCACGGGCAGCGCCGCGGCGATGTCCCGCTGCTCCGGCACGGTCGGCGGATCATGACGCACGGACCACGCCGCGAACCCGGCGAGCGCCAGCGCCCACGCTGCCACGATCGCCACGAGCCACCACCGCCGCTTGGGCCGCTCGGCGACGGCGGACGGCGGGGGGTGTTGATACCCGGGCGGCAAGTTCACGGCAGCCATGCTCGCATGCGCTGCGGAAACGCCGGGCGGCCGGTGCTCAGCCCCGGACGCCCCCGGGTGCGGGACGGCGACGGGCGGGACCCCAGCTCGGGGGTCCCGCCCGTCGTCAACAGAGCGTGGGTCAGGCGGCGACGGCGAGGCCGACCTCGTTCACGCCGCGGGTGGCGTCCACCACCAGGTCGCCGTTCCCGTGCCGGGACAGCGCCCGGAGGGTCCAGCTACCCGGCGCCGCGAAGAAGCGGAAGACGCCCTGCGGGGAGGTGACCACCTCGGCGGTGAACTCGCCCGTCGAGTCGAGCAGGCGGACGTACGCGCCGCCGACCACGTCGCCCTCGGCGTTGGTCACGATGCCGGTGATCACCGTTTCCTTCTCGAGGTCGACGCTGGCCGGGATGGGAGCCGACTGGTCGGGCGCGGCGCAGCCGTCCGCGATGTTCGAGGGAGAAGTCATGTTCACGCCTTTCCGGGCTCGTCGCCGAGGGCGATCGGCACGCCGATGAGCGAGCCGTACTCGGTCCACGAACCGTCGTAGTTCTTCACGTTCTGGTGGCCGAGCAGCTCCTTGAGCACGAACCAGGTGTGCGAGGAGCGCTCGCCGATGCGGCAGTAGGCGATCGTGTCCTTGCCGCCGTCCAGGCCCGCCTCGCCGTAGATCTTGGTGAGCTCGGCGTCGGACTTGAACGTGCCGTCCTCGTTGGCCGCCTTGCTCCACGGCACGCTGAGCGCGGTCGGGATGTGGCCGGCGCGCTGCGACTGCTCCTGCGGCAGGTGCGCCGGTGCGAGCAGCCGGCCCGCGAACTCGTCGGGGCTGCGCACGTCGACCAGGTTCTTCACGCCGATGGCCTGCACGACCTCGTCGCGGAAGGCGCGGATCGCCAGGTCCGGCGCCGACGCCTGGTACTGCGTCGCCGGGCGGGTCGGCACGTCCTTGGAGTACGGACGGGCGTCGAGCTCCCACTTCTTGCGGCCGCCGTCGATCAGCTTCACGTCGCCGTGGCCGTAGAGCTTGAAGTACCAGTACGCGTACGCCGCGAACCAGTTGTTGTTGCCGCCGTAGAGCACGACGGTGTCGTCGTTGGCGATGCCACGCTCGGACAGGAGCTTGGAGAACTGCTCCTGGTTGACGAAGTCACGGCGGACCGGGTCCTGGAGATCGGCCTTCCAGTCGATCTTGATGGCCCCGGGGATGTGCCCGCCGTCGTAGGCGGAGGTGTCCTCGTCGACCTCGACGAAGACGACGCCCGGTGTCTCGAGATTCTTCTCGGCCCAGTCGGCAGATACGAGTGCGGTGTCGCGACTCATCGGTTTACTCCCTTGGTCAGGTGAGATGGGGGTGAGTCGACGCGCGGAGGAATTTCGGTCGCACCCCGCGCGGGACCCTTGTTGGAACGGATCACGTTGGGTTGGGTGCGACGGCGCCACTGCCGGGCGGAAGGTCAGATCCTGCGCAGCTGGTATGGCCCCGTCAGATGACAGGGCGACACAGGCAGGCGGCCACGCGGCACAGGTCGACCGCGCGCCTCTTGGTGAGCAACAGGCTCATGCCGCTGACCCTACCAGCGGTTCCAGACCCCGGAACACTGTCGACCACCATCCGGGAACGAGTCCGCCGTCACAGTCAGCTCGAACTCAATGGCACGTCGTTCGCCCCGGCGGTCACGACCAGACCCTCGGGGGTCGGCTCGACCTTCTGCACCTTCATGCCGAGCGGCAGGGCCGGCACCTTCAGATCGACGGAGATCTGCTTGACGAAGCTGTCCACGATCGCGCGCACCAGCGGGATGTCCGGCATCCCCTCGGCGGTCACGTCGGCGAAGGTCACGTTGACCACGCCGTCGTTGACCGCGATGTTCGCCGTGCCGCTGGCGTTGAAGGTCTGGCCCAGCGCCTTGATCGGTGCGGTGCCGACCAGCTTGCCGTCGCGCTCGCTGAGCGTGAGGCCCTCCCGGCCGATCAGGTCGGCGAGGTTGGCGTACGTGATCGTGCCGGCGCCGGTGACCGTGTTCGCGACGATGTCGCCGGTGCCGCTGCGGATCGTGTCGAGCGAGGCCGTCACGTCCTCGGCCCGGATGTCGAGCACCTTCATGTCGATCTTCTTGCCATTGCCGGCCGGCCCGGAGAAGTCGTTCAACACGATCCGGATCTCCTGGTAGCGCCCGGACAGCACCTGGGTCAGGAACGGCACGCCCTCGACGGTCACGTCCGGCTCCTGCGCGGTGGCGTCCTGCGCGGTCAGCTGCGAGACGACCCGGTCGGCGATGAGCTGCTCCGCGAAGGACTTGCCGACCCGGTCCGCCACGAACAGCAGGCCGAGGATCAGCACGATCAGCACGCCGAGGGTGATCAACAGAGCTCGGCCCCGGCGCCTGCGCGGCTTAGCGGACCCGTACACCTCAGCCAATGTGGCCTCCCGATCACCTCAAGTGGCACGGTATATGCCCCGCACCGGCTTTCCGACACCACTTCGGTTACCGACACCACATCAGGTGAGGAAGAAGACCGTCATCACGTACGCGCCCGGCAGCACCAGGGCGAACGCGCCGAGCGGGCCCTGCATGTGCCGGGCCACCCAGAACGTCGGCGTCGACCCGGCCATCCGCCGGCCCGCCTCGGAGTAGTTGACCGCGAGGTCGACCAGCCCGGCGATGCCGGCCACGACGAAGCCGAGGACCGCGCCCTTCCCCGGGGTGAACGGCAGGACCAGCACCCGGCCGAGCATGGCCGCCGCGAGGGTGCCGAGCATCGCGCCGACGATGACGCCGGTCGCGCCGCGCGGCACCTGGGGTGCGATCCGCGGCTTCGGGAAGACCGCGTCGATGAGGTGCGCGGCCAGCACCGCGACGGCGACGGCGGTCAGGCAGACCAGCACCGCCTGCGTGCCGACGGGCTTGCGGGTGAGCACGATCAACTGCGCGAACGACACCACGCCGACGACGATGAGCAGCGTGCCGCTCAGCGAGTCGCGGAAGCGCAGCCGGTCCTCGGACCGCAGCTGCTGGCCGACGACCGCGAGCACGTAGCCGATCGCCGCGACGGCCAGCAGCGGCAGGATGCCGGCCGACTCGCTGGAGACGGCCAGATAGTCGGCGGCGACCGCGGCCGCCACGCAGACCCCGGCGACGGTGCCGGCCGCGGGCGGCCGGATCGCCATCGTGAAGGCCAGGATGTAGAGCAGCTGCACCCCGAAGACCACGATCGCGTACGACAGGCGCGCGTCCGGCCCGGACGTCTGCGCACCGAGGATCAGCCCGATGCCCAGGAGCCCCGCGAAGCCGGCGATCGCCACCGAGAGCTGGCGGCGTACCGGTACGACCGGGATCTCCTCGTCGAACTCCTCTTCCTCGTCGTCCTCCGCGGCCTCCCCGCCGCGGCCGCCGATCCGCGAGGCGGGCTCAGGGGCGCCGGCGTAGAAACCGGAGGAGGACCGGCCCGGCGCCGAACGGGCGATCTCCCGGGAGACGTCGTCGTCCCAGGAGTCGTTGTCGCGGGGCACGGAGAGGGGCACGCCTGCGATCGTGCCAGACCCGAGCCATGGAGTGCTCATCGCCGCCGGGTCATCCTCTCCGTCATTCGGTCGCAAGGCGGAAACGGCTCGGGTGAAAGGCTGGTTACGATCCGGCCGTTCGGTCACCTCAGGGGCGTAGTTCACATCACTGGGTGATCCGGCCGGGGTCCATGAGCTGGCGGATCGGTTAAGGTACTCGCAGCCCACCCGTCGGTGACGCCGGGACAAGTCCTTCCGGTGGCGCAGCTCTGAGTTGTGCAGACCGGGTCACCCGAGCGGCCTTCGTGCCGCGAGGATCGAGGTGAGTGTGGAAATCCTCCTGTTGGTGACGACACGTGCTGGTGAGCCGTCCGCCGTGTTGCCCGCGCTGGACCTGCTGCCCCACTCCGTGCGAACCGCCCCCCGGGATGTGCGCACTCTGGTTTCCGGGCCGAGCCCGGACGCGGTGCTCGTCGACGCCCGCTCGGAGCTCTCCGAGGCTCGCGCGACGTGCCGGATGCTGCACGCCACCGGCATCGGTGTCCCGCTGATGGCGGTGGTCACCGAGGCTGGCCTGATCGCCCTCAACGCCGACTGGGGTGTCGACGACGTCATCCTGGCCAGCGCCGGTCCGGCCGAGGTCGAGGCCCGGCTGCGCCTCGCGGTCGGACGCCTGACGAACGCCACCGCCGGTGCCGGCGGTTCGATCCGCGCCGGCGAGCTCAACATCGACCCCGACACCTACGCCGCCAAGCTCAAGGGCCGGCCGCTCGACCTCACCTACAAGGAGTTCGAGCTGCTGAAGTTCCTGGCGCAGCACCCGGGCCGGGTCTTCACCCGCGACCAGCTGCTGCGCGAGGTCTGGGGCTACGACTACTTCGGCGGCACCCGCACGGTCGACGTGCACGTGCGGCGGCTGCGGGCCAAGCTCGGCTCGGAGTACGAGTCGATGATCGGCACCGTCCGCCAGGTCGGCTACAAGTTCGTGGTTCCACCGACCAGCCGCCAGCTGCCCGACACCGAGCCCGTCTCGCTGCCGGTCTGAGCTCTCCCGCATGACTGAAGTCCGGTCTCTTGACCGGCTGTCCCCCGCCGAGGTGGCCGACGTGCTCGCGTTGGCCGCCGCGGCGGACGGGACCGACGGCGTCTACCCCCTCTCCGAGGACGGCGTCCTCGGTCTGCGCGGCGGCGACCGGATCCACCTGCTCGCCTACGAGGGTGAATCCCTCGCGGGCTACTCCTACCTGGACGATCTGTCGGGCGAGCTCGTGGTGCACCCGAGGTACCGGCGGCGCGGCCACGGCACCGCGCTGCTCACCGCCGCCGGCCCGAAGGCAAGGCTGTTCTGGGCGCACGGCGACGCCGACGGCGCCCGCGCCTTCGCCGAGAAGGCGGGCTTCACCCGCTCCCGCGTCCTCTGGCAGATGCGCCGTGGCCTCGCCGGCCTGCCCGAGGTTCCGCTGCCCGACGGCGTGCAGGTGCGCGCCTTCGTGCCCGGCGCCGACGACGAGGCCTGGCTGGCGGTCAACTCCCGGGCGTTCGCGCACCACCCCGAGCAGGGCCGCTGGACCGCGGAGGATCTGCGGCTGCGCCTCGCCGAACCCTGGTTCGACTCGGCCGGTTTCCTGCTGGCGGTCGACCCGGCCGACGGCCGGCTGCTGGGCTTCCACTGGACCAAGGTGCATCCCGCCGAGGGCGGCGAGCCGGCGCTCGGCGAGATCTACGTGCTCGGCGTCGACCCGGGCGGCCACCGCCGCGGCCTCGGTGCCGCTCTCAGCGTCGCGGGGCTGCGCCACCTCGCGGGCCTCGGCCTGTCACACGCCCTGCTCTACGTCGACGAATCGAACGCGGCGGCGGTCGCGCTCTACCGTCGCCTCGGCTTCGAGGTCCACTCGACCGACGTGATGTACAGCCGCTAGGAGCGGGCGCACCGTTCCCCCGAAGCGGGCGTATCGACGTCGGCGAATCGGGCGCCTCCCCGCGATTCCCGAGAACCGGGCGGCCGCGCACAAAAAGAACGCAAGATAACGCCCATATCGGACGCGCGGCGCTGAGTTCACTTAACGGACAACCCTTCCTCAGTCAAAGGCCACCGCCCGGCGTCTACGTGTTCACCCTGCGTTCACTCTTGGCCGGGAAGCCGGTCACCTGGCGCTCCTAGTTTTCCGGGTGTGCCGATGAGAGTTCGGCCGGCCGGGACCTCGGAGCCCGGAGATGCGTTTCAATGCGAAGGGACACCCGTGAAGCTCCAGCGGTACTACGTTGCCGGCATTGCCTTGACCGCCACGCTCGCGCTCACCGCGTGCGGCTCTGACAACACCGACTCGCCCGCCGGTGCCGCCTCCGTCGCGCCCGGCAGTTGTACGGCGGGTCAGCTCACCGCGCAGGGCTCGTCGGCACAGAAGAACGCCATGGACGAGTGGATCAAGACCTACCAGGGACAGTGCGCGGACACGAAGATCGGATACGAGGGCACCGGCTCCGGCGCGGGCATCCAGGCGTTCATCGCCGGCACCGCCGACTTCGCCGGCTCCGACTCGGCGCTGAAGGAGGAGGAGCAGCCCCAGGCCGACGCCAAGTGCCCGGGCGGCCAGGCGCTCAACCTCCCGATGGTCATCGGCCCGATCGCGGTCGTCTACAACCTCGACGGCGTCGACGGCCTGCAGCTGTCGTCTCCGACCCTCGCCAAAATCTTCTCCGGCAAGATCACGAAGTGGAACGACCCGGCCATCGCCGCCGAGAACGCCGGCGCGAAGCTGCCCGACACCACGATCGCGTCGGTGCACCGCTCGGACGAGTCGGGCACGACCGACAACTTCACCAAGTACCTGAGCAAGACCGCCGAGGCGGACTGGACCTTCGGCAACGCCAAGGCGTGGAAGGCACCGGGCGGCACCGGCGCGGCCAAGTCGGACGGCGTGACCACCGCGGTCAAGAGCACGCCCGCCTCGATCTCCTACGTCGAGCTCTCCTACGCGGAGAACAGCGACCTGCAGAAGGCAAAGATCAAGAACGGCGCGGGCGAATACACCGAGCTGACCGGCGAGAGCGCCGGCAAGACCATCGCGGGCGCCAAGGTCGCGGGCACCGGCGACGACCTGAAGCTCGACATCGACTACGCCACCACCGAGCCGGGCGCCTACCCGATCGTCCTCGTCACCTACGAGATCGCCTGCAGCAAGGGCAGCCCCAAGGCGGCCGCGATCAAGGGCTTCCTGACCTACACCGCGAGCACCGCCGGCCAGTCGGCGCTGGGCGAGCTGGGCTACGCCCCGCTGCCGGAGGCCGTCCGCAGCAAGGTCGAGGCGTCGGTCGCCAAGATCTCCTGACCCGATCGCACCCGCACACCATCCCCCTTCTACACGACTGCGAGCGAGCGAATGGGTGACTATCCCTCCCGCTCGGCGAACGCCAACGCCGGCGGATCGGGTGTGACAGCACGTCACGCCCGGTCCGCCGGCACCGGCGTATCGCCGATCCCTCCCGATGACCTCGACGGCCGCCGCCCGCCGCTCGGTGGCGGGGGCGCCCTGCCCAAGAAGGCCCGGTTCTCGATAGAGGCCGGTTTCCGGGGACTCAGCACCGCAGCCGGCGCGATGGTGCTCGTCATCATCGTCGCCATCGCGGTCTTCCTGATCTCGGAGGCCGTACCCGCCCTGCAGGCGAACACCGAGAACTTCTTCACCTACAAGGCCTGGTTCCCCAACGACGCCGAACCGAAGTTCGGCATCGCCGCGCTGGCCTTCGGCACCGTGCTGACGTCGGCCATCGCGCTGATCCTCGCGGTTCCCATCGCCCTGGGCATCGCGCTCTTCCTGTCGCACTACGCGCCCCGGCGGCTCGCCACGCCGCTGGGCTTCGTCGTCGACCTGCTCGCCGCGGTGCCCAGCGTCGTCTTCGGCCTCTGGGGCCGCGACGTCCTCATGGTCCCGGTGCAGGAACTCTCGGTCTGGCTGAACCAGTACTTCGGCTGGCTGCCGATCTTCGGCGGCGACGGGCCGTTCGGCCGCTCGATCCTGCTCGGCAGCCTGGTGCTGGCGATCATGGTGCTGCCCATCATCACCTCGCTGTCCCGGGAGGTCTTCCAGCAGACCCCCGCCATGAACGAGGAGGCGGCACTCGCCCTCGGCGCCACCAAGTGGGAGATGATCCGCACGGCCGTCCTGCCCTACGGCAAGCCCGGCGTCATCGCCGCGGTCATGCTCGGCCTGGGCCGCGCGCTCGGCGAGACCATCGCCCTGGCCATGACGCTCGGCATCGTCTTCAACATCTCGTTCAACATCATCGAGAACGGCGGCAACAGCATCGCCGCCAACATCGCCAACACCTTCGGCGAGGCCAACGCCACCGGCCGCGGCGCACTCATCGCCTCCGGCCTGGTGCTGTTCGCCATCACGCTGGTGGTCAACATGGCCGCGCGGGCGATCATCTACCGCCGCCGCGAGTTCCGGGACAGTGCGGCATGACCGAGCGCAGCAAGGACCGCGACGGCATGCCGAGGGGGAGCCGAGCATGAGTCTGCTGGAGAGTGAAGCCGCCGGCGTGGTGATGACGCCGGACCACATCCGGAGCAAGCGGCTGCCGCTGCTCACCAACCTCGGCGTCGCCGCCGCGGCGCTCGTCGCCGCCGCCGCGATCGTGTTCGGTTTCGGCATCGGCGGCTGGGTCCTCGTCGTCGTGCTCGGCACGGCGTTCTACCTGGCCGGGCTCTATGCCGCGGCCACCCGCGTCGAGGGCCGCCGCGCGGCCCGCAACCGCTTCTGGCAGACGCTCATCTACACGGCCTGCATCCTGGCGGTCCTGCCGCTCGCCGCGGTCGTCTGGACGCTTGTGACCAAGGGCGTCGCCCGCCTCGACGGGGACTTCTTCGGCACCTCTATGAACAACATCGGCGCCCGGGACCCCGACGGCGGCGCGTACCACGCGATCGTCGGCACGCTCATGCAGGTCGGTCTCGCCACCCTGATGGCGGTGCCGCTCGGCGTGCTCGGCGCGATCTACCTGGTCGAGTACGGCCGCGGCCGGTTCGCCCTGACGGTCCGCTTCTTCGTCGACGTCATGACCGGCATCCCGTCGATCGTCGCCGGCCTGTTCATCCTGGCGTTCTGGGTGCTGCTGGTCAGCCCGATCTTCAACAACGGCACCCCGCGCTTCTCCGGCTTCGCCGCCTCGCTGGCGCTGACCGTGCTGATGCTGCCGACGATCGTGCGGTCGACCGAGGAGATGCTCCGCCTGGTGCCCGGGCCGCTGCGCGAGGGTGCGTACGCGCTGGGCGTGCCACAGTGGAAGACGATCCTCAAGGTCGTGCTGCCCACCGCGCTGCCCGGCATCGTCACCGGCGTCATGCTCGCCGTCGCCCGCGCGGCCGGCGAGACGGCACCGGTCCTGCTCGTCGCCGGCGGCGCCGCGGCGATCAACTTCGACCCGTTCGCCGGCAACCAGTCGTCGCTCGCGCTCTTCGTGTACCAGCAGGCCGGCGACGCGTCCAAGTACGCACCGCAGCGGGCCTGGACGGCGGCGCTGACGCTTGTCGCCCTGGTGCTGGCCCTGACCATCGCCGCCAAGCTGCTCGCCCGCCGCAACCGGCTGTCCTGAGAGGTGTCCCCCATGGCCAAGCGCATCGAGGCGAGCAACGTCTCGTCCTACTACGGCTCGTTCAAGGCGATCGACAACGTCTCCATGACGGTGGAGCCGAAGACGATCACCGCCCTGATCGGCCCGTCCGGCTGCGGCAAGTCCACGTTCCTGCGGTCGGTCAACCGCATGCACGAGGTGCTGCCCAACGCCCGCATCGAGGGCCGGCTGACGATCGACGACCAGAACATCTACGACTCCGACGTCGACGTCACCGCCGTGCGCCGGATGATCGGCATGGTCTTCCAGCGTCCCAACCCGTTCCCGACGATGTCGATCTACGAGAACGTGGTCGCGGGCCTGAAGCTCAACGGCGTCCGCAAGAAGTCCCTGCTGGACGAGGCGGCCGAGAAGTCGCTGAAGGCGGCGAACCTGTGGGACGAGGTCAAGGACCGCCTCGCCCGCCCCGGCGCCGGCCTCTCCGGCGGCCAGCAGCAGCGCCTCTGCATCGCCCGCACCATCGCGGTCGAGCCGCAGGTCGTGCTCATGGACGAGCCCTGCTCGGCGCTCGATCCGATCTCGACGCTGGCGATCGAGGACCTGATGTTCAAGCTGAAGGACCGCTTCACGATCATCATCGTCACGCACAACATGCAGCAGGCCGCCCGGGTCAGCGACAAGACCGGCTTCTTCTCGATCGAGAAGACCGGCGACCCCGGCCGCCTCATCGAGTACGACGACACGCAGAAGATCTTCAGCAACCCGTCCGAGCGGAAGACCGAGGACTACATCACCGGCCGCTTCGGCTAGGGAATGTGCAGCACGGCGCCGCCGTCGGTCAGCTCGATCCGGGGCATGACCGGTCCGGCGGCGTCGCGGCCGGCCGAGGCCGCGACGACCCCCTCGATGCTTGCGTACGCGGACAGCTCGTTCAGCATCACCCGCGTCGGCGGGAGCATGGCCAGGCCGTCGGCCGCCGCCGGGCTGATCCAGATTGTCCGGTCGGCCTCGCCGGAGACGTCGCGCGCCGACTGTGCCTGCGGCAACAGGGCCACGAAGAACCAGGTGTCGAAGCGCCGGGGCTCGAACTCCGGCGTGATCCACCGGGCCCACGGCAGCAGCAGGTCGTCGCGCAGCCGCAGCTTCCGCTTGCGCAACAGGTCGGTCATCGTCAGCTCGCGCCGCTGCACGGCCGCGCGTTCGGCCTCCCAGTCCGCACCGCTGACGTCGCCGACGGTGCGATCCGGCTGCTCCTGCGGGCCGGCCAGCAGGACGCCGGCCTCCTCGAAGAGTTCGCGGGCCGCCGCACCGACCACCGCCCGGGCCTCGGCCTCCGGCACGCCGAGGCGCCGCGACCAGTCCTGCTTGATCGTCTCGGGGCGGTCGTTCGCGTCGACGCCGCCGCCCGGGAACGCGTACACGCCGCCGAAGACCATCGTGGTCGCGCGCCGCAGGACGTACACCTCGAAGGTTTCGTCCCTCGGCCGCAGGAGCACGACGGTGGCCGCGGGGCGCGCGGGCGCGGGGGTTCCGTGGAAGTCGCGGGCCCGCTGCAGCATGGCCGCCGGCAGCGGCATCGATTCGCTCACCGTTCGATCCTCCCACCCGGGCCCGTGGTGGCGTTACGGTGGCGATCATGACCGAGAAAGTTGTCCGCTGGGGCGTGCTTGGTACCGGCGGCATCGCCTCCACGTTCGCGACGGACCTTCCGCTCGTGCCCGGCGCCGAGCTCGCCGCCGTCGGCTCCCGCACCCCCGAGGCCGCGGCGGCGTTCGCCGGGCGGCACGGCTTCGCCCGCTCGCACGGCTCCTGGGCCGAACTGGCCGCCGACCCCGACGTCGACGTGGTCTATGTGGCCACCCCGCACGCGGCACACTTCGACGCGGCGATGACCTGCCTCGCCGGCGGCAAGGCGGTGCTCTGCGAGAAGCCGATGACCCTGGACCTGGCCTCGTCCACCCGGCTGGTGCAGGAGGCGAGCACCCGCGGCCTGTTCCTGATGGAGGCCATGTGGATGCGCCTCAACCCGGCGATCCGCCGCATCGTCGAGCTGATCGGCGACGGCGCGATCGGCGAGGTGACGAGCATCCACGCGGACTTCGGCCTGCAGGGCCCGTTCGAGGCGACACATCGGCTGCGCGATCCCGCGCTGGGCGGCGGCGCGCTGCTGGACCTGGGCGTGTACCCGCTCAACCTGGCGCACCTGATCCTCGGCCGGCCGGCGGCGGTGCACAGCTGGGCGCGGCTGACACCGGAGGGCGTCGACGACAACACGGGAGTCCTGCTGGGCTGGGAATCCGGCGCGCTCGCGGCGCTGACGTGCAGCCTGGTCGGCGAGACCCGCACCGCGGCGTCGATCACCGGCACGCTGGGCCGGATCGACCTGCCGCAGGGCTTCTTCGTGCCGCGCGGTTTCGTGCTGCACCGGGTCAGCCGGGCGACGGAGGACATCTCGTACCCGTTCCCGGGCAACGGCTACCAGTACGAGGCCGAGGAGGTGCAGCGCTGCCTCGCCGCGGGCCTGCTGGAGAGCCCGCTGATGCCGCACGCGACGACCCTGGAGATCATGAACCTGATGGACACGATCCGCGAAGAGATCGGCGTCGTCTACTGACGATCCGCGGACGGCCCGGCGGCGGTGCCGCCGGGCCGTCCGCGGTTCGGTCCGCCGCTCAGCCGAAGATCGGCTTCACCAGGAAGTAGACGAGGCAGGCGATCGCGGCCGCCGCCGGGAACGTGGTGATCCAGGCGAGCACGATGTTGCCGGCCATGTTCCAGCGGACCGCGCTCAGGCGCTTCGTCGCGCCGACGCCCATGATCGCCGAGGTGATCGTGTGGGTCGTCGAGATCGGCGCGTGCAGGACCAGCGCGTTGAAGAACAGCACGGAGCTCGCCACCGTCTCGGCCGCGAAGCCCTCCGCCGGACCCAGATCGATGATCTTGCGGCCCAGCGTGCGGATGATGCGCCAGCCGCCCGCGTAGGTTCCCGCCGCCAGCACCGCCGCCGACGTCCAGAACACCCACCAAGGAATCTCCGTCGGGCTGTCCTGGAAGCCGCCCGTGTAGAGCGCCAGGACGATGATGCCCATCGTCTTCGCCGCGTCCTGCATGCCGTGGCCGACCGACATGGCGGCCGCCGACAGCGTCTGCGCCACGCGGAAGCCGCGGTTGAGCTTGCCGGGGTGGCCGCGGCGGAAGATCCACATGATCGCGACCATGACGATGAAGCCGAGGACGAAGCCGACGAACGGCGAGGCCACCATCGGGATCAGCACCTTGTTGAGGATGGTGCCCCACTCGACCGTGCCATGGGTGGCGAACAGCGTCGCGCCGACCAGGCCGCCAAAGAGCGCGTGCGACGAGGAGGACGGCAGGCCGAAGTACCAGGTGATCAGGTTCCAGGCGATCGCGCCGACCACGCCGGCGAAGACCACGCCCAGGCTGGGGATGCCGACCGGGAGCTTGACCAGACCGTCGCCGACGGTCTTGGCCACTTCGGCGCCGAAGTGTGCGCCTACGAAGTTGCCGACCGCGGCCATCGCCAGGGCGACGCGCGGGGTGAGGGCCCGGGTGCTGACGCTGGTGGCGATGGCGTTCGCCGCGTCGTGAAAGCCGTTTGTGTAATCGAAGGCCATCGCGGCGATGATCACCGCGAGGACGGCTATGAGCTCGGGGGACAAGGCCTAGGACTCCTTGACCGTAATGGTCTCGACCGTGTTCGCCACATGCTCGAAGGCGTCGCACGCGGCCTCGAGCTCGTCGGCGACCTCCTTCATCTTCAGAACCGTCAGCGCGTCGTACTCGCCCGAGAAGAGGCGGACCAGCAGCATCCGGTATGCCCGGTCGCCGTCGTTCTCCAGGCGGTTGATCTCGATCCAGTACTCCTCGAGATTCTTCATGGTCTTGAGCCGCGGCATCGCGTCGGCAGTGATCTTGGCCTGCTGGTCGAGCACTGTCACCAGCTCGTGCATCTCGCGCGGCAGCGACGGCAGCTCGGTGAGGCCGTACAGGTAGAGCAGGTTGCCGACCGCCTCGAGGTGGTCCATGACGTCGTCGAGCTGCGAGCCCAGCTGGTAGATGTCCTCGCGGTCGAACGGCGTGATGAATGTCGAGTTGATCTTCTTGTACAGCGTGTGCGTGATTTCGTCGCTGTCATGCTCGACATCCGTCAGCCGGTCGCTGACCGACTGCACGTCCGCACCGGGCAGGGCGAGCTCGTTCAGCAGGCCGGTGCCCTTGACCAGGTTCTGGGCGGCCCGACTGAACAGCTCGTAAAAGGCGCCCTCGGTGGGGCGGAAGGAGAACTTCACGGCGCGAACCTCGATCGAGGAGTGGACGAGACGGAGGAATGCTAGGTAACCCCTGCCCGGTTGCCGATCCCGCCCACCTCTGCTTAGCGGCGGTTCAGGGCGCGTTCACTTTCCGTTCACCTTGAATGCCGCTTATCCGGTTCTTTCAGACGGTCTGGGCGATGTCAGGGCGCGGGGCGGTCGGACGCGGCGTCGGCGTGAGGCGGCGCCCCACCGGAGCGGACGGCAGCCGCGGCGGGACGGGACGGGTCACCGGATGCCGGCGCAGGTGCCGGGCCAGGCCGGCCTGGTCGGTGTCGGCGATGACGTCCACCCCGGCGGCGCCGAGCTCTGCCCAGACCGCCCGCCGGGCGCGGCGGGCGCCGTCGGGAAGCCCCGAGAACCGCACGGTACGCCCGTCCTCGTGCGCGGAGCGGACCATCGCGTGCAGCAGGTGCCGCTCCTCGGCGGAGATCGGCTCGCGCCCGTCCCAGCCGAACCGCCGGTTCCACGACTCGCTGACCATCGGCACCAGTGCGGGCGGCGCGGATGCGGTGCCGAGGTCGTCGAAGGTGCCGTCCGCGAACGCGTACCGGCGGCGCTGGCAGGAGAGCAGCTCGCGGACGTCGACGATGCCCGTGATGACCACGGTGACCGCGCCCGGGTCGAGGCGCCCGTCGACGCAGCGGCTCAGCAGCGGGGCATGGTCACGCAGCTGCTGGTCGAGCATCCGGTACGCACGCAGCAACGTGTCGGCGTCCCGGTTGGGCCCGGTGAACTCGACGACGAGCCGGAACGGCACCCGCTGATCACGGCAGAGCCGGCCGCCGCGCGAGTGCGCCCGGGCGAAGAGCGGGGAGAGCACCAGCCGCCGCAGCGTACGGCCGGGCTGGGGGGTTCCGGGCCCCATGAACAACTCGCCGTGCGGCCCCGGCCGTACGGGCACGGTCAGGCCGGCCAGCCCGCGCCGGAGCACATCGGGCAGCGGATCTATGACCTCGTTGCCGACGATCGCATGCCCAGCCGACAGGAACGCCCGCGGACGCCGGGCCACCGCGACACCGACGGTCGCCGCCCCGGCGGCACCCGTGACCCCGGCCAGACCGCCTAGGAGCGTCGCCACGTCGTTCGTCATAGCCTGCCCCCGCCCCGAGAACGTGAAATAGGACTAAATGGTCTTATAGCGCTACCACTGTGTCACATGAGACACCTGTTACAGGGCAATCTGGCGCAGAATTCCTTCATGCCGTCCGACCCGTTCGAAGCCGAACGCACCCGGCTGCTCGCCGTCGCATACCGGATGCTGGGCAGTCGCGCCGAGGCCGAGGACGTCGTGCAGGAGGCCTGGCTGCGCTACCACGCCGCCCGCAGCGGCGGCGGGATCCAGGACCTGCGGGCCTGGCTGACCACGATCACCGGGCGCCTCTGCCTGGACGTGCTCAGGTCGGCCCGGGTCCGCCGCGAGGCGTACCCGGGCCCGTGGCTGCCGGAGCCGGTCGTGTCGTTCCTGGACGACCCGGCCGAGAAGGTCGCACAGCGCACGGAGGTGAGCCTGGCGCTGCTCGTCGTGCTGGAGCGCCTGACGCCGGAGCAGCGGGTCGCGGTGGTGCTGCACGACGCGTTCGCGATGCCGTTCGACGAGGTCGCCGCGGTGCTCAACACCACGGCCGGCGCGGCACGCCAGCACGCCTCCCGGGGCCGCCGCGCAGTGGCCGAGGGGCGGTCCCGGCACACCGCGGACGTTACCGAGCAGCGGGCGGTCCTGGAGGCCTTCCTGACGGCTGCGTCCTCCGGCGACCTGTCCGCCCTCGCGGCCGTGCTCGCGCCCGAGGTCGTGGCGATCGGCGACGGCGGCGGCGTGGTCAGCGCGGGCCGCCGGCCGGTGATCGGCCCGGACCGGGTGGCCCGCTTCTACGCGGGAATCATCGGCCGCCTCGCCAGGGACACCCGCGACGTCACGCTGGAGCCGGTCCTGGTGAACGGCGACGCGGGCGTGCTGGTCCGCGGCGCCTACGCCGACGGGCGCCGGCTGCTCTCGGTGCTGGCCGTCGCGGTCGCGGACGGCCGCATCACGGCCCTCTACAACCAGCTCAACCCCGCCAAGCTGGGATCAGTCGACGACCGCTGACAGCCATTTCCGGTACGCGGAGGCGAACGGCTCGGAGCCGTCGCCCAGCGCGACGAACAGACGCCGGGCGGCGGCGTGCGCCTCGGCGACGACCTCGTCGGTGTAGCCGAACGCGACCCGGTGCTCCTCGAACTCGTCCTCGTCGCGCAGCTCGATGAGCCCGGAGTCCCGCCGGCGCGAGACGTCGAGGTCGAGGTCGACGATGTGCACGGTGTCGCCCTCCCAGCGCGCCGGGGTGGCGACGTCGCAGTAGACCTCGCTGGTGCGCGGCGGCGGGTTGAACATGCCGGTCCACCAGGCGTGGTGCGGGATGAGCAGAACGAACGGAATCTGCTCCACGGAAGGCTGACCGTGGTATACGGAGACCGTGCCGCGCGTCACACCGACCCAGACTCCCAGGTCGTCCTCGTTGAGCCGGCGCGCGGGATAGTCCCGGTGAGCGGTGCCGTCGTACTTCGTGTAGACGACCCGGACCATCTCGCTCGGCATGACAAGACACTAACGGTGACATGGTTTCGTCGGTGGTGGCGGGTACGGTCTCCGACGTGACCGCCGCGACCCGCAAGAAGGCAACCGCGACCCAGCTTCTCGCCGCCGCCGTCGGCGCGGTGCCCGGCGGGGCGTCCCGCCCGGGGCAGGAGGAGATGGCCTCGGCCATCGAGCGGGCGGTGAAGCAGCGCGAGCACCTGTTGGTGCAGGCCGGCACCGGCACCGGCAAATCACTGGCCTATCTGACGCCGGCCCTGCTTGTCGACGGTCCGGTGGTGGTCTCGACGGCGACGCTGGCCCTGCAGAACCAGCTGGTGGAGCACGACCTGCCCCGCCTGGCGGACGCGGTGGAGCCGCTGCTGGGCCGCCGGCCGACGTTCGCGGTCCTCAAGGGCAGACACCACTACCTCTGCGCGGCCAAGCTCGAGCACGCCGACGAGGAGGGCCCGACCGACACCCTCTTCGACGACGCGCCGCCGAAGGCGACCCAGTGGCTGGGCGAGGCGGGCCGGCTGGGAAAGCAGATCCTCCGCGTCCGGCAGTGGTCGGAGAAGACCACGACCGGTGACCGCGACGAGCTGGACCCCGGCGTGGACGAGACGGCCTGGCGCCAGGTCTCGATGCCCGCCCGCGACTGCGTGGGCGCGGCGCGCTGCCCCTACGGCGCCGAGTGCTTCGCCGAGGCGTCCCGGGTCCGTGCCCGGGAGGCGGACATCGTGGTGACCAACCACAGCCTCCTCGCGGTCGACATGCTGGCGGAGCGCAACATCGTGCCCCCGCACAAGCTGCTGATCGTGGACGAGGCCCACGAGCTGGCCGACCGGGTGTCCTCGGCGGCACAGGCGGAGCTGACCCCCGAAGCGGTCGAGCGGGCCTCGAAACGGGCCCGTCCCCTGGTCTCACCGGCCGCGGCGGAGTCCCTCGCGGAGGCGGCCGACTCGCTGACGGTCGGCCTCGGCGACATCCCGGCCGGCCGGCTGACCACCGGCCTGCCCCCGCTGCTGCACCAGGCGGTCCTGCTGATCGATTCGGCCACCCGCGCGGCGCTGGACGCGATCGGCGACGTCAAGAACGACGACCCCGATCCGGTGCGCAAGCAGCAGGCGAAAGCCACCCTCGACGACCTCTCGACGACGGCACAGCGCCTGCTGGAGGAGTCGGAGTTCGACGTGGCCTGGGTGGAGAAGTCCGACCTGGGCAACGGCCCCCGGGCGCTGGTGGTGGCGCCGCTGTCGGTGGCGGGCACGCTGGCCACCAACCTCTACGACGAGCGCACGGTGGTCGCCACCTCGGCGACGCTGACGCTGGGCGGCCGCTTCGACACCGTGGCCAGATCCCTCGGCCTGCCGACGGCCGCGCCGGTCCCGGCCGCCCGGACGGCGGCGGCCGGCGGCGCCGCGGCCGCGGCGGCCTCGGGCGACGGCTGGAGCTCCCTGGACGTCGGCTCGCCGTTCGACTACCCCCGCCAGGGCATCCTCTACGTGGCCGCCCACCTGCCGCGGCCGGCGGCGTCCGGCCTGCCGGACGCGGCCGGCGAGGAGCTGCTCAAGCTGGTGGCGGCGCTCGGCGGCCGCACCCTCGGCCTGTTCTCGTCCCGGCGCGCCGCGACCCAGGCGGCGGAGCTGCTCCGGGCCCGCACCGACCTCCCGGTGCTGCTGCAGGGCGAGGAGTCCCTCCCGATCCTGGTCCGCAAGTTCCGGGAGCAGAAGGAGAGCTGCCTGTTCGGCGTGATGTCCCTCTGGCAGGGCGTGGACGTGCCGGGCGACGCCTGCCAGCTGGTCGTGATCGACCGCCTGCCGTTCCCCCGCCCGGACGAGCCCCTGGCGGCGGCGCGTGCGGCCGCGGTGGACGCCGGCGGCGGCTCGGGCTTCGCCTCCGTGAGCGTCCCCATCGCGGCGGTCCGGCTGGCGCAGGGAGTCGGCCGGCTGATCCGCTCCACCGGCGACAAGGGCGTGGTGGCGGTCCTGGACTCCCGCCTGGAGACGGCACGCGGCTACGGCGCCTTCCTACGCCAGTCCCTGCCCCCGTTCTGGTACACGACCAGGCCGGAGGTGGCGCTCGGCGCCCTCCAGCGCCTGGCGAAGTCCTGACCACCGGGCCGGGAGCTCAGGCCGGCTGCTCCTCCGCGGTGACCACGACGGCGTCCGGCGGCACCTCGGGCCGCCGCCGGGCCAGCCGCCGGACACCCGTGTTCAGGACGGCGATCAGCGGCACGGCGATCAGCGCACCCACGATCCCCGCGAGCACCACCCCGGAGGCGATGCCGATGATCACGACGAGCGGATGGATGGCGACCGCCCGTCCCATGATCAACGGCTGCAGGATGTGGCCCTCGAGCTGCTGAACCAGGATCACCGCGCCCAGCACTATCAGCGCGATGACCCACCCCTCGTCCACCAGCGCGACCAGCACCGCGACGGCGCCCGAGATGCTCGCACCCACGATCGGGATGAACGCGCCCAGGAACACCAGCGCCGCCAGCGGGAACGCGAACGGGACGTCCAGGATCACCAGCGCCAGCCCGATGCCGGTCGCGTCGATGAACGCCACCAGCACGGTCGCCCGCACATAGGACCCGAGCGTCGACCACGACGCGTCGCCGGCATCCGACAGGCTCCACCGCGCGTTGACCGGGAACAGCCGGACGAGGAAACGCCAGATCTTCCGGCCGTCGCGCAGGAAGAAGAACGTCGCGAACAGCACCAGCAGCGCCCCGGTCAGCACCTCGAACAGCGTCGTCGCGGTCGCGAGCCCGGTGGCCGTCAGCGACGACGTGTTCGAGTTGATCCACTCCTGCGCCGAGTCGATACCCTGTTCGACCTGGTCGTTCGACAGGTGCAGCGGCCCCGTTTTGGCCCAGTCCTGGATCTGCCGGACGCCGTTGCCCGCCTTGTCGGTCAGCTCCGGCGCCCCGGCGACGAACTGGTTGACCACCAGCGTCAGGGTTCCCGCCACCGCCGCGATGCCGCAGATCAGCACCAGGAACGTCGCGAAGGACGGCGGCAGCCGGAAGCGCCGCAGCCAGCTCACCGCCGGCGCCAGCAGCGCGGACAGCAGCAGCGCGATGGCCAGTGGGATCACGACGATGCTGATGATGCCGATGAACCGGAGCAGCACCCAGCCGAGGACACCGACAACGATGAGCCGCCACGACCACGCCGCCGCGATCCGCAGCGAGTGCGGCACCTCCGCGTCGTCGCGGCTCGCGGTCGACTGGTCGCCGATCGGCGGTTCCGGCGGAGGAATCTGGAACTCGACCTCTTGATCGTCCGGCGCGCGGTCGTTGCCGACGCGTGCCGTGCGCACGGAATCGCGGCCCGTCTCGTACGCCCGGAGTAGATTCTCCCGGACCCGTTGCAAGCGGCTCAACCCGCCGACCCCCTCGTCCGTCGTCACGCCGTCCCACCGTAGTCGAGACCGGCTCATCCGCACGTCAGGTGCGGGCGTACCGTCCTCTCGTGAGCACCGACACCCGCACCGAGGCCGGGCTGCCGATCCGGATGTTGCACGACCGTGTCCTCGTCCGGCTCGACGGGGGCGACGGCGAACGCCGCTCCAGCGCCGGCATCGTCATCCCCGCCACCGCCTCGCTGGGCCGCCGCCTCTCCTGGGCCAAGGCCGTCGGCGTAGGGCCGAACGTGCGCTCGATCGTCCTGGGCGACCGGGTGCTGTTCGACCCGGAGGACCGCGCCGAGGTGGAGCTGCACGGCAAGGAGTACGTGCTGTTGCGCGAACGCGACGTGCACGCCGTTGCGGCGACCCGCGTCGAGGCGGACGGGACCGGCCTGTACCTGTAGCTACGACCGGAGCAGCGCGAACACCCCCCAGCCGAGGTATTCGCGCCGGTAGCGCACGTAGTCGAGCGGATCGCGGACCAGCTCGGCCCGGAACGCGGGCGCGAGTTCGTCGTCCGGGTTGGCGTCGAGCCACCGGCGGATGTTGAGCCAGTGAGCGGCCGCGTACCGGTCCCAGCTGTCCTGGTCGGCCAGGATCATCTCGACCAGGTCCCAGCCCGACTCCCGGAACAGGCTGACGAGACCGGGCAGGTCCCGCCAGTCGTCCCGGCTCTGCGCGTGGCAGGCCTCGACGGCCTCCCGGCTCGGCGGCTCACGCCGCCAGAACGGCTCGCCGACGAGCAGCATGCCGCCCGGGCGCAGGCTGCGCTCGAGCAGGGCGAGGGTGCCGGGCACCCCGTCGCCGATCCAGGTCGCCCCGATGCAGGCGGCGACGTCGACCGGCGTGTCGGCGACGTACTCCCCGGCGTCGCCGTGCCGGAACTCGACCCGGTCGGCGACGCCCAGTTCGGCGGCGCGGCGCCGCGCCCGGTCCGTGGCGACGGTGCTGATGTCCACGCCGGTGCCGGAGACGCCGTGGTCGCGGGCCCACGTGCAGAGCATTTCGCCGCGGCCGCTGGCGAGGTCGAGCAGGGTGTCGCCGGCGCGGAGCTTGATGACCTCGCCGAGGGTGGCGAGCTTCTCGGGCGTGAACGGGTTACAGATCCGAAGATCGCCCTCGCGGATGGTGTGCTGACGCGGAAGGTCCACTGCAGGTGCTCCTGAAGTCCGAAGATCGAAGTGGGGACGCCTGAGGCCGGTCGGTCCGGACCGGCACACTCGACCGCGGCATCACGCATCAACCCACTTCGCTGTTCGGACGGGCACTCGGAGCCGTCAGGCTAAACCCCCCCGACACCCCCGCCAAACCGATTTTCCGGTACGTCCACAGCGGACGTCGCGTCAGTCTCCGCGCGGCGCCCCGTCGGCGGTGCCGGGATCGGTCGTCCGCTGCTCGCCGGGGCTCTGCCGGCGGTAGTCGGGCTCGGGCTCGGGCCGGTTCGCGGCGTCGTACCCCTCGCGGGTGTAGTCGACCCACGCTTCGCCGGGAGCGGCGGGCCGGATCGGCGCGTCCCCGGCGGCCCGGGTCCCGCCGTAGTTGTGGCCGGCGGCCGGGCCCCACCCGGCGGTCGGATCGCCGGAGGCCGGGAGGGCGTCACCGGCCGGCCGGCCGGGTCCGGGGGTTCCGGCGCCGGACGCCGGGCTGTCGCCGGGCGCCTGGCCGTGTGCGAAGCCGGGCCGGATGTGACCGGTGGCCGGTACGCCGTAGCCGGGACCGGGACTCTCACCGTGGCCGTAGCCGGAGGTGTCCGGATTCGGTACGCCATAACCCGGCTGGCCGTAACCCGGCTGGCCGTAACCCGGCTGGCCGTAACCCGGCTGGCCGTAACCCGGCTGGCCGTAACCCGGCTGGCCGTAACCGCCAGCGCCGTAGCCCGGCTGGCCAGCGGTCGGGACTGCGTCGCCAGGCTGCCTCTGCCCGGGAGCACCGTAACCGGGCTGAGCACCGTAACCGGGCTGAGCACCGTAGCCAGGCTGAGCACCGTAACCAGGCTGAGCACCGTAACCAGGCTGAGCACCGTAACCAGGCTGAGCACCGTAACCAGGCTGAGCACCGTAACCAGGCTGAGCACCGTAACCAGGCTGAGCACCGTAACCAGGCTGAGCACCGTAACCAGGC